>NZ_JBJTJF010000085.1:0-38906 GCF_046095365.1 Mycobacterium sp.
CCGCGGCCGCTACCACGTGCTCGGCGGAGCTCTTGACCCGCTGTCCGGCATCGGCCCGGATCAGCTGCGAATCCGCCAGCTGCTCAACAGGATCGGCGAGCGGGCCGACGGGGCCGACGAGGGACGCCCCGCTAGACCATGGCGCGGCGGCCGGACAGGGCGCGGCCCAGGGTGAGCTCGTCGGCGCAGTTGTTCGACCTCGGGCAGGTCCAGCGGCGGCAGCGGGCCCACCACCTTCGACAGCAGGTGGTCGGCCAGCTCGGGGTTGCGCGCCAGGCACGGGCCGTGCAGGTACGTCGCCACGACGCTGCCCTGCACCGCGCCGTCCAACCCGTCCCCAAGGCGGTTGCCCGCGCCCTTGACCACGGCCGCCAGCGGACGGGCATCCGGACCGAGAACCGTTCCGCCGCGGTGGTTTTCGAACCCCGTCAGCGGTTGGGAGAGTCCATCGACCAGCGGCTCCGAGAGCACTTCGCCGATGGTGCGTTCCGGCTGCGGCGAGGTGGTCACGTCGAGCAGTCCCACCCCCTCGACCCGTTCGCCGGCCGAAGTCTCGTACCAGTGGCCGAGCACCTGGATGGCCGCGCAGATCGCCAGTACCGGCGCGCCGCGCTGCACCGCTCTCTGCAGGCCCGGGTGGCGCAGCAGATGGCGGGTCGCAAGCCGTTGGGCGTAGTCCTCCGCGCCTCCGAGGGTGTAGAGGTCGAGTGAATCCGGAACCGGGTCGGCCAGGGTGATATCGACGATCTCGGCGCCGATCCCGCGCAGCCGCAGCCGCTGTCGCAGCACGACCGCGTTGCCGCCGTCGCCGTAGGTGCCCATCACGTCGGGGAGCACCAGGCCGATCCTGATCACGAGCGACGCTCCAGGGCGCGTTGCAACTGCAGGAAGGCGGTGTAGTTGGCGACGACCTCGACGTGGCCTGGCGGGCAGGACTCGATGGCGCTGACGGTGTCGTGCACCAGCGAGTGCTCGACACCGGCGTATCCCAGCCGCACGGCCAGATCGGTGCCACGTTCGCCGGCCGCGACGACGGAGGTGCCCTCGAAATGCTCGAACCGGACGTCCCACAGCCAGGAGAGGTCTTCCCCGTCGGGAACCTGGCCGTTGACCGAGATCACCACTCCCGCAGCGGTTTTGTCGACCATGGACAGTGCTTCCTGCCACCCGGCCGGATTCTTGGCCAGCAGCAGTCGCGCGGTGTGGCTGCCCAGATGGACGGTCCGGTAGCGCCCGGCGACCTCGTCGACGCCGCAGACCGCTTCGACAGCCGCCGCCGGCTCGGCGCCCATCGCCACCGCCGCGGCGACGGCCTGGGCGGCGTTGCCCCGATTGACAACTCCGGGCAGGGCAAGCCGCATCCGGCACACGAAACCGTCCGGGCCGTAGAGGTTCTCCTCATCGAACCACCACGACGGTGTGGGTCGTTCGAAGGCGGCGCCGGTGGAGTACCAGTGCTGCTGCTCGCGCACGATCACCTCGCCGCTGCGCGGGCAACTGACGGAGTCGGCAGCCCAGCTTCCGCCGGCGGCCACCCAGACCACCTTCGGGCAGTCGTAGGCCGCCGAGGTCATCAGGATGTCGTCGCAGTTCGCCACGATCACCGCGCCGGGGTGACGGGCCAGGCCGGCTCGAAGGGTGCGCTCGATGTGGTTGATCTCGCCAACCCGGTCGAGCTGGTCACGGGACAGGTTGAGCAGCACGATGACGGCGGGCTCGACCGCGTCGGCCACGTGTGGGACGTGCATCTCGTCCACCTCGAGGGCGGCCAGCGCGGCATCGCGGTCGGCTGCCAGCGCGGCCACCAGACCGGCGTCCATGTTCGCGCCCTCACCGTTGGTCGCCACCGCCCCCAGCGTCCGCAGCGCGGCGGCAACCATCCGTGTGGTGGTGGACTTGCCGTTGGTCCCGGTGATCACCGCCGTGCGCCGTCCCCCGCCCAGTTGCCGAAGCACCGAGCGGTCCAGCGTCATCGCCACCAGGCCGCCGATCATCGCCCCGGCGCCGCGGCCGGTGATCCGGGACGCCCAGCGGGCGGCCGATCCGAGGGCCAGCGCGGAGCGGCCGCGCACGGTCATCCGGTGCGGGCGGTTGGTGGTCGGCATCGCAGGTGAGTGTATTCCGGTCAGAAGACGGCCCCGCCGACACGGACCCGATGTGCCGCGGGCTGTCGGGGGCGCGTGCCATCCTGACGGTTGTGAGCCAAACCTGGGGAAGGCCGGCGAGCGAGCCGTCCGACGGCTGGGTCGTCGTGGACGTCGAGACCTCCGGTTTCCGTCCGGGCCACGCCCGAGTCCTGAGTGTGGCCGCACTGGCTCTCGACGCCGTGGGGAACGTGGAGCACTCGGTGGTCAGCCTGCTCAATCCGGGCGTCGACCCCGGCCCCACCCACGTGCACGGGATCACCGCGCAGATGCTCGAGGACCAGCCGACCTTCACCGACATCGCCGCCGAGGTCGCCGAGTTGATGCACGGCCGGACGCTGGTGGCCCACAACGCCGCCTTCGACTACTCGTTCCTGATCGCAGAGGCCGAACTCGCAGGCGCCGTCCTGCCGGTCGACAGCGTCATGTGCACGGTCGAGCTGACCCGCCGGCTCGATCTCGGGCTGGACAACCTGCGGCTGGAAACCCTTGCGCGGCATTGGGATATCCCGCAGACCAAAGCCCACGACGCGTTCGACGACGCCCTGGTGCTGTCCCGGGTGCTCACGCCGGCACTGCAACGGGCACGCGCCCGCGATGTGTGGCTGCCGGTCCGTCCGGTGACCCGGCGCCGCTGGCCCAACGGGACCGTCACGCACGAGGAGTTGCGCCCGCTGAAGATGCTGGCCTCGCGCATGCCCTGTCCGTACCAGAACCCCGGCCGCTACCAGCACGGCCGCCCACTGGTGCAGGGGATGCGCGTCGCACTGTCGGCGGAGGTCAACCGCACGCACGAGGAACTCGTCGAACGCATCCTGCATGCCGGCCTGTCCTACGCCGACGCGGTCGACCCCGAGACGTCGCTGGTGATCTGCAACGAGCCGCTAGCGGAGCACGGCAAGGGTTTTCAGGCCCGTGAACTGGGCGTCCCCACGGTTTCCGACGAGCAGTTCATGCACAGCGTGACGGCCGTGGCCGGCGGCACCGGCATCGACGAATTCCAGCAGTCCGTCGACCAGGGCCAGCAGTTCGCCCTGTTCTAGACCGACCGGGCGGCCCGGTTCACGGCCGAAACCACCGCCCGCAGCGAAGCGGTCGTGATCGAGGTGGCGATGCCCACCCCCCACACCGTTCTGCCGTTGACCGATGCCTCCACGTAGGCCGCCGCCGCGGCCTCCTCGCCGGCCGACATCGCATGCTCGGAGTAGTCCAGCACGTGCACGTCGATTCCCACCGTCCCCAGCGCGTCGACGAAGGCCGCCAGCGGGCCGTTGCCCTCGCCGCGGATCTCGGTCTCGACGCCGTCGAGTTTCACGGTGGCCTCGATGACGTCGGTGCCGCCGTCGACCTCCGAGCCGATCACCCTCTGGCGGATGCGCTCCAGCGGGCGAACCGGCGCCAGGTACTCGTCGGCGAAGGCGTCCCACATCTCCTTGCTGGAGACCTCGCCGCCCTCGCCGTCGGTGATCCGCTGGATCACCTGGCTGAACTCGATCTGCAGCCGGCGCGGCAGCACCAGACCGTGGTCGGCCTTCATGATGTAGGCCACCCCGCCCTTGCCCGACTGCGAGTTCACCCGGATGACGGCCTCGTAGGTGCGCCCGACGTCCTTGGGGTCGATCGGCAGGTAGGGCACCTGCCAGAGGATGTCGTCGACGTCGGCGTCGGCCTCGTCCGCGGAGATCTTCATGGCGTCCAGGCCCTTGTTGATCGCGTCCTGGTGGCTGCCGGAGAACGCGGTGTACACCAGGTCGCCGCCGTAGGGATGACGTTCGTGGACCGGCAACTGATTGCAGTGTTCGACCGTGCGGCGGATCTCGTCGATGTTGGAGAAGTCGATCTGAGGGTCCACACCACGGGAGAACAGGTTCAGCCCGAGTGTCACCAGGCAGACGTTGCCGGTGCGCTCACCGTTGCCGAACAGGCAGCCCTCGATACGATCCGCTCCGGCCTGATAGCCCAATTCCGCTGCGGCGACTGCGGTTCCGCGGTCGTTGTGCGGATGCAGACTCAGAATGATCGAGTCGCGCCGCTTCAGGTTACGGCTCATCCACTCGATTGAGTCCGCGTAGACGTTGGGGGTGGTCATCTCCACCGTCGCGGGCAGGTTGACGATCAGCGGCCAGTCCGGGGTGGGATTGATGACGTCGGCGACCGCATCGCAGACCTCGACCGCGTAGGCCAACTCGGTTCCGGTGTAGGACTCCGGAGAGTACTCGTAGCGCCACCGCGTGCCGGGGTGTTTCGCCTGTTCCTCCAGGCACTTCCGGGCGCCGTCGGTGGCGATCTTCCTGACCTCGTCACGGCCGGCGCGGAACACCACCCGGCGTTGCAGTATCGAGGTGGAGTTATAGAAGTGCACGATCACGTTCGGGGCGCCGTCGCAGGCCTGGAAGGTGCGCTCGATCAGTTCCGGCCGGCACTGGGTCAGCACCTGGATGGTGACGTCCCCGGGGATCGCACCCTGCTCGACGATCTCGCGGACGAAGTCGAAATCGGTCTGGCTGGCCGACGGGAAGCCGACCTCGATCTCCTTGTAGCCCATCTTGACCAGCAGGTCGAACATCCGCCGCTTGCGGGCCGGGCTCATCGGGTCGATCAGGGCCTGGTTGCCGTCGCGCAGGTCCACCGCGCACCACCCCGGGGCGTGTTCGATCACCGTGTCCGGCCAGGTGCGGTCGGGCAGCGAGATCAACTCGACCTCACCCGCGAACGGCCGGTAGCGGTTCACCGGCATCGCGGTGCCGCGCTGGGCGTTCCAGGCCGGCTGGCCCGGGCGGGGCGGGCCGGCGGGGGTCTTGATGGTGCGCGCCGATATGTAGGCGTCGACGGAATCGAAGTTCTGGGTGGTCACGATGTTCGCTCCGGGAAGTTGAAGGGGACTTCAGACCGGCGCATCGCGAACACCCGCGACGGGAGGCCGGTCTGGATCAGACCCCGTCGCGGCGTCCGAGAAGGAGCACCCGCTGCACGTCTAGCACTGTACTCCCGTTGCCTCACCAGGCACAATCGCGGCCATGACGTCTCCGCCGGCCTCCCATCCGCACCGTTCGCCCGCCGATCGGGTGGCGTCGATCGTGCTGACCGTGCTGGCGGTGCTGGCGGGGCTCGTCTCGCTGTTCTTCTCGCCCTTCTTCGTCATGGCCACTGACGCGTGCGGCCACGACAACTGCCGCGATTCGCTGGTCACCTGGGCCTATGTGGTCACCTGGGGTGGGCTGGTCCTGGCGGCGCTGGTGGGCCTGGGCGGCATGGTCCACGCGGCCCGGCGCGGGAGCAGGATGTGGATCTGGCCCGCCTCGGCGCTGGTTCTGGTCATCGCCACCTTCGTCGTCGGGGCCGGGTTGGCGAGCTCGGCGGCCCCGGGCGTCTGAGTCAGCCGGACCAGGGCCGGCCCCAGCTTCCGCCGAAGGCCACATCCTCGAGCGGAAGTCGTTGGCGGGGTTTGGAATCCCG
Source organism: Mycobacterium sp. (assembly GCF_046095365.1). Taxonomy (GTDB): domain Bacteria; phylum Actinomycetota; class Actinomycetes; order Mycobacteriales; family Mycobacteriaceae; genus Mycobacterium. The sequence goes on from NZ_JBJTJF010000085.1 coordinate 5,601, forward strand.
TTCGGCGATCTCGGGACTCACCGCGGCGTAGTCCGCCAGGAACCCGACGGCGATCACCATCAGCGGTCGTACCTTTTCCGGGATGGAAAACGCGGTGCGGGCTCCGTCGACGTCGAATCCGGCCATCGGATGGGTGATCAGGCCGCGCGACACCGCCTCGATGATCAGGTTGGCCTCGGCCGCTCCGGCGTCGACCGCGCTGTAGAGCGCGGTGTTGTCGTCCTCGCCCTCGTCGGCGCACACCAGGATCAACGCGGACGCCGCCTTCGCGTAGGCGTTGCCCCGGCTGAGCAGGCCGGCCAGGGTGTCGAAGGTCCCGTCGGAGCCGGACCTGGTCCCGACGACGAAGCGGACCGGCTGGCGTCCGCCCCACGTCGCGGCCCATCGGGCGGCCTCGAGCAGCGCGGCCACCTGCTCCGGGGTGACCTGCGCGTCCGGGTCGAACGCGCGCGGACTCCACCGCGCGGCGATCGGGGGATGGATCGGGACACTGGTGCGGGCGAGCCGGTCTGTCGGCTGGTCAGGCATTGCAGCGAGATTACCCGCGGATACCGGCGCCGACAGCCCCCTTATCCTTAAGGACAACCCCAACCCCGGAAGGGACGGACAGTGGCGCTCGTCGTGCAGAAGTACGGCGGATCATCGGTGGCCGACGCCGAGCGGATCCGCCGCGTCGCCGAGCGCATCGTCGAGACCAAACGCCAGGGCAATGACGTCGTCGTCGTGGTGTCGGCGATGGGGGACACGACCGACGAACTGCTCGACCTGGCCCGCCAGGTGGCCACCTCGCCTCCGCCGCGCGAACTGGACATGCTGCTGACCGCGGGCGAGCGGATCTCCAACGCCCTGGTGGCGATGGCCATCGAGTCCCTCGGTGCGCAGGCCCGCTCCTTCACCGGTTCGCAGGCCGGCGTCATCACCACCGGCACACACGGCAACGCCAAGATCATCGACGTCACCCCGGGCCGGTTGCGCACCGCGCTCGACGAGGACCAGATCGTCCTCGTCGCGGGCTTCCAGGGTGTCAGCCAGGACAGTAAGGACGTCACCACCCTGGGCCGGGGCGGCTCGGACACCACCGCGGTCGCACTGGCCGCCGCTCTGGACGCCGACGTCTGCGAGATCTACACCGACGTCGACGGAATCTTCACCGCCGACCCGCGGATCGTCCCCAACGCCCGCCGTCTGGACACCGTCACCTTCGAGGAGATGCTGGAGATGGCGGCCTGCGGGGCGAAGGTGCTCATGCTGCGCTGCGTGGAGTACGCCCGCCGCTATCACGTACCCATTCACGTCCGGTCGTCGTACTCCGACAAACCCGGAACCATCGTGACCGGATCTATCGAGGACACCGCCATGGAAGACGCCATCCTGACCGGAGTGGCCCACGATCGCAGCGAGGCAAAGGTCACCGTCGTCGGGGTCCCTGACGTTCCGGGCTACGCCGCCAAGGTCTTTCGCGCCGTCGCCGATGCCGACGTCAACATCGACATGGTGCTGCAGAACATCTCCAAGGTGGAGGACGGCAAAACCGACATCACCTTCACCTGTGCGCGCGACTCTGGCCCCAAGGCGGTGGAGAAGCTGAACTCGCTGCAGGGAGACATCGGCTTCACCGACGTGCTTTACGACGATCACATCGGCAAGGTGTCGCTGATCGGCGCCGGCATGCGCAGCCACCCGGGTGTGACGGCCACGTTCTGCGAGGCGCTGGCACGGGTCGGGATCAACATCGACCTGATCTCCACCTCGGAGATCCGGATCTCGGTGCTGATCAAGGACTCCGAATTGGACAAGGCCGTCGCCGCGCTGCACGAGGCATTCGATCTCGGGGGCGACGAGGAGGCGGTGGTCTACGCCGGGACGGGCCGCTAGATGGTCAACATCGGTGTTGTCGGCGCTACCGGCCAGGTGGGCGTCGTCATGCGAAAGCTGTTGGAAGAGCGAGAATTTCCCGCCACCAGCGTGCGATTCTTCGCGTCGTCACGTTCGCAGGGCCGCAAGCTGGCTTTCCGCGGACAGGAGATCGAGGTCGAGGACGCCGAGACAGCCGACCCGTCCGGCCTGGACATCGCGCTGTTCTCGGCGGGGGCGACGATGTCGCGGGTGCAGGCGCCGCGGTTCGCAGCGGCCGGGGTTACGGTCATCGACAACTCATCGGCGTGGCGCAAAGACCCGGATGTCCCGCTGGTGGTCAGCGAGGTCAACTTCGAACGCGACGTGCGCGGAAAGACGTTACCCAAGGGCATCATCGCCAATCCGAACTGCACCACCATGGCAGCGATGCCGGTGCTCAAGCCGCTGCACGAGGAGGCCGGACTGACCCGGATGATCGCCTCCACCTACCAGGCGGTCTCCGGCAGCGGACTGGCCGGCGTCGAGGAGCTGGCCGCCCAGGCCCGCGCGGTGATCGACGGCGCCGAGAAACTGGTGCACGACGGCGGTGCGCTGGACTACCCGGCGCCGAACAAGTACGTCGCGCCGATCGCGTTCAACGTTGTGCCGCTTGCCGGTTCGCTGGTCGATGACGGCTCCGGCGAGACCGACGAGGACCAGAAGCTGCGCTACGAGAGCCGCAAGATCCTCGGCATCCCGGATCTGGCGGTCAGCGGAACCTGCGTGCGGGTTCCGGTGTTCACCGGCCACTCGCTGTCGATCAACGCCGAGTTCGCCCGTCCCCTCTCGCCCGAGCGTGCCCGCGAGCTTCTCGGCGTCGCCCCCGGGGTCACCCTCGTCGACGTGCCCACGCCGCTGGCCGCCGCCGGCGGCGACGACTCGCTGGTCGGTCGGATCCGCCGCGACCCGGGCGTCCCGGACGGCCGCGGGCTTGCGCTGTTCGTCTCCGGTGACAACCTGCGCAAGGGCGCGGCGCTGAACACCATTCAGATCGCCGAACTCCTGGCCGGCTGAAATACCTTTCCGCCCAGACGGTCTTTCAGGCGCGGAGTGCCCGCCGGCGCCGTCCGCAGCTGGCAAGATCGCAGGCATGAGCATCGAAGCCATCTACACCGCGGAGTCAACCGCCACCGGCGGCGGCCGCGACGGCCACGTCAAGTCCACCGACGGTTTGATCGACCTCGACACCCGGCCACCCAGGGAGATGGGTGGCAGCGGCCAGGGGGTCAACCCCGAACTGCTGTTCTCGGCCGGTTACGCAGCCTGCTTCCTGAGCGCGCTGCGCGTGGTCGCCAAGGCCGGCGGCGTCCAGCTCGACGATGCCACCGGCGTCACCGTGCGGGTCGGCATCGGAAAGGATCCGACCGGCTACGGCCTGACCAGTGAGATCATCGGCTACCTGCCCGGGCTCGAACTGTCCAAGGCCGAGGAGTTGATGGGTCTGGCCAATCAGCTGTGCCCGTATTCCAAGGCCACCCGCGGCAACATCGAGTCCACCGTCCTGACCAAGGTCTGAGCGCTATTCCCAGGTGTGCACCGGTTCGTTGCTGTGCATCAGCGCGCAGTACCGCCTGAGCATCTCGGCCAGCGCCGCCGGCCGGTCCAGACCACGGTCCTCCAGCCGGTCGACGGTCTGCACCTGCCACGTCGCCCCGTTGCGGCCCGTCTTGGCACGCCCCTCGATGACTCCCAGATAGCGGTCGCGAACCCCGGCCGCGACCTTCCATCGGCGCAGGCCCTCGTCGGCCATCGGCAGCAGGTGCCGCAGCACGAGTTCATCCGGGGTGACCTCACCCAGACCGGGCCAGTACAGCCGGCCGGCCATGCCGCTGCGTGCCGCCTCGATGAAGTTGTCCTGTGCCGCAGAGAAACTCATCTTCGTCCACAGCGGCCGGTCCTCCTCGGAGATGGTGCGCAGCAGCCCGTAGTAGAACGCCGAGTTCGCCATCATGTCGACGACGGTCGGCCCGGCCGGAAGTACCCGGTTCTCCACCCGCACGTGGGGCCGCCCGGCGACGACGTCGTAAACCGGCCGGTTCCAGCGGTACACCGTGCCGTTGTGCAGACGCAGTTCGGACAGTTGCGGGGTGCGGCCCGCCGCCAACTCTGCGGCAGGGTCCTCGTCGGACAATTCGGGCAGCAGCGACGGGAAGTACCGGACGTTCTCCTCGAACAGGTCGAAGATCGAGGTGATCCAGCGCTCCCCGAACCAGACTCGAGGCCGGACGCCCTGGGATTTCAGTTCGTCGGGCCGGGTGTCGGTGGCCTGGGCGAACAACTCGATGCGGGTCTCGGCCCACAGGTGGTGGCCGAAGAAGAAGGGGGAGTTGGCCCCCATCGCCAGCTGGGGCGCGGCGATCACCTGGGCGGCGTTCCAGTTGCTGGCGAAGTCCTCGGGGGAGACCTGCAGATGCAGTTGCATAGAGGTGCAGGCCGACTCCGGGGCGATGGACTCGGAGTGGATGCTCAGTCTCTCCGCCCCGGCGATGTCGATCAGGATGTCCTCGCCGCGGGCGGTGAAGATCGAGTCGTTGAGCGCCTGATATCGCATCGACGGGCTCATCCAGCTGCCGGCGAGGTGCTCGGGCATCAGCGTGGGCAGGATGCCGATCATCACGATGTGCGCGCCGTCGGCGCCGGCTTTGGTCTCGGCCGCATTGAGGCTGGCCCGCACCTCCGACTCCAACTCCAGCGCCGTACGGCCGGGCAGCGGCCGGGGCGGAACGTTGAATTCGATGTTGTAGGCGCCCAATTCGGTCTGGTAGGCCGGGTCGGCGATCGCGGCGAGCACCTCCTGGTTCTGCATCGCCGGCTGGTAGTGCGCATCGACCAGGTTGCACTCGATCTCCATCCCGGTCAGCGGGCGGTCGAACTCGAAGCTGGACTCGGCGAGCATGGTTTCGAACACGTCCAGGCACTGCTGCACCTTGTGCCGGTACTGCTGGCGGTGCGCCCGGCTGTAGCTGGTGTGTCTGACCTCTTCGCCCACGCTGTCGATGCAACCGCCTCGCCACCCCCGGCGCAAGGGGTTGCCGCTCGGGCATCTGTGCCCAATCCCGCCGAATGACCCCGTTTCCGGTGGCAGACTCCCAGCACAGTTGTCCGCGCCAGACCCAGGAGCAATCGTGGCCGAGTTCGTCGCCTCCATCGACCAGGGCACCACCAGCACCCGCTGCATGATCTTCGACCACGACGGCCTCGAGGTCGGCCGCCACCAGCTCGAGCACGAGCAGATCCTGCCGCGGGCCGGCTGGGTCGAGCACAACCCCACCGAGATCTGGGGCCGCACCCAGACGGTGGTCACCTCGGCGCTGAACAACACCCACCTGAAGGCCTCCGACATCGCGGCCCTGGGAATCACCAACCAGCGCGAGACCACGATCGTCTGGAACCCCAGGACCGGTCAGCCCTATTACAACGCGATCGTCTGGCAGGACACCCGCACCGACCAGATCGCCGCGGCACTGGACGCCGACGGCCGCGGCGACGTCATCCGGCAAAAGGCAGGCCTGCCGCCGGCCACCTACTTCTCCGGCGGCAAGCTGCAGTGGATCCTGGACAATGTCGACGGCGTGCGGGCGGCGGCCGAACGGGGTGAGGCGGTGTTCGGCACCCCCGACGTGTGGGTGCTGTGGAACATGACCGGCGGCCCGAACGGCGGCGTCCACGTGACGGACCCCACCAATGCCAGTCGCACCATGCTGATGAACCTCGAGACGCTGGACTGGGACGACGAACTGCTGTCGTTCTTCGGCATTCCGCGGCAGATGCTGCCGGAGATCCGACCCTCCTCCTCGCCGCAGCCGTACGGGTCTACCTTGGTCGCCGGCCCGATGGGCGGCGTGGTGCCGGTGACCGCCAGCCTCGGCGACCAGCAGGCCGCCATGGTGGGTCAGGTATGCCTGAAGCCCGGGGAGGCCAAGAACACCTACGGCACCGGGAACTTCCTGCTGCTCAACACCGGAGAGAAGATCGTCCGCAGCAGCAACGGGCTGCTGACGACGGTGTGCTACCAGTTCGGCGACGCCAAACCGGTTTACGCCCTCGAGGGCTCGATCGCGGTGACCGGGTCGGCCGTGCAGTGGCTTCGCGACCAACTCGGCATCATCAGCGGAGCCGCGGACAGCGAAGCACTGGCCTCCCAGGTCGAGGACAACGGCGGCATCTACTTCGTACCGGCCTTCTCGGGACTGTTCGCGCCGTACTGGCGCTCCGATGCCCGCGGCGCGATCGTCGGCCTCTCGCGGTTCAACTCCAACGCCCACATCGCCCGGGCGACCCTGGAGGCCATCTGCTACCAGAGCCGGGACGTGGTCGAGGCGATGGAGGCCGACTCCGGGGTCAAACTCGAGGTGCTCAAGGTCGACGGCGGGGTGACGCTCAACGAGCTGTGCATGCAGATCCAGTCCAACGTGCTCGGGGTGGACGTGGTGCGCCCGAAGGTGCCCGAGACCACCGCATTGGGCGCGGCCTACGCCGCCGGACTCGCGGTCGGGTACTGGTCGGATCCGGAGGACCTGCGGGCGAACTGGCAGGAGGGCCGCCGCTGGACGCCGCAGTGGACCGCCGAGCAGCGCGACAAGGGCTATGCGGGCTGGCACATGGCGGTGGACCGGACGCTGGGCTGGGTCAACGTCTCCGGCTGACACGAAAGTCGGCGCGTTCATCTGCGCCCAGCGACGAAAAACGCGCCGAACCTAAACGGTGATGCCTCAGTAGAGTGGCGGCATGACCGATATTGCCGCCGAGCCGGCAAACCTGCCCGACGCCAGCCCGTTCCACATGCGGGGCAACTACGCCCCGGTGCCCGACGAACTCACCGCCCACGACCTGCCGGTGGAAGGTGCCATTCCCCCCGAACTCGACGGCTGGTACCTGCGCAACGGCTCGAATCCGCGGACGCCCACCGGGCACTGGTTCGTCGGCGACGGCATGATTCACGGCGTCCGGATCGAGAACGGCGCGGCCAAGTGGTACCGCAACCGCTGGGTGCGCACGGACAGCTTCGAGAATCCCTTCCCGCTGTACAACCTCGACGGCACCCGCAACCTGCGCTCGGCGGTGGCCAACACCCACGTGGTCAACCACGCCGGCAAGACCCTCGCGCTGGTCGAGTCGTCGTTGCCCTACCAGATCACCAACGACCTGGAAACCGTCGGCTGCTACGACTTCGACGGGAAACTCAACGACGCGATGACGGCCCATCCGAAGATCTGCCCCACCACGGGCGAGTTGCATTTCTTCGGCTACGGCAACCTGTTTCAGCCGCACGTCACCTACCACCGGGCCGACGCCGACGGCGTGCTGACGGTGGAACGGCCGGTGGAGGTTCCGGCGCTGACGATGATGCACGACTTCGCCATGACAGCCGGTCACGTGATCTTCATGGACCTGCCGATCGTGTTCAAGCTCGACATCGCCCTCAATGGCAAGGGGGATATGCCGTACCGGTGGGATGACGACTACGGCGCACGCTTCGGCGTGCTGCGCCGCGACGACCCGCACGGTGAGATCCGCTGGTTCGACGTCGACCCGTGCTACGTGTTCCACGTCGCCAACGCCTTCGACCGAACCGGCTCAGGCGGCGATTCGATTGTGGTGCAGGCTGTCCGGTACCCGGAGCTGTGGCGCAACGACGGCGGTTTCGGCGCCAGCGCGGTTCTGTGGGAGTGGGTCATCAACCTCGATGACGGAACCGTGACCGAGCGCCAGCTCGACGACCGGGCGGTGGAGTTCCCGCGTATCGACGACCGGCTGGCCGGACTGTCCGCCCGCTTCGCCGTCTCGGTCGGCGACGCCGCGCTGGTGCGCTACGACCTGAACACCGGATCGGCAGTGGAGCACCGCTTCGGTTCTCCCGACGCGCCGGGCGGTCCCGGCGAGGCGGTGTTCGTCCCGTCGACGGACGGACCCGACGGTGAGGACAACGGCTACTACATGGCCTACGTCTATGACCCCGTCCGCGACAGCAGTGATCTGGTGATCCTGGACGCTACCGACTTCGGAGGCGATCCGATTGCCCGCATCAGGCTTCCGCGCCGGGTGCCTTACGGCTTCCACGGCAACTGGATTCCCGGCTAGCCCGGTGGAACGAAGCCGCCGTCGTTCGGGCGCGCGGGAGCCGGCGGTGCCGCGGGCGGGTGCGTGGCCGGATAGGGCGGCGGCGGTGGGGACGTGGGCGTCATCCGGGCGAGTGCGCGGCGGTGGCGTTCGGCGAGCACCGCGGCCAGCACCTGTTGCGGCGGTGCGCCGGGCGGCGGCGGCGGGGAAATGCGCGAGACCACCTCGGTCATGACCTGATAACCCATCTGCTCGCGGACGGCGGGGGACAGTTCGGGAGCGCGGGCCAGGAACTGACGCGCCATCTCGGCCTGCTGCGGTCCCAGGCCGGAGAGCTCCAGCGACCCGGCCCACCAGGCCAGCGCCGGCGGCATCGCCGGCGGTGCAACGGACTTGGGACCGCGCTCGCTGATCACCACGGTCCCGGCGAACATGTCGCCTATCCGCTTGCCCCTGGCCGACAGCAGACTGGCGATCACCGCGGGCGTGCCGAGTAGCATCCAGATCTCCACGACACCGGCCAGCGCGCGGAACAGGGCCTGCCGGAACCGCTCCGGCCCGCCGTCGTCGGAGACCACCCGAAGACCCATCACCATCTTGCCCAGCGAGCGTCCGCGGGTTGCCGTCTCCATCGCGACCGGATAGCCCACCAGTACCGCGACGGTGAAGATCACCACGAGCGCTGCGGCGAACGCGTCGTCGAAATGGGGCAGTGCCGCCGCCGACAGCACCAGGGCGACGACGTAGCCGGTTCCGACGACGATCAGGTCGATCAGTGCTCCCAGGGCCCGCACCGGCAGCTGGGCGACAGCGACGTCGAGCACGACTGCGTCGCCGGTCACCACGGTGGGCGGCATCGAGGCCATGGCACCGCACGCTACCCGCCGACTGCCGCAGTGGCCTGACACCACGTTTCGGCGGCGTATTAGAGACGCATCGGCTGGTTTTAGCAAAATCCTGAAACCGGTTGCAGGGGGTGTCCGGCGCTCCTACTGTGTGCAGGATTGTGGCCTGAGACAGCATCGTGCCCGAAGACATCTAGAGGCGAAGGGGGTCCCGTCCGTTGAAGACGAGTGACGCCGCGCTGACGCCGTACCCCTCTCGCCGCGATCGCGGGCCGCTGAGTCGATGACGACTTCGGGTACCGCGCCCAAGCCAGACGGTGTGCGCGAGATCAGCGACTGGATGGGCGGCTACGTCGACCGTCACCCGCGGGCCGCGATCAACACCCTCGGCAACCAGGCCATCATGGCCGTGCGGATCATCCAGACGCTGTTCAAGGATCTGGTCACCGGCAAATTCCAGTGGCAGGAGTTCATTCGCCAGGCCGCCTTCATGGCCGGCACCTCGGTGCTGCCGACGGTCTTCGTCGCGCTGCCGATCGGGGTGACGCTGTCGGTGCAGTTCGCTCTGCTGGCCGGTCAGGTGGGTGCGACGTCGATGTCCGGCGCCGCCAGCGGCCTGGCGGTGATCCGGCAGGCGGCGTCCCTGGTCGCCGCGATAATCATGGCCGCGGCGGTCGGGTCGGCGATCACCGCAGACCTCGGCGCCCGCAAGATCCGCGACGAGATCGACGCCATGGAGGTGCTCGGCATCTCGCCGATCCAACGTCTGGTCGTGCCACGCTTCGTCGCGGCCATCCTGATCTCCATCGCGCTGACCGGGCTGGTGTGTTTCACCGGGTTCCTGGCCAGTTACCTGTTCAACGTGTACTTCCAGCACGGCGCACCGGGCAGCTTCGTCGGGACCTTCGCCTCCTTCACCACGACGGCGGATATGAAACTGGCGATGGTCAAGGCGGTGGTCTACGGGGCGATCGTCGGTGTGGTGTCCTGCGAGAAGGGGCTGTCGACCAAGGGCGGCTCGATCGGCGTCGCGAACTCGGTGAATTCCTCTGTGGTCGAGTCGATCCTGCTGCTGATGATCGTCAACGTGGCCATCAGCCAGCTGTACCTGATCCTCTTCCCGAAGACGGGGTTGTAGGGATGGCGATCACCGACAAGCCGAAGGTCGCCAGGCCCTCGACGCCGCTGCCCCCGGTCCTGCAGCCCCTGAAGAACCTGGGATCCAAGGTCACCAGCCCGATCATGCAGCTCGGGCACATCATCCTGTTCTTCGGCCGCGCCATCGCCGGAATCCCGACGATGCTGCGGAGCTACCGCGGGGAGTACACCCGGCTGCTGTCGGACGTCGCCTGGGGTAACGGCTCGCTGGTGGTCGGCGGCGGCACCGCCGGCGTCGCACTCGTGCTGGGCATCGTCGTCGGCGTCATGGTCGGCATCGAGGGGTACAACTTCCTGCAGCTGCTCGGTCTCGGCCCCGCGGTCGGCATCATCTCCTCGCTGGTGAACACCCGCGAACTGGCCCCCATCGCCTGCGCGCTGGCCTTCTCCACCCAGAGCGGCTGCCGGTTCACCGCCCAGTTGGGAGCCATGCGGATCTCCGAGGAGATCGACGCCACCGAGGTGATGGCGATCCAGCCCATCCCCTACATGGTGACCACCCGGCTGATGGCCTCGATCACCGCGATCATTCCGCTCTACATCGTCTGCCTCGGCGTGAGCTACCTGAGCACCCAGGTCATCGTCTCGCTCATCAGCGGCGGGTCGATGGGCGGCTACATGCACTACTTCGGCCTCATGCTCAGCGGCAAGGAAATCGTCTACTCGGTCATCAAGTGCGTCATCTTCGTCGCGATATCGGCGGTGCTGCAGTGCTACTACGGCTTCTACGCCAGCGGCGGCCCTGAGGGTGTGGGTGTTGCCGCGGGGCACGCGATGCGGGCCGCGATCACGGTGGTGGTCATCGTGAACATGCTGCTGACGATGGCCATGTTCAGCCTGGACTCCGGTGCAAGGTTCGGTGGCTGATGGCCAAGATCTTCGACATCAGCGGCCGCGGCCCGAGTAACCGCAACCTGCTGCTGGCAGGCATAGCCATGCTCGCGGTCACGATCCTCATCGCGGCGCTGCTGATCGCCAAATCGCAAGGACGGCTGGAGGACTACACCAAGGTCACCGCCGATCTGAACAACGTCGGCGACGGCCTGCCGAGCCGCTCTGACGTCCGCTACCACGGACTGCTGGTGGGATCCACCACCGATGTGACACCCGCGCAGTTCGGCCGCCCGAACTATGTCGGCATTGACCTGATCGGCGAGTACGCCAAGAGCATCCCGAACACCGTCACCGCCCGCGTCGTGCCGAGCAACGTGTTCGCGGTTTCCGGTGTCGAACTCGTCGACAACGGCGACGCGCCGGCGATCGCCACGGGTGACCACATCGCCGAGGACACCAATCTCCCGACCGTGCTGTTCCAGACCACGATCAGCAAATTGCGCGACATCCTCTACGCGACCGGACGGGGCCGCGCCGACCAGACGCTGGGCATCCTCGAGGCGGTCAAGGCGGTCACCCACGACCGCCGGACCAAGTTCCTCACCGCCGGGGCGCAGCTGGATCGCATTGTCAGTCAACTCAATTCGACGGTCGCTCCAGACACCACCAGCCCCTCGATGCTCAGCGCGCTCGTCGGCGCCGCCGAGGGTCTCCAGCAGACCGCCCCCGACCTCCTCGATGCGCTGCATCAGGCGGTGACGCCCATGCAGGTGATCGTCGAGCAGCAGGGCAACCTGGACGCCATGCTCTCCAGCGGCGCCAGCACGCTCGGCAAGACCCACGACGCCTTCGCCAACCAGACCGACCGGATGATCACCATCGGCCACAACCTCACGCCGGTCCTGGGCGTGCTGGCGCAGACGGGCCACAACTGGGTGCCCGGATTCCAGAAGGTCAAGACCTTCTCGGACAAGTTCGACCAGGGCTGGGTCGACGGGATGGACGTGTTCAACCTGCGGGCCAATCTCGCGCTGGCGCCGACCTATTCCTACACCCGTGCGGACTGCCCGACCTACGGGGACCTCAAGGGCCCCAGTTGCTTCACCGCCCCGCAGATCGTCGTGCGCCCGGCTCTGCCGGAAGTGCTGGTACCGCAGAACTACCAGCCGCCCAAGGACCTGATGCCGCCGCCGGGGACCGTGGTCGGCCCGAACGGCAACCTGGTCGCGGTCGGGCCGCCGTACATCCTTCCCAACGGCCCCAACCTTGTCGACCCGAATCCGCCGCTGTCGGCCGGAATCGGCACCGGCATTCTGGGTACCAACGGACCGGCGATGACTCCGGCCCCGCCGGTTCCGGGAACCGCGAACCCGGCCCTGACCCCCACGCCGGTCGCCGTGCCCCCCGGGTCCCCGATCGCGCCGGTCGCGCCGTGGCCGCCCGGCTATCTGCCGGGCGACCCGGGCCCGCGGGCCGGAGCACCCGGCCCGGCCCCGGTCCCACCGCCTGCTCCGCCCGCGCCCGGCGCCCTGCCGGCCGAGGCCGCCCCGGCCGCCGCGTACTCCTTCGGCGGCAACGTCGGCCCGGTCGGCAGCCAGCAGGAACGAGATCAGTTGTCCTACATCACCGGCGCCCCCGCGACGACGGCCACCCAGCTCCTGATGGCCCCGGTGGTCCGCGGCATGACGGTCTCCGCCGGAGAGGGGGCCTGATGAAGGGCAAGCTCTCGAAAGTCGCTACGGGACTGGTCATCTTCCTGGTGGTCACCGCCATCATGACCTGGCTGGTGTACGCCACCCTGCAACGCTCGGTGACAGGGGACACCACCAACTACTCGGCGGAGTTCACCGACGTCTTCGGCCTGCGCGAAGGTGACGACGTCCGGATGGCCGGTGTGCGCGTCGGCCGCGTGATGAAGGTCGACCTGACCGACGACAGTCGCGCCATGGTGGAGTTCGCCCTGCAGAACGAGCAGAAGATCTTCTCCGACACCGAGGCGTCCATCCTCTACCAGAACATCGTCGGCCAGCGCTACCTCGATCTGCGCCAGGGCCTGGGCAAGGGCGCGGCGAGGCCGGCCGGCGAGACGCCGTTGGAGGCGGGCACCGTCATCCCCCTGGAGCGCACGATTCCCTCCTTCGACGTCGGTGTCGTACTCAACGGCTACGAACCGCTCTTCGCCACCATCGACCCCAAGGCCGCCGACCAGATCACCGCCGCGGCGGTCCAGGGGCTGCAGGGCGATTCCAACGCATGGGCCACCCTGGTGGACCAGACCGGCAAGCTCACCGAGACCTTCGCCGGACGCGACGAACTCCTCGGCGACATGATCACCGGAATGGACCGGCTGTTCGGCACGCTGGCCCAGCAGAACGACAACATCGAGACCACGCTGCAGAACACCCGGCAGATGGTCACCACCTTCAACGCCCGCCGGCCGGAACTGGTGTCCTCGATGGGCTCGCTCTCCCGGGTGATGCGCGCGTTGGGTTCGGTGACCAACGAGGTCAACCCGTCGCTGCAGGCCCTGATCAATCGGGAGCCGGGGTTCGCCGCCCACCTGGTCACCATCGAGCCGCAGCTGGCCTTCATGGGCGGGAACCTGCCCAAGATGCTCAAGGGTCTGGCCCGGGTCACCAACGAGGGCGCCTACGCCAACGTGTACGCATGCGACCTCAACGCTCTGGCGTTCTTCCCGGGTCTCAACGACGTGACCCCGATCGTCGTCAACGCGGCTACGCCGGGCAACCAGGCTAAGCACACCCCGAAGTGCAGGAACATGGCCAATGGTTGAGCGTAAGTACAAGGGCACGCCGCGCAAGCGGGTGCTGGAGGACCGCAACCGGACGCTGGTCGGGCTGGTGGCGCTGGCCGTTCTGGTCGCGCTGATGGCGACCCTGGTGATCATCACCAAGGTCGCGCCCGGATACAAACGCATCAGCGCCGACTTCACTCAGGCCGCGGCCCTGCTACCGAAGAACCCCGTCGTCGTCGCCGGTATCCCGGTCGGAACCGTCACCGGTCTGAGGCTCAACGGCGACCACGTGACCGTCGACATGAAGGTTCAGAACAACCTCAACATCGGCAAGGACTCCCGCGCCACCATCATGGTCACCACCATCCTGGGTTCGCGGTATCTGTCGCTGGCTCCGGGCGGGGGCGGTCCGCTGGAGAACAACACCATCGACATCAATCACACCGCGGTCCCCTACGACCTGCAGCAGGCCCTGCAGGACGTGGCGATCAACTACGGCGACGTCAACACCGACCAGTTGGCGACCGCGCTACAGGCGCTCGGCAAGCAGGTCGAAGGCTTGCCGCCGCTGATCCCGAAGTCGATGGACAACCTCAAGCGGTTGTCGACGGTGATGGCCGAACGACGCGATCAGGTCGGCAGCATGCTCAAGACGATGGACATCGTCACCGGCACGCTGCGCAGGCAGAAGGCCAGCATCGGCGCGATGGTCAACCAGGGCAATGAGCTGCTCGGGGAGTTCGTGACGCGCCAGGTCGCATTCCACGCGATGTTGCAGTCGCTCAAGGATCTGGTCAACCTTCTCGACGACACGATCGTGGCCGACCGCGCTCAGGTCGACTCGCTGCTGGCCAACATGAACACGCTGACGGGCCTGGCCGCCCAGCACGACGACCTGCTGCGCAACATCCTGCAGGTGGCACCGGTGACGCTGCGCGGCTTCGCCAACGCGACCGGTTCCGGAAACGCGCTCGACACCACCTTCACCAACGGGATCCTGGTGGACTCGTGGATGTGCGCCATCAGCGGCCGCGCCAAGCAGTTCGGCATGATCCAGTACTACAAGGACTGCAAGTGAAGCGCCGCAAGGGATTTCCCGTCTACTCCAACACCTCGCAGTTCCTGGTGTTCGGCGCGATCATCGTGTTCATCCTCGGCGTGGTGGGGTTCAACGCGTTGAAGCTCGCCCAGTCCCGGATGAACAGCATCACTCTGACCGCCCAGTTCGACAACTCCGCCGGCCTGTACCCGACCAACAACGTGCAGGTACTCGGCATGAAGGTCGGCAGCGTCAAGAAGCTGACGCCCAGGAACGGCTACGTCGAGGTGGAGTTCACCGTCGACAAGAACGTCAAGATTCCCGCCGACGCCCAGGCCGTCACGCTGCAGACCTCGATCCTGGCCGAACGGTCCATCGAGCTGACCCCGGTCTACACCGACGGTCCGGTGATGGCAGACCACGCCACCATCCCGCTCACCAAGACCCGCACCCCGGTCGAGTTCACCAAGACACTCGACATGGTCGACCGCCTTGCGGTGTCGCTGCAGGGCGACGGAAAGGGCAACGGCGCGCTGCGCACGCTGATCGACTCGGCGGCCGGGATGGCCGACGGCAACGGTGAGCGGATCAAGTCCGCCCTCGGTGAGCTGTCCAAGGCGCTCAAGCTCAGCGCTGACGGCGGCGCGCAGACCAAGGAGTCGCTGACCAAGGTCGTCGACAACCTCAGCGTGCTGATGGACAGCGCGGCCGCCAACGAGGGCACGCTCCGGGAGTTCGGCTCCAACGTCCGGATACTCTCCCAGATCCTGGCCGACGAGGACATCGGCAGCGGCACCACCGGCAAGCAGCTCAATCTGGTCCTGACCCAGCTCGGCGACCTGCTGGAGAAGAACCGCGACAACATCAAGGGCGCCGTCGACAGCGGTCGCGTCGCGCTCGGCACCATGGTGGAGCACCAGCGCGATCTGGCGGAGGTGCTCGACATCGCGCCCATGACCCTGGACAACATGTACAACATCATCGACCGCGAGAACGGCGCGGCCCGGGTGCATGTCCTCACCGACAAGGTCCTGTTCGACACCCCGCTCATCAAAGAGGTCTGCAACCTGATGCACCTGCGCCAATTGGGTTGCAGCACAGGGACACTGCAGGACTTCGGGCCTGACTTCGGTGTCTCCTACATTCTCGACGGGCTTGCGGCGATGGGCCAGAAATGACGACTGCGAAGAGAAGGCTCTCGGTTGCGCTGGCCGCGGCGGTGTCGCTGAGTACGGCGGGTTGCGCCACCAACGGCCTGGCCAGCCTGCCGCTGCCCAAGCCCGGTCTCAGCAGGGGATCGGGCTACACCCTGACCGCGGTGTTCGAGAACGCGCTGAACCTGCCGGCTTTCGCCAAGGTGCGACTCGCCGGTGCCGATGTCGGCGAGATGGAGACCCTCGAGGCCAAGGACTACACCGCCGTCGCCACCCTGCGGATCCGCGACGGTGTCCAACTGCCGCAGGGCACCAACGTCGAGTTGCGCTCGGCGACACCCCTCGGTGACGTCTTCATCGCGCTCAAGCCGCCGGCGAACTCCTCGGGCGCGTCGCTGCTGAAGAACGGCGACACCATCCCGATGGAGAACACCGCGGAAGCGGCGACGGTGGAGAACCTGCTGACCGGGGCCGCGGTCCTGGTCAACGGCGGAGCGGTGCAGAACCTCACCGACCTGATCAACGGTGCCGGAAAGGCCGCGGGGGAGAACGGCGGCAAGAACTTCCGCCAGCTCGTCGACAAGACCAACCAGCTGCTGGGCACGATGGACCGGCGCACCGAGCAGATCTCGGATTCGCTGACGGCGCTGTCCGGCCTGTCGCGGCGGATCGACGAGAAGAACTCCGTCCTGGTCGATCTGATGACCGCCGCCGGTCCGGCGACGAACGTACTCGCCCAGCACACCAACCAGATCGCCGACCTGGTGGTTCAGGCCGGGGCGACGACTGAGTCGATCAACAAGTTCCCGTCCATCAACGGCACCGACACCAGCGGCCGCAGCGTGATCGCCGACCTGAACAAGATCTCCAGCGACTTCAACGACGTCGTCCTGGACCCGAACTCCAACCTGGCCTCCATCAACAAGTTGATGCCGCCGGTCATCAAGTCCACCTCGGGCAGTGCGATCTCGCTGCGCGGCAACATCGACCGACTGATCCTGGGCCGCATCCCCGACATCGGCTTCGCCGGGGACCCCGGCTTCTCGCCGCTGAAGTGGGCCAACTACAACCAGCTCATCGGGTCCTTCCAGTACACGCTGTACCGGTTGCAGGAGCGGGTCGTCGGGCGCGGTCCGAACGTGCCGCAGGTGCCGGTCATCCCCAGCCCCACCGAGGCGGGCCAGTGGCAGGTCGTCGGCCCGCCGCCGGGGCCCACCGCGCCCGGTGAGTTCGTCCAGCCGTCCGGGCCGCCGCCCGGCCCGGTACCAGCGCCACCGCCGCCCGCCCCGGCGGCGCCCGTCCCGGGGCCGACACCGTGATCGGCTCGCTCGCAAACGGCATCGTCGGGCTGGTCAAGGCAGGCCACCGGCAGAAGGCGTGGCTGTCGGCCATCGCCCTGCTGGTCACCCTCCTCGTCGGCATCGCGTACCTGACCTTCGGCGCCTTGCGGTGGAATCCGCTGAAGGGGACCTACCACGTCAACGTCCGGTTGCCCGCCTCCGGCGGGCTGCTGGCCAACCAGGACGTGACGCTGCGCGGCATTCAGATCGGCAAGATCGAGCACCTGTCGCTGACGCCGGAGGGCGTCGACGCGATGATCAAGGTCAACGACGGCGTCGAGCTGTCGGAGTCGAGCAAGGCCCGGGTCGCCGGCCTCTCGGCGGCGGGTGAGCAGTACCTGGACTTCGACGGCGGCAACGGCGAGGCCCCGTTCCTGAGCAACGGATCCACCTTCGCGATGGGCAGGACCGAGATCCCGGTGACGCTCGGTGAACTGCTCGCCCACTCCGACGGCATGCTCAAGCAGGTCGACACCGGCAAGATGGAGCTCATCAAAAAAGAGCTGGGCATGAGCAAGGACGGTCCGCAGAAGCTCAACGACCTCGTCGAGGGCGGCCTCTTCCTGGTGTCCACTCTCGACGGTGTGCTGCCGCAGACCACCAGCATCCTCAACACCAGCCGGGTGACCCTTCAGCTGGTGTCCGACAAGCAGGAGGGCATGAAGGTCGCCACCGGCAACTTCAACGAGGTGCTCGGCGGAGTGAACCGGATGACCGGCGGCTTCCGCCAGCTCACCGAGCAGGGACCCAAGACCTTCGGAGCGGTCGACACGCTGTTCTCCGACAACTCCGAGACCATGGTGCAGCTGCTCGGCGATCTGACCACCACATCGGAGCTGCTGTACCTGCGCGTGCCCGCGCTGAACAACCTGTTCCCGACCTACCGCGGATCGCTGTTCGACTCGCTGAGCAGCATCATCCACGACAACGGGTTCTGGGTGAACGCCGACATCTATCCGCGGTACACCTGCGACTACGGAACCCCCCGGATGCCGCCCGCATCGGCGGACTACCCGGAGCCCTTCATGTACACCTACTGCCGCGACGACGATCCCGCGGTGCTGATCCGCGGCGCCAAGAACGCCCCGCGGCCGGCGGGCGACGACACCTACGGACCGCCGATGGGCGCGGACCTGGGCAAGCAGACCGATCCCGCGCCCGAGGGACGGTTCGCCGTCCCGACTCCCTACGGCGGCCCGACGCTGCCGATCGAGCCGCCCCGATGACCTCGCACAGGAAAGATGAACGACAATGCCAGTCATGACCGATGAAGGAGCCGAGGCCGTCAAGACCGTGGCCGACGTGATCGCCGACGACACCGTGGCAGCGGAAGGGGGTGCCGTCGAGGAACTGGTCACCGAGGTCGAACTGGACGAGCCCGCCGGATCCGTCGCGGTGCCGGGACCGGGCTGGCTCGTCCCCGCCCTTGTCGGCGCCCTGGTGGCCCTGCTGCTGGGGGCGGGCTTCCTGGGCTGGAAGGTATGGGGGCAGCACCAGCTGACCCAGGCCGGGGAGGAGGCCCAGCGCGCCGCGGTCTCCTACGCCCAGGTACTGACCAGCGTTGACTCCAACAACGTCGACGAGAACTTCAAACAGGTTCTCGACGGCGCCACCGGTGAGTTCAAGGACATGTACTCCAAGTCCAGCGTCGAGCTGCGCCAGCTGCTGATCGAGAACAAGGCCACCGCGCACGGCGTGGTGGTGGAGTCGGCGGTGCAGTCGGCGAGTAAGGACAAGGCGGTGGTCCTGCTCTTCGTCGACCAGTCGGTCACCAACACGAAGCTTCCCGACCCACGGATCGACCGCAGCCGGATGAAGATGACCCTGGACAAGGTCGAGGGGCGTTGGCTGGCGAGCAAAATCGAGCTCCCGTAGCCAGGTAAGGGGACACCAATGCGGAGGGGCTTCATCGCCGGGACCGTGATCGCCGCTGCGGCATCGGTGCTCACGGCGCCCAGCGCGGCGGCGTCGGCCGTTTCGCTGTGCGACCAGATGGGCGGACAGTGGAACGGTCAGTACTGCCACGCGACGGTGCCCTCCAACCGCAATGCCGTCCGCGAGGTCAACATCGCCATCCCGGCCGAGGCCGACAACCCCGTCATCGGCGGAGCGATCAGCAACTACCTGATCACGCTGATGGGTAACTGGCGCTCGGCCGGCCTGAACATGTACCAGAACAGCCGGGGCGACGCGAATTTCGAGGTGTTCCATCACGGCAACATCCACACGGTGGTGTTCCACGAGACCTACGACTCCGAGAGCACCGGGCGCTTCGAGGGCGCGGCCATCCAAAACGCCTACCGCACATTCGCTTTCGACTCGGCGTCCGGTCGTCAGGTGCAACTCTCCGACCTGGTCGACATCGGGGCGATCCCATCGCTGGGCGCGCCGTACATCCAGGCAGCCCTCGACCAGGCAATCCCGCCGCACGAACCCAACACCTATCCCTTCACCCCGGACCGCTGGACTCCGGACAAGGTGTACTCGGGCGGCTACAAGGCCTGGGCACTCACCCCCGACGAACTGATCCTCTACATGCCGGACTACCCGGTGGCCCGGGACACCCCGATCGACTTCACTCCGGCGCACTTCATCTGGTCGATCACCGGCGGAATCGTGCAGCCGCGCATCCCGCTCAGCGCCCTGGCGCCGGCGCTGCGTCCGGGCGTGTAGCCGCTTTTCTCTACGATGGTCGGCGTGGACGCCGACGCTTTCGTGCTCGCCCACCAGGCGAGCTGGAAACGGCTCGACCATCTGGTCAAGCGCCGCCGACGGCTGACCGGAGCGGAGGTCGACGAACTCGTCGATCTCTATCAGCGGGTATCCACCCATCTGTCGATGGCCCGTTCGGCGTCGACCGACTCGGTCCTGGTGGCGCGACTGTCGGCGCTGGTCGCCCGCGCGCGCTCAGCGGTCACCGGTGCGCACGCCCCACTGCGCAGCGAGTTCATCCGGTTCTGGACCGTCTCCTTCCCGGTCGTCGCCTACCGGGCCTGGCGGTGGTGGCTGGTCACTGCCGCGGTGTTCTTCGGGGTGGCGTTCCTGATCGCGCTCTGGGTGGCCGGCAGTCCGGATGTGCGCTCGGCGCTGGGCACCCCGGTCGAACTCGATCAGTTGGTCAACCACGACTTCGCCTCGTACTACAGCGAGAACCCGGCCGCCTCGTTCGCGCTGAGGGTCTGGACCAACAACGCGTGGATCGCCGCGCAGTGCATCGCCTTCGCCGTACTGCTGGGCATCCCGATTCCGTGGGTGTTGTTTCAGAACGCCGCCAACCTCGGTCTGACCGCGGGACTGATGGCCCACGCGGGCAAGCTCGACATCCTGTTCGGTCTGCTGACCCCGCACGGTCTGCTGGAGCTGACGGCGGTCTTTCTTGCCGGGGCTGCCGGTATGCGGCTGGGCTGGACGGTGATCGCGCCGGGGGACCGTCCCCGTGCGCAGGCGCTGGCGGAGCAGGGCCGGGCCGTGGTGTCGGTGGCGATAGGTCTGGTGGTGGTCCTGCTCGTCTGCGGGCTGATCGAGGCTGTGGTCACTCCGTCGCCGCTGCCGACCGTCGTGCGCGTCGGCATCGGTGTGCTGGTCGAGATCCTGTTCCTGGGTTACGTGATTCACTTCGGCCGACGGGCCGTCCGGGCCGGGGAGACCGGCGACATGGCCGATGCTCCCGACCTGCTCCCCACCGCCTGAGGATTCGCGGCGAGGCTAGAGCCGGGCTCCGGCTTTCATGGCCAGATACCGGTCGGCCAGGGCCGGGGCCAGCTCGTCCGGGCCGGCGTCCACCACCTCCACCCCACTCGACCGCAGGCGTGCGGCGACGGAGCGCCGGTCGTTGCGGGCCCGCTCGGCGGCGGCCGCGTCGTACACCTGCGCGGCATCGGCCCGCCCGGCGGCCAGTTCGGTGATCCTGGGATCCGCCACGGCGGCGACGAGCACCTGATGCCGTGCGGTGAGTTGCGGCAGTATCGGCAGGAGTCCCTCCTCCAGCGCGGAGGAGTTGAGATCTGTCAGCAGCACCACCAGCGCCCGCCGCCGGACCCGGCGTAGGATCGCGGCCACCATCGCCTGCGCGTCGGACTCGACCAGCGCGGGCTCCAGCGGCGCCATCGCCTCGACCAGCGCAGCCAGCAGGCCGGTGCGGACGGCACCGAACACCGCGGCGCGGGTCGCCCGGTCGTGCGCCAGGAAGTCGACGTGATCTCCGGCCCGGGACGCCAGCGCGGCCAGCAGCAACGCGGCGTCCAGCGACCAGTCCAGCCGCGGCCAGCCGCTGGGATCGCCGGCGGTCGGGTCGACGCCGACACGCCCGGCTGAGGTGCGTCCGGTGTCGACCACGATCACCACTCGGCGGTCACGTTCCGGACGCCACGTGCGCACGACCACGTCGGAGCGCCGTGCGGTGGCCCGCCAGTCGATGGATCGGACATCGTCGCCGACGACGTACTCGCGCAGCGAGTCGAACTCGGTACCCTGGCCCCGGACCAGAACCGGCAGCAGCCCGTCGATCTCGCGCAGCCGCGCCAGCCTGGACGGCAGATGCTTGCGGGACAGAAACGGCGGCAGTACCCGCACCGTCCCGGGCACCCGGGACGATGACTGCCGTCCGGCCAGACCCAGGGGACCGATCGATCGCACCGTGACGGCAGCGGCGTGCTGATCGCCCCGTCGCAGCGGCCGCAACCGGGTGACCAGCGTCGTACTGGTGCCGCCCGGCAGGTCGAGCTGCTGGCTGCGCGGTTGTCCGGCCGTACTCGGCGGCCACGCGTCGCGCATCGTGCCCCGGATCCGGCGGGGCCCGTCGTTGCTCACCGCCAGCGCCGTATCGACGCCTTCGCCCAGTCGCACCGAGGCCGGACCGAAGCGGGAGAACCGCAGGCTGACCGGTCGGGCGGCGAGGGCAACGTCGACGACGACCGCGATCATCAACACGACAGCACAGAAAGCGAAAACCGTTGCAGGCCAGGGGGCTACGGCGATGGGTAGGACCGCGGTCAGCGCGAACGCCGCGGCGCGCCCGGTGAGGACCACTAGCGGGGCACCGCCACCGAGGACAGGATGCCGTCGAGAATGCCGTCGGGGGTCGCGCCCTCCAGCTCGGCCTCCGGACGCAGCGCGACCCGGTGCCGCAGGGTCGGCCGGGCCATCGCCTTGACGTCGTCGGGTGTCACGTACCCGCGCCCGCTCAGCCAGGCCCAGGCCCGGGCGGTGGCCAGCAGCGCGGTCGCGCCGCGCGGTGAGACCCCGAGTTGCAGGGACGGGGAATTCCTTGTCGCCGAGGCGATGTCGACGATGTAGGCCAGCACCTCGTCGGCGACGAGCACGCGACTGACCGCCATGCGCCCGGCCGCCAGCTCGGCGGGTCCGGCCACTGGCCGGATGGCGGAGAGATCACGCGGATCGAACCCCCGGGCATGGCGACCGAGAATCGCGATCTCCTGATCGCGGGCCGGCAGCGGAACGTTCAGCTTCATCAGGAACCGGTCCAGTTGGGCCTCGGGCAACTGGTAGGTGCCTTCGTACTCGATGGGATTCTGAGTGGCCGCGACGATGAACGGGTCGGGCAGCGTCCGGGGCTCGCCGTCGACGCTGACCTGCCGCTCCTCCATCGCCTCGAGCAGCGCCGCCTGGGTCTTCGGCGGCGTGCGGTTGATCTCGTCGGCGAGCATCAGGTTGGTGAACACCGGACCCTCCCGGAAGGTGAACGCCGCCGTGCGGGCGTCGTAGACCAGGGATCCGGTGACGTCGCCCGGCATCAGGTCCGGGGTGAACTGCACCCGCTTGAACTCCAGTGCAAGAGCAGCCGCCAGCGCCCGCACCAGCAGGGTCTTGGCGACGCCCGGGACGCCTTCGAGAAGGACGTGGCCGCGGCACAGCAGGGCGATCACCAGGCCGCTGACAACCGCATCCTGGCCGACAACGGCCTTGCCGATCTCGTTGCGCACCGCCAGCAGTGCGGCGCGCGCGCCGTCGTGTTCGTGGTGCGCCGATGAGGACCTGGTCACGATTGGCTGACCTGCCTTTCGATGTCGTCGAGAGCCTGCGACAGTTGCAGCAGCTCGGTGTCGGTAGCGGGGGCCGGGCCGAACAGGATTCGGTGCGCGCGGGCCTCGTCGAGCCCGCACCGCCAGGCCACCGCGGCGACGACGGCGGCTTCGGAGGCGCCGGCACCCAGGCTGATCCGGGAGATCAGCCGCTGCCGGGCCGCGGTCCGCAACGCCGCGGCAGCCTGATCCCTGGCGCGCCGGGAGCGGTACAGCCGGGCCCTGCCCTCGACCGTCTCCGATGCCCGCACCACCACCGGGATCCGTTCGGCGACAAGCGGTCCGAGCCGCCGGCCCTGCCATAGGGCCAGCAGCACCACCACCAGACACAGCTGGACCACGACCCAGCTGAGCTGCTCGGGAATAAGTTCACCGACCGCCTTGTCGGCGGTGATGTCGCCCTGAACGGTTTGCGGCGCGTACCAGATCAGGCGGGACCGTTGGCCGGCCAGATTCATCGCCAGGGCAGCACCGCCTCCCTCGAGCAGTCCGCCGTTGGTCATGAAGTCGGCGCTGCCCACCACCGTGACCGTGCGCTCGCCGGCGGTGTAGCGGACCACCGCTCCGCCGTAGCAGCGGGTGACCGGGACGTCTCCGGCGTGCTCGTAGGTGTCGGCCGGGTCGAAAGCCACCGACCCCGCCCGGAGGGCCTCGCGCAGTTCGCAGTCCGGATCGCCGGCGGGCACCCCGCCGGATCTCAGCCGGATTTCCGGTGCGAGGATCCCCCGGCTGTAGACGGTGGGTTCCACGACCAGATGGTCACCCGGCACCGCGGCAAGCCGCTTCAGCAGTTCCTCGCCGCGGGTATTGGCGGTTTCCGCCATCAGAACCAGGGTGTCCGGGCGTGCCGCGCTCTCCACGTCCTCCACCGTTCCCGCGACCACCACCTCGACGCCGCGGTCACGCAGCAGTGCGATCAGCGCGTGGCCGCCGAGCGGTGAAGTGGCCTCGGGGTCCAACCGGCCCCCCCAGCGGGGGGCGGTGAGCCAGGCGCTGACGATCGCGAGCACGGCCATCGCCGCCAGCGCCAGCGCGATCCAGCGGCCAGTCCGCCCCCGCAGCCCGGTCACGATTTCACCCGTTGGCGGCACAACCGCTCATCGAGTTCGCTGACCAGCCGGTACTCGGACGCCGTCCCCGGCTGCCCACCGTAGGTCACGTCATTGAAAACAGTTGCCGCCGAGACGAGTTCGCCGGCTATGGGGGGCAATGCCGCTCCAGCGTCCCGGGCCATCTCACCGGCGGTGCGACCTGGCATCGAGTTCAGGACGCCGTCCTGCTCGAGTTGGCGGCCGATCGCCCGCACGCGCTGCCGGATGGCTGCGCCCCAGTCGCCCTGGGCGGCCGACTGCTGCGCGCGTGTCCGGTGATCGGCTGCGCTGAGGGTTCTTCCGCCGTAAAGCCGCTCGACGCCGCGCCCGCCCATGGTGCGCCGGGCGACGGACACCGCGGCCAGGGCAAGCGCAGCGACAAGCAATCCGAGAACGACGACGGTCAGCCATCCGCCGGGTAGAGCCGCCGCGGCCTGCAACAATTTGTCCAGCAGGTCCCGCAGCCAGGCGACGATCCGGTCGCTCACCGAAGGCTTCGGGTAGACCGACTTGGCGAGTTCCCGGGCCGCGGCCGCATGGGCCGTCTCCCGGTCGACGTCGACGGCGGGCACCGGCTAGCCCGATCTTCTCAACGAAGCCACACGGAGTCGTCGTTCGGGGCAGCGCCGATCAATGCGAAGTCGAATGCCTCCGAACGAATTCGGGAGTCGACATAGAGCAAGGTCACCACCCCGGCGACGAACGGCGCGGTGAGGATCTGGCCGATCGCCTGGCCCATCGCGGCGGCGGCGGTTGCCGAGATGCCCGGGTTCGCCCCGGATCCGATGCTCATCACGCCTCCGAGGACGTCGAACGGAACCGACAACGCTCCGCTGACCAGGGTGGAGACTAGGCCGGCGAGCAGCAGGATGCCGAAGATGCGCCAGAATCGCGGGCGGCTCAACTCGAACGAGCGTCGAATCGCGTCCGGCACGCTCTTGCGTTCCAGCACGATCGCCGACGGGGCGAGCGCCAGGCTGGCGTAGAGATAGGCAACGCCGCCGAGCAGCCCCAACGCCAGGGGAATGCCGAGCAGGACGGCTACCGCGGCGCCGGCACCGCCGGTGAGCCCGATGACGACGAGAACGAGGGCGAAACCGAGCGTCGCCATCGCCGCTAGTTCCAGCAGAGTCAATCCGATCAGCGCGCCGATCCGGTCGCGGACCCGCTGCCAGGCCTCGCCGACGGTGATGGGCAGTCCCCGTACGGCGCGAGCGACGATCGCCGTGAGCATCCCCGACAACAGGGTGTTGGCCAGGACGGTCGTCGTCGCGGCGGTCACCAGCCCGGCCGCGGAGGCGGCGTCGCCGCTGACCCGGCCGGCGGCCAGCCCGGCGAAGAAGCCGATGACGCTGGTGATCAGCACAACCGCGGTCGTCAGGCCCAGGGTCGGCTTCGGGTAGGCACGTATGTAGCCGACAGCGCCGTTGAAGATGTCACTCAGCGACAGTGGGCGAAGGGGAATCACGCCGGGCTTCCACGCGGCTGCCGCCGGATAGCCGGGATAGCCGGGATAGCCGGGATAGCCGTACCCGGGCGGCGGGTAGCCGCCCGCCGGATACCCGGCCGGCGGTGGTGGATATCCCTGCCCCCGGTACGGCGTCCGACCAGGCCAGCCTGGTGGCGGCCCGAGAGGCGGTCCAGTCACCGGACCGACCGGCGGCGGTCGTCGCTCATGGTCCCATCCTGTCTAGCCGCCGGGCTTTTCTCAAACCCGTGGCCGGGCCGCGTGCTGCGCCGCGTAGCGTTAGGCGACATGGCGGAATTGAAGGAGCGGCTGAGGTCCGACCTCACCGAGGCGATGAAGAGCCAGGACAAATTGCGCACCGCGACGCTGCGGATGATGCTCGCCGCGATCCAGACCGAAGAGGTCTCGGGTAAGCAGGCCAAAGAGCTCACCGACGACGAGATTCTCAAGGTCCTGGCCCGCGAGTCGCGCAAGCGCACCGAGGCCGCCGAGATCTACACCCAGAACGGGCGCGGGGAGCTGGCCGCCGAGGAGCACGCCGAGGGGCGGATCATCGAC
Source organism: Mycobacterium sp. (assembly GCF_046095365.1). Classification (GTDB taxonomy): domain Bacteria; phylum Actinomycetota; class Actinomycetes; order Mycobacteriales; family Mycobacteriaceae; genus Mycobacterium. The sequence goes on from NZ_JBJTJF010000085.1 coordinate 31,840, forward strand.
GAGTACCTGCCCACCCCGCTGACCGACGCCGAGGTGGCCGACGTGGTCGACACGGCCATCGCCCAGGTGGCCGAGGAGATCGGCGAGCGGCCGTCGGTCAGGCAGATGGGCCAGGTGATGAAGGCCGCCACCGCGATCGCCGGGGGCAAGGCCGATGGTGCCCGGCTGTCGGCGGCGGTCAAGGAGCGGCTCTAACCCCACGGGAGGTTTTCATGGATGCGGACGTCATCGTCGTAGGCGCCGGTCTGGCCGGCATCGTCGCCGCGCACGAACTGACCAGCCGCGGCAAGAGAGTCGCCCTGGTCGACCAGGAGAATCCGGCAAACCTCGGCGGGCAGGCGTTCTGGTCGTTCGGCGGCCTTTTCCTGGTCGACTCGCCCGAGCAGCGCAGGATGGGGGTCAAGGACTCCTTCGAACTGGCCTGGAGTGACTGGCGCGGCAGCGCTGCCTTCGACCGCCTCGACGACGAAGACGCCTGGGCGGTCAAATGGGCCCGCGCCTATGTCGAGTTCGCGGCGGGGGAGAAGCGATCGTGGGTGACCGGCCACGGCATCACGTTCCTGCCGACGGTCGGCTGGGCCGAGCGCGGAGACCTGCGCTCCGACGGACACGGCAACTCGGTGCCCCGCTTCCACGTCGCCTGGGGCACCGGGACCGGCATCGTCGAGCCGTTCGTCAACTACGCGCTGGAGGCGGCCACCCGCGGGCTGCTGACCTTCCATCACCGTCACCGCGTCGACGAGTTGGTGCTCACCGGCGGCACGGTCACCGGGGTTCGCGGGACGGTGCTGGCCCCCGATGACGCGCCGCGCGGCGCCCCGTCCAACCGCGACCGGGTGGGGGAGTTCGAGTTGGGCGCCCAGGCCGTGATCCTGACCACTGGCGGGATCGGCGGCAACCACGACATCGTGCGCCGCAACTGGCCCGAGCGGATGGGCACACCGCCGGGGTCGATGATCACCGGGGTGCCGGCCTACGTGGACGGACGGATGCTCGACATCGCCGCCGACGCCGGGGTGCGGCTGGTCAACCGGGACCGGATGTGGCACTACACCGAGGGCATCCAGAACTGGGATCCGATCTGGCCCAAACACGGAATCCGGATCCTGCCGGGACCGTCGTCGATGTGGTTCGACGCCCTGGGCCGCCGGCTGCCCGCGCCGTTCCTTCCCGGCTACGACACCCTGGGAACGCTGCGCCACCTGCGCACCGATCCGGAGATCGCCCGCTATGACCACAGCTGGTTCATCCTGACTCAGAAGATCATCGAGAAGGAGTTCGCGCTGTCGGGTTCGGAGCAGAATCCCGACATCACCAACCACGACAAGGCCGGGATGCTGCGGGAACGGCTGGTCGGCAAGGGCGCGCCCGCTCCGATCGAGGCGTTCAAGTCCCACGGCGCGGACTTCGTCGTCGCCGACACCATCGAGGAACTCGTCGCGATGATGAACAAACTCACCGACGAGCCGCTGCTGGACCCGCAGGCGATCCGTATCCAGATCGAGGCACGGGACCGGCAGATGGCCAACCCGTTCGCCAAAGACGCCCAGGCCCAGGGAATCCGCAACTCCCGGCGCTATCTCGGCGACCGGATCGGTCGCACCGCTGCGCCGCATCGCATCCTGGATCCGGACGCCGGCCCTCTGATCGGGGTGAAACTGCACGTGCTGACCCGAAAGACATTGGGCGGCATACAGACCGACCTGTCCTCGCGCGCCCTGGACGCCGGCGGGAATCCGATCGGCGGACTGTACGCGGCCGGCGAGGTCGCCGGGTTCGGCGGGGGCGGCGTACACGGCTACAACGCACTGGAGGGGACCTTCCTCGGCAACTGCCTGTTCTCCGGGCGCACCGCCGGCCGCCACGCGGCCGGCGCGGTCTGATCCCGGGGTGGCGCGGTGAACCCGGCCCGGGGTCGGACCCCGATCAAGATCGCGGTGGCCCTGACCTATCTGGTGATGATCGCCACCAACGGCGCGGCCAACGCCCTGCCACTCAACGGCCGGCGAACCGGCGACGTCTCCGACGCCTACCCGAGCCTGTTCACCCCGGCAGGGGTGACGTTCTCCGTGTGGGGTGTCATCTACCTGCTTCTCGGTGGGCACGTGCTCTACCAACTCGGATTGTTCCGAGACCGGCCCGACACCGCTGCCGATACCGCCCTGCTCAACCGCGTCGGGCTGCTGTTCTCGCTGTCGTCGGTGATCAACACCGCCTGGATCTTCACCTGGCATTACGGCCTGATCCCGCTCTCGGCGGTTCTGCTGGTGGCCATCCTGATCTGTCTCGCGCTGATCGTCACCACCGTGCGCAAGGCGCATCCGACCGGGCGGCGGCGCTGGTTCATCGGCGTGCCCTTCAGCGTGTACTTCGGATGGTCGACAGTCGCAGTGGTCGCCAATATCACTGTGCTGCTTGTCTATTGGCGCTGGGACGGTTTCGGCATCCCCGAGTCCACCTGGGCGGCGATCATGATTCTCGTCGCGATGGCCATCGGCACGGTGACCATGCTGCACAACCGCGACGTGGCCTACGGACTGGTGCTCATCTGGGCCTACCTCGGCATCCTGCTCCGCCAGACCTCCGACCTGGCGAGTCGCTACCCGGCCGTCATCGCCGCGGTCGCGGTGTCGCTGGCGGTATTCCTCGCTGCGGAGGCGACGATCATGCGTGGCCGACCGGGCGTCACCTAGTCGACTTCGGCCAGCACGAGGCCGTCCCGGGCGGCGACGATGTGATCGCGGCCCAGCGAGGACAGGACAGTCCCCGGCGACTCGGTCGTGACCGCGTCCTCGACGACGCGCAGGCCGCGCAAGGTACGCCGGGATCCCTCCAGGGGCACGGTCACCGCAACCCCGCCCACGGTGCATGCGGTCCAGCGGCACATCAGCGTGCGCGTCGTCTCATCCCAGTCCAGCTCGCCGTGTGCTGGCCCGAAGACCGGCAGGATCTCCACATCGCCGGCGGGCTGCGGCCAACCGGACTCACCGGACTGCACGCGTGCCACCGCCGCGTCCAGTGTCGGGCCGACCGAGGACGACCACAGATCGAACACCCCCTCGGGTGTCGGCGTCTCCTCGAGCGGCACCGTCGTCACCGCCAGGACGTCACCGGTGTCGAACTCCGAGGCGAGGCGGTGAACCGTGACGTCTATCTCTGGCTCGCCGCGGTAGATCGCCCACATCGGATTGGGGCCCCGGTACTCCGGCAGTCGCCCCCCATGGACGTTGATCGCCGCGACGCGGGCCGCCGCTATGGTCCGCGCGTCGACGAGTAGGGGAAACGAGAAGGACACGATCAGGTCGGGCTCGAGGGCCTCGACCAGCGGCGCCGCCTGGGCGGTGTGTCGCACGACCACCCCTGGTACCTCGAACGGGAGCAGGTCCAACACCGGTTTCCAGTTGTCTCCGCGGACGCTCGGCCGGCCTTGGGTGGTCTCGAGGAGCACGAGTTCGTCGCCGCGGGACCGCACCCAGTCGAGGAGCACCCGGGCCATGAAGGGGCGCCAGGAGATGACGACGGTGCGCATGTCCAGAGTGTGCCGCATAGGGCACGATCGCGATGTGATCCGTGGACCACGCGTCGGCCTGCTCGTGATCGTCACCGTCGTGTTCATCCTGTCGCTGGATGTGACGATGCTCGACATCGTGCTCACCGACATCGGCCGTGACATCCGCGCCGATGAGGTGCAGCTCTCCTGGCTTGCGGACTGCTACAACGTCGCGATGGCCGGCCTCATGCTCGTGGGAGCCGGACTGGGCGGCCGATTCGGGCAGCGCCGGGTCTACCTGACCGGCCTGGCGGTATTCGGGGTGGGCTGCGTTCTGGCTAGCGTCGCCCCCGACCCTGCGACGCTGATCGCCGCCCGCACCGTCATGGGGGTGGGAGCGGCCGGGCTTTCGGCCCCGTCGGTCGCACTCACCGGTGAGATGTTCCCCGGCGAGCAGCGTGTCCGCGCACTGGCGACATGGGCCGCCGCCAGCGGTATCGGTCTGTCCGTCGGCCCGATCCTCGGCGGGGCCATTATGAGCGTCTCCAACTGGCGCTGGATCTTCATCGTCCTGGTGCCGTTGGTACTCGCAGCGTTCGTCGCGGGTCGTGTTTCGCTGCCCGCTGCACGCTCGAACAATCCGCCTGCGTTGGACCTGCCGGGCGCGGTGTTGTCCGCGCTCGCCCTCATCCCTCTGGTGGCGGCGCTGCTTCAGGTCCCCGATGTCGGGTGGTCCAACCCGGTGATCCTGGCCGGGCTGGCCGTCGGTATCGGCGTGCTGGCCGCGTTCGCGCGGCATGAGACGCGTACCCGCGCACCCATGATCGACCTGACGGTACTTCGCATCCCGGTGGTCGGTGCGTCCGCGATCGCGCTCGCGGCGTCCTATGTCGGATTCCTCGGACTGCAGTTCCTCAGCTCGGTTCAACTGCGGACGGCGTTCGGCCTCACACCCGTCCAGGCCGGACTGGCACTCGCCCCGTGGGCCGTGCTCTATTGGGTCGGCGCTCAGTCGGGGGCGTACCTGGCGTCGCGCATCGGACCGACGAAGGTGGTCCTGAGCGGCCTGGCCGTCCTCTGGCTCGCATTCGTTTTGCTCACCGGGCTGTCGACGCTGGGCGCGGTGTGGGTCAGCGCCATCCTCACAATGGCAGGAGTCGGGTGCGGCCTGATCACCCCGGTGGCCGTCAGCCTCATGCTCTCCGCCACGCCCGAGTCGCTGCTGGCGACATCCTCGGGACTGTCGATGGTGGCGCGTTTCGGCGGCGGCGCGGTGGGCATGGCGATCCTCGCCTCGGCGGCCGCCACCGGAGGTGCCGCCGGGTGGGGCTATCTCGCCGGCGGAGCGCTCGTGCTCGGACTCGGAGTGTTCGCGGTTGTCTTGTTCCGGCGGCGGGAGCCCTCGGTCTAGGGGATTGCCGCAGTCTGACTGTGTGGTGCTCTGGTCAGCTTCGTGTGACGTTCCACCCTCGAATCCGAGCGGGCTGGCGTGCGCGGCCGGGGACGCGCTGAAATGGCACCGGCACCCCTCCGCGCGCGCGCCGAAACCTGCTGCTCCGCAGTCGCTTCGACTGGAGCGGAGACACGGTCGAGCGTTGTGGCAGGCGGCTCAATCGCGGCCGGGTTTTCAACGACCGCCGACGATGGCGTCTCCGGCGCGACGGGTGCTGCGTCGGTTGCCGCCGGCACGGCATCGGCCTGTGAAACGGCGTGTTCGTCTGCCGGCGGTGTTACCAGCAGCTGGTCGGCGAGAAACTGGTTCAAGCCGATGACCGAACCGATGGCGCCGACGGGGAGGCCTGGACTGGTCATATCAAAGGTGCCGAAGGGGGGACCTGTTTTGGAAACCTCGGCTGCCACGCCGTCGAAAGCCACACCGCCGCTGAGGTTCCCGGGCGCGCCCGGGGGCGGTGGGCACGCGGTACCCCCCTCATCGCAGGTCGGGACCACACTGAGCAGGCCCCCCAAGTTCAGGCCGACGCGTTTGAATCCGGTGTCGGCCAGATCGACGCCCAGCGCTGCCAGAGCTCCTGTCAGGTCCAGATATTTTCCGCCGTTGAGGACGGCGTTGGTCACCTTGGCCGGAACATTGATGAGTTCTTTCAGGGCGCTCGCGGCGTCACCCGCCCGGATGAAATCCTTGATGAGGGTAAGGCTGTCGGTCATCTGGATCAGGGGTGCGACCAGCGGACCCAGGACTCCCGCGACCACGCCGCTCGCGGGAGTCGCGGTGAAGTCGACGAACGGCGCGTATCGGTCGTAACCCCCACCCCAGAAGATCGGCGTCAAGTTGTAGAAATCCTGCTGGCTGAGGGAGCCGAGAAAGGGGACCGGAGTCGTGATGGGCAGAAGGGAGACGAGATAGGAATAGCTCAGATCCCCTGCAGACCACGGCGCCGTCAGGAAAGTCCGGATATTGCCCGCGACCTGGCTGGCGATCAAACCGACGTCGGGCAGTTCCTTGATGTAGGTCACCCAGTTCCTGGAGATGGTTGTGAGTAGGGGCAAGGGTTGCTCCAGATACAGATCGACCAGTTTGCGAACGTTGAGCAACGACGTCCTGGCGGTGTCGATCCACGGGCTTGTCGGGTCGATGGCTGACGCGAGTTCCACGGCGATGGCGGTGCTCAACAGTTCTGCGTGTGCCGAGTGGCCCAGGGTGGGCTGAACGGGTGCGAGAGCGATCGGAACGGTACCGATGACAGCGGCGACGGCACCAAGACAGCGGCGACCGGCGCGAGTCATCGGAGTCCTTGTTCGTGTCGTTCGATTGCGGGTGGGTTCACGTTAACTCGCTCAGGCTTTGCCCGCCTGATCGTCCTGCAACAACACACAGTCGGGGTGGCGGGATTCGAACCCACGACCTCTTCGTCCCGAACGAAGCGCGCTACCAAGCTGCGCCACACCCCGCGTGAAGCCCGGCCAGCCTATCGCACGGCCGAGCCGTCAGGCCAAACGCTCAGCCGGACCGGGTCCGCGGCGGGCCGTCGTCGATCAGTGCGCGGAGACGGTGGGGGTCGAGCGCAGCACGGTGCGGGTGTGGTCACGCCCGCCGGTCGGTGCGGCCACCAGGGTCAGCAGCGTGGCCTCCGGCCGGCAGCAGAGCCGGATCGGGGCGAACGGGGATGTCCCGATACCTGCCGAGACGTGCAGTGCGGTCTCGGCACCCCAGTTCGACGCGCCCTTGGCGCGGGAGCGATCCAGGTCGCAGTTGGTCACCAGGGCGCCGTAGAACGGGAGGCACAGCTGGCCGCCGTGGGTGTGGCCGGCCATCACCAGCTGATAGCCGTCGTCGGCGAAACGGTCCAGCACCCTGGTGTAGGGGGCGTGGGTGACTCCCAGACTGAGGTTGGCGGCCGCGCTGGGCGGGCCGGCGATGGTGGCGTAGCGGTCCCGTCCGAGGTGGGGGTCGTCCACTCCGGCCGCCGCCACGACCAGCCCGGCCACTTCGAACTCGCGTCGGTTGTGGGTCAGATCCAGCCAGCCCCGCTCGGTGAAGGCCGCCCGCAGGTCCTGCCACGGCAGCGGACGGCCGTGTGCCCGGTGCTCGCGGTCGGTGAGGTACTTGGCCGGGTTC
>NZ_JBJTJF010000086.1:0-14742 GCF_046095365.1 Mycobacterium sp.
AGGCATCGTGCGGAGACACCGGGATGGCTCTCGACTGCTCGACGACGATCGGCTGCGCCATGACAGCCGATGTTACGGCCGAGCGAAAATCGGCGCGGCCCGCCCGGTCAGCGGCGGCAGGTCGAAGAACCCCTTGATCCCCGGCTCGGCCGCGCAGGTGGCCGGGATGGCGTTGACGCAGTGCGCGGCGGTGGCGACCACACCCGGGTTGCTGATCAGACCTTCCTCGACGCTCTCGGGCTGCCAGCCCTTCACCGTGACGAACGTGTTGGGGTTTCCGCGCACCTCGATCTCGTAGCGCTCACCGGCCGGGCCGAACGACCACGCCGGGTCGAGGTGTTCCTCGCCCATCAGCCAGTTGACCGCCACCCGCACGACGATGACGTTGGTCACCACCGCGTCCCAGACGAACCGGCGCCCGGCGACCTCGCCGGGCGCGATCACCCCGATCGGGGACTCGATGGGCGCGGTCGCCACCGCCACCTGCTGGCTGGTGCGGATGACGGGGTCGGCGGCGAATCCGAGGCGGTCGACGATCAGCCGGACCGACTGGAAGAAGCCACCGTTGAGCAGTTTCTGCATCGGTCCGCTCAGTGCCTTCTCCGGCGTCCCGCCGAACCCCATGACATGGCGCAGCACGTCGGGTGCGCCGTAGGTGCGCAGGTCGGAGAACTCCTCGGCGCGCACGTGGATGATGCCGGTGGACATCACCGACAGCAGCAGCGGGAACAGTTCGGTGGCCGCCCCCGGCCCGATGCCGGCCCCGTGCAGGGTGGCGTTGCCGGCCAGTGCGGCGGCCCGCAGCGGCGCCGCCTCGGCCTCGCTCGGGTAGAACCACCCGAGTGGGCTGACGATGTTCTTACCGGAGCGCAGCAGCGCGGCGACCTCATCGGCGTTGGGCAGCAACGGCGCGTAGACCACCGCGTCGGCATCGAGGGCAAGAATGTCCTCGATGCTGTCGGTGGCGGTGATCCCCAGCGGTGCGGTGCCGACGATCTCGCCGACGTCTCTGCCCGCCTTGGCCTTTGAGTGCACCCAGCAGCCGGCAAGTTCGAGTTCGGGATGTTCCACGATGGCGTTGATGGCGGCCTTACCGACCGATCCGGTGGCCCACTGCACCACGCGGAGCGCCATACCGGCAGACTACCTGCATGGCAAGGAACAGGGTTTACGTCGCCGGAGTCGGAATGACGAAGTTCGAGAAGCCGGGGCGTCGCGAGGGCTGGGACTACCCGGACATGGCGCGGGAGTCCGGCACCAAGGCGCTGGCCGACGCGCACGTTGAGTACACCCGGATCGAACAGGGCTTCGTCGGCTACTGCTCGGGTGACTCGACCTCCGGCCAGCGTGCTCTCTACGAACTAGGCATGACCGGAATCCCGATCGTCAACGTCAACAACAACTGCTCCACCGGATCCACCGCGCTCTACCTGGCCGCGCAGGCCATCCGGGGCGGACTGGCCGACTGCGTGCTGGCCCTGGGCTTCGAGAAGATGCAGCCCGGCTCGCTCGGCGGTGGGGCAGAGGACCGGGAGTCCCCGCTGCGCCGGCACATCAAAGCCCTGGCGGAGATCGACGAGTTGGCCTTCCCGGTCGCACCGTGGATGTTCGCCGCGGCCGGACGGGAGTACATGCGCGACTACGGCGCCACCGCCGAGCATTTCGCCAAGATCGGCTACAAGAACCACAAGCACTCGGTGAACAACCCCTACGCGCAGTTCCAGACCGAGTATTCCCTCGACGACATCCTCAACGCGCCGATGATCTCCGACCCGGTGACGAAGTTGCAGTGCTCGCCGACGTCCGACGGCTCCGCCGCCGCGGTACTGGTATCCGAGCGGTTCCTCGACGAACACGGACTGGCCGGGCAGGCTGTCGAGATCGTCGGGCAGGCGATGACCACCGACTTCGCCTCGACCTTCGACGGCTCGGCGCGCAACATCATCGGCTACGAAATGAATGTCCAAGCGGCGCAGAAGGTTTACGACCAGAGCGGCCTGGGCCCGCAGGACTTCGGCGTGATCGAGTTGCACGACTGCTTCTCCGCCAACGAGTTGCTGCTCTACGAGGCCCTGGGGCTGTGCGGCGAGGGCGAGGCGCCGAAACTGATCGACGCCGGAGATACCACCTACGGCGGACGGTGGGTGGTCAACCCTTCCGGCGGGCTGATCTCCAAGGGCCATCCGCTCGGCGCCACCGGCCTCGCGCAGTGCGCCGAACTCACCTGGCAGTTGCGCGGGACCGCGGATGCGCGTCAGGTGGACGACCTCGACGCCGCTCTGCAGCACACCATCGGCCTGGGCGGGGCGGCCGTGGTCACCGCCTATCAGCGCGCCGATCGGTAGACCGCGGGGGTCGCGCATGGTCGTCGAGAGTGCGCTCAGATCGAGAAAAACCCCCTGTCGACCGGTTTCGTCGATCTGAACGCACTTTCGACGGAGGGCGGCGGGGCGACTGGCGGGGTGCTACAGCGTGATGACGTCGTAGGCGCCGTCGGCGTAGCGGGCGCGGATGGTCTTCTTGTCGTACTTGCCGACGCTGGTGCGGGGAATCTCGCCGACGAAGGTCCAGCGTTCCGGCAGCCACCACCGGACGACCTTGTCGGCCAGGAACTCGCGCAGCTCGGCAGGGGTGACCTCGGCGCCGTCCTTGAGCACCACGGCCGCCAGCGGGCGTTCCTGCCAGCGCTCGTCGGGAACACCCACCACAGCGGCCTCCCGAACCAGCGGGTGGCCGATCAGGGTGTTCTCCAGTTCCACCGAGGAGATCCACTCCCCACCGGACTTGATGACATCCTTGGCCCGGTCGGTCAACGTGATGTAACCCTGCGGGTCGATGCGCCCGACGTCGCCGGTGCGCAGCCAGCCTGAGGTGAACTTCGACGGGTCGGTGTTGCGGTAGTAGGACCCGGTGATCCAGGGACCGCGGACCTCCAGCTCCCCCACCGCCGCGCCGTCGCTGGGCAGCACCGCGCCGGCGTCGTCGACGATCCGGGCCTGCACCCCGCACATCGGCCGGCCCTGGGTGGAGCGGATCTCCCAGTGCCGTTCGTCCGGAGTGCCGGGGGCCGGCCAGGCCAGGGTTGCCATCGGCGAGGTCTCGGTCATACCCCACAACTGCCGGATCTGGACTCCGTAGTTCTTCTCGAAATACTGCATCAGCGACACCGGCACCGCCGATCCGCCGCAGGCCACCAGCCGCAGCGACGAGATGTCGTGTCCCGGTTCGCGATCAAGGTAGTTCATCACGTCGTTCCAGATGGTCGGCACTGCCCCGGCGACCGTCGGGCGCTGCGTCTCGATCAGGTGCACCAGCGATTTCGCGTCCATGAAGCGGTCCGGAAGCACCAGGTCGGCGCCTGCCATCAGCGCCGCGTACGGCAGCCCCCAGGCGTTGGCGTGAAACATCGGCACGATCGGCAGTGCCTTGTCGGAAAAGCTCAGGCCCATCCCGTTGCCGCTGCACACCGCCATCGAGTGCAGGTAGCTCGACCGGTGCCCGTAGACGACGCCCTTGGGGTGGCCGGTGGTGCCGCTGGTGTAACACATTGCCGCGGCTGAGTTTTCGTCGATGTCAGGCCAGTCGAAAACGTCCGGCTCCGCCGCGGTGATCTCGTGGTAGCGCAGCACTCGCTTGCCCGAAGACTCCAGCGGACCAAGATCCCCGGACCCCACCGCGATCACGGTGTGCACGGTCTCCATCCCGGGCAGCACCGGCGCCAGCACGGATGCCAGCGACAGGTCGACGATGACGACCCGGTCCTCTGCCTCGTAGGCGACGAACTCGATCTGCTCGGGGAACAGCCGGATGTTCAGAGTGTGCAGGACCGCCCCCATCGACGGAATCGCGACGTAGGCCTCCAGGTGTTCCTGGTTGTTCCACATGAAGGTGGCCACCCGCTGGTCGCCGTCGACGCCGAGGCGGCGCAGCGCGTTGGCCAGCCGGGCGGCCTGCCGGCCGACCTCACGGTAGGTGGCCTGCCGGAAGCCGTCGCCGGTCGCGGTGGTGACGGTGCGGTCACCATGGACGCCGACCGCGTAACGCAGGATCTCCGCGATGGTGAGCGGGGAGTTCTGCATGGTGCTCTGCATCGCCAGTTTCCTTGTCGCCGGGGTGTCGCCGGGTTTCACCGGCGATCGTATAGCCGAACCGGGCACCCGCGAGGGCTCGTATAGCGTTGCAAGCCGGACAGCCGGAAGGAGAGGCCATGCGCTGGACGGCCCTGCTTGCCGCCGCCGCGGCGGGGTTGGCCGTGACGGCCGCACCCGCCGGGCCGGCATCGGCCGAGCAGTCCGCGCAGGACACCATCAGCGATCTGCAGAAGCAGGGCTACAGCGTCCAGATCGACAAGATCGGCACCGGTCCGATGTCCAAGTGCGTCGTCACCAGTGTGCGCAACCCTCAGACCCTCACCCAGTGGGTGCCCTACGTCGGTCCCGGACTCGGCGACCGCGGCACCTTCCTGATACCGGTGGTGACCAGTCAGACCATCGCTGTGTCGCTGGACTGCAGCCAGCGGTAGGGGTCAGGACGCGGCCGGCAGGCCGGCCCGGGCGGCCCGCATCTCCAGCGCGGTGACGGTGCCGTCGAAACCTCCGACGTACAGCCGTGTCCCGTCACGGCTGACCGCCAGGCACGACACCGGCTTGCCGAGGTCGATGCGATTGACCGTCCGCAAGGACGCGGCGTCGAGGACCGTCACCGTCTCGCCGTGCGCCAGCAGCACCTCGGCTCCGGTGACCAGCAGACCGGCCGGCTGTCCGTCGAGCGCGTAGGAACCGACGACGCGGCCGGTGTCGACGACGCGCAGCGCGGCGCCGAGGTCGTCGTCCCAGACGGTGACGAAGACCCTGCGGTCGTCGCGGTGCAATGCGACGTCACCGATCGAGGCGCCGACTGCGACGGTCTGCACCCGGCCGGACCGGATGTCGACGGTCACCAGCGAGCCGCCGGCGGCGGTGCTCAGCGCGGCATACAGGCGGGTTCCGGCGGGGTTGATCCGCAGGCTGTCGATCGAGGCCTCCGGCCCGCGCACGACCGGGATCGATCTGAGAGCGCCGCTCTCGACGTCGATCACGGCGATGTCGGTGACCGCGTCCGCCGACCGCGCGACGTAGAGCACGTCGCCGGCAGGGCTGAGCGCCAAGCCGGCGGCACCAACCCCGACCTCGCGAGCAGCCAGCGGAGTGCCGGCGGCGAGGTCGACGGCGACAACGATGTCCTCGCGGATCAACGCGGACTTCAGATACGCGCGATCGGCGGCGACGACGGCGTACGGCTCGGCGATACCGGAAACGGTGGCAGCGACCTCCAAGGTGGCGGTGTCGACGATCGACACCGCGTCCTCGCCGTAGTGAGCCGCGACCAGATGCCGACCGTCACGGCTGACGGCGAGATCGGTCACCGCTCCGGGCAGACCGGACAACTCGCCCTGCGCGAGCCGGGCGATCCGCTGCACGGACGCCGCCGCGCGAACCGCGGGCAGCAGCGTCTGCGGTCGGCCGGCCGCGGTGGCCGGACGCACAGTGGTCAGCGGGGCCGGCAGCGTCGCCAGCCACACCGCGTCGGTGGGGCGTTCAGCGAGGGCGGTGCCACCCGTGAGGGTTGCCATGTTTCGTTCACCTCCGTTGGCCAAGCGAAATGCCCGGCCTCAGCGTGGAAATAAGGGGAATTGCGTTCGAGCGCAATAAATCAATCGTTTACCAGTCTAGCTGTTGCGCAGGTCACACAATCGCCGCCGACGTGGCCCGGGTATCACCGATACAGCCCGACAACCCTGTGCGCCCATCGTTGCCGAAGGGATTCGCCGGCATTTCCGCTGGACACCGCGAATCGACATGCGGTGGACATCACATGCAGGGCCTGAGTGTCGGAGGTTTCCCCGCCGCATAGCGGTTGAAATCGCCTCAAAGCGCCCGTTCGACGGTGTCACGATCCCGGGCGGGGTCGCTGCCCGGCACATACGCCGGCTCGGTGTGGTCGCAGTCGGTGCCGCCCTCGACCCGCCGCTGAGCCAGGCGGAACTCGCGCAGCGGACCCATCGCGGCCTGAGTGCCGTTGATCGCAGCCCATGTCGCCGCACGGCGTGCCGCCCGCTCCACCGGGTGCGGCGGCCGGTACATCACCATCTCGGCGGCCCAGTCCGGCATCGCGTCGCGAATGGCCCAGTCGAAGAACTTGGCGGCCTGCGGCACGTCGGGATTGTTCATCAGAGCCGCGCCGGTGGCCAGAGCCGCGCCATGGGTGAGCGCGAGCCGGGGCAGATAGGAGCGCAGGCAGTCCAGGGTCTCAGCTTTGGAGGCCGGTAGATCGGTGCCGCCCAGGGCGTGACCGACCCGGGTGAATTCCGCGTAGTAGCGGTCGATGTCGCGCAGCGGAACCGGGTGGTACATCTGATGCGCCGTCGCGATGCCCCAGACCACGGTGGCGTAGTTCCACCGCAGCCAGTCCGGGTCGTCGGCGTCGTAGCGCAACCCGTCGGGCCGAACACCTTTGACCGTGTGGTGCATCGAGCGCACCGTCTGGGCCACCTTCTCGGCGGTCGCGGTCGATCCGTAGGCGGTGCCGATGAAGAAGGCCAGCGAGTGCGCCAGGCGCGCCTGCGCGCCCTCCTGATCGAGCCGGCCGGTGGGTCGACCGTCGTCGTCGCGTTCGGCCACCCGGGAGTGGTCCGAGCCCATCCAGAAGATGCTGGGATCGAGGCGTTCCATGAAGGCCGCGCACTGCAGCCCGAAGATCAGCGCCGAAGTGTGCGAATGCACGTGCCAGACCGCGCTGTCCGGACCGAACCACCCGGGGTCGCCCTTGGGCCCGGCGAACTCCAGTCCGCGGAAGAACCTGCGCCGGACGTCCCTGTCGAAGTCGGACCTGACCTTGTGCTCGAGAAGCTGGTGCGGAAGCAGGATCCTCATCGGCGACCGGGCCTTTCCCAGTTCTGGTTACGTATGTAACCAAAGTAGCACCGCCGGGCCCGGGCGTAGCCGCGCGGCGGGGGCGCGCTCGCCCCGGGGGACCGCTGCTGGCCGGCCTGGCGGTCAGCCGGGTTGCGCATCCGGCGCATCGGAATTGGACACCTCGGGTATCGACAACACCCTGGAACCGGGTTAGCCCGCCGGACGCACCCGGCCCTGCAGCGCCAGCACGTAGGCCGGCGAAAGCGGTATGCGCTCGGGCGTCCGTACGTGCAGCATCCCCTCGGACACCCGCCAGTCCACAGACGTGCCGAGGCCGGGCATCCGCACCCCGGTGACATCCGTCGCGTCGACTCCGCGGAGTCCGAACTCCGGACGGGACAGGTCCAGAAGGATCGCGTTGAGGCCGTCGTCGCTCCGGGTGAACCGCACCGGGTTTCCCTCTGTGGTGGTGGTCTCGGCGATCGCCCATGGCCGCGTGCGGTAGACGGCGTCGCCGTTGACCGCCAGCCAGGACCCCAATCCGCGCAGCGGGGTCAGCTGCTCCTCGGGAAACCGGCCGTGCCGGTCGGGCCCGATCCCGATGAGCAGGTTGCCGTTCTTGGACACGATGTCGACGAAGGACCGCACCAGCTCGGTCGAGGTCACGAAGTCCTGGGGCCGCTCGTTGCGGTTGGCCCCGAAGGAGTGGCCCACGCCGCGGGTGGACTCCCACTTCTTCTGCTGGATGGAGTCATACCGCGCGTACTCCGGGGTCCGGATGTCGTAGTGATGCTCCGCCGGGAACGTCAACGACTTGTGCCGGTCGGGAATATAGGCCCAGAACCGTTGCAGCAGAGTGCCTCCCACGCGCGCCAGGGAATCGGTAAGCGCGCTGCGGTACTGCGGCGGTTCGATCCAGCGGTCGTTGACGACTCCGTCCGGGACACTGTTGTAGTAGTCGGCGAACAGTGCGGGCAGGTTTCCGCCGGCCGGCCAGCAGATGTCGTTCCACAGCATCGAGGGCTGGTAGCGCTCGATCAGCTCGCGGACGTGCGCCCCGGCGTACTCGACGTAGTCGGGGGTGTGCGGGACGGCCAGGAACGCATCGGCAGGGTTCTGCAGCAGAGCGTCGTTGTAGGGCCAGTCGTAGCCGCCTGAGTAGTACAGCCCCATGCGCAGACCGGCTTCCCGCACGGCGCGGGTGAGGTCGCCGACGATGTCACGCCGCGCGTGGTAGCGGCCCTTGCGCGGGTGGGCCAGTGCGGTCGGCCACAGGCAGAACCCGTCGTGATGCTTGGTGGTGAGTACCACGTACCCCGCGCCGGCGTCGCGGCACACCGAGGCGATCGCCGCCATGTCCGCCTCCGCGGTGCCGTCGTCGAAGGGGACGACGAAGTCGTCGTAAGTGGCTGCCGGACCGTAGGTCTCGCGCTGGTGGCGCCAGGTCGGGCTGCCCTCCAGCCGGCTGCTGTTGAGATACCACTCGGCATACGGGTTGTCCCGCAGCATCTCCGCGGGACCCTTGTGTTTGAGCAGCTCCTGGATGTCGGGGACCTGCGGTGCCCAGCCGGGCACCGAATACAGGCCCCAGTGCAGGAAGATGCCGAGCTTGGCGTCGTCGTACCACTCGGGAAGCGGGTGGTTGCCCACGGACTCCCAGGTCGGCGCGTACACCGGCACAGGCTAAGGCACGGGCACCCGGCCGGAGGGGTGAACTCAGACCGGCGAACCCACCCGGGCCGGCGTCCCCGGTCCGGTCCTGGCGCGAATGCGGGCCCGCGCCGCGGCAATGCCGGCCAGTTGGGCGATGCCGATGACCAGGATCGGCCACAACAGTCCGGCGACGAGCGCCAGCACGCCCGGGTTGTCGGGTGCGGCGATCCCCGGTTCCCTGCTCCATTCGGCGAACAGGAACACCGCCGCCGCACAGAGCAGGGCCACAGCCAGATAGACAAATATCCCGGACATCTCGCCTCCCGTCTTCGGTTCCCACCACCGAATGTAGAGCGAGAAATCAAGAACGCTGATTTGCGAAGTATGATTCATATGAGACTCATACGTCCGCTTGCTACGGCACGCCGGCGAGGCTTGACGCCCGGCCGGTATCGGCCTCGACGTCGGCCATCGCGGCCGCGGGTTGGCGACCGCCGGAACCGCGGTGTCTGATCGCCGCGATCACCGCGAACTCCGCCAGACCCACGGCCAGCAGCGGCCACAGCAACCCGGCCAGAACCGAGTAGATGAATCGGTGCGGCGGCCGGGGCAAACCATGCCCGAGCGAATCCGCGGCGAGGAAGATCGCCGACGCCGCGACCAGCGCGGCCGCGGCATAAACGGTGGCCACCATGACGACCTCCTCCGGGATCTCCCGCACTTCCCAAGGTAGCGAGGCGAACTGGTGATGCCCGTACAGGTCGGCCACGGTTCGCTAACGGGCGGATAACTGTTCGTGACGGGCCCCGGGAGCCGGCCGAACCGGAGAAGGCGGGCGGCCGCCGACACAGCCCCCCCGCGTGAGCGACGGCCGCCCACGTCAATTCTGTCAGGGACTGTCACATTAAGGGAACCCGTTCGATAAACAAACCCTGGGTCCGGTTGTAACGCCGGCCACAGACGCGCCGACATCACGGTGGAGTAACGATCAGGCATACCCGCCGAGACCAAGATCGGGGGCCGCAATGGCACGTCCTGGGTACCTGGTGTCCTGGGCAGCGGCGATGGTGGCCGTCCCAGCGTCGGTGATGTTCTCCCCCGTCCATCCGCCCGCGGCTCTGAGCGGGATGCCCCAGATGGTGGCTGTCGGCGATCCGGTCATGGCGCCACCGGGGCCGGCGGCCGCGGTGCGAACCGTCCGGCGGGACCTGCCCGCCGCCATGGTCGCCCATGAACAGCGTCCGGCAGCGGGGACCGGCGCGATCGCCGTGCAGGCCGCGCTCACCCGGCTCGGCGACCCCTACGAGTGGGCCGCGGCGGGTCCGGACGCCTTCGACTGTTCCGGTCTGGTGGTGTGGTCGTTCCAGCAGGCCGGGGTGTCCCTGCCGCACTCCAGCCAGCAACTGGCGGCCGGCGGTCAGCCGGTGCCACTGGACCGGATGCAGCCCGGCGATGTGATCACCTACTACTCCAACGCTTCGCACGTCGGCCTTTACGTGGGCAAGGGAAAGATGGTGCACGCCTCGACCTACGGCGTCCCGGTGGCCGTCGTTCCCATCGACAACGCCCCGATCTACAACGTCCGCCGGTACCGCTGAGCCCCGGCTAGAACGTCAGAACGGGAAAGAACGAGTAGTCGACACAGCCGTTGAGGGTCTGGCATCCCGGAAAGAAGGGCGGCGGCACCGGCCACGGCGGCGGTGGCGGGGCCGGCGTCTGCGCAGGCGGGGGCGGGGCGTCCGTTGGCACCACGTGTCATCCGAGCGCTGGTAACACACCGAGTATCCGTACCAGGGTTCGCACTGCCTGGTGTCGTCGGCGCGAGCCGGGCCCGCCGCGGCGACCAGCGCGACGGGCATCACCGCGGCCATCGCCGCCGCCGCACGTCTCATCGCTGACCCTTCGTGAAACTGTATGTGCGCGTGTGCTTTCCGGAACGTCGGTTAGCGCCGGTGGACCTCCGGGGCGCGAACCTCAGGTACCCGGACTTCGGGGGCGCGAACCTCCGGAATCCGGACGTCGGGAACGCGGACGTCCGGCACGACCGGCACCCGGATGTCGGGGATGCCCGGAACACCTGGGATGCCCGGGATTCCGATGCCGGGCACGCGCAGGTAGGGGGCGATGTTGGGAACATTGAGGCCGAATCCCACATCGAAGCCGATACCGACCGGAAGCGGGTCGAAGTCGACACCGAGAGGCACCGGGGCGAGGGCCGGCACCGGGACGGGAACTGCGGGGCCGGGAGCGAAAGCGACGCCGACAGGTGCCCAGGGTTCGCACTGGCCGTTGTAGTTGTTGTAGTACATCCCGACACCGCAGTCGTCCAGGGCGTGCCCGGGCGGGGCGAGGACCACGGCCGCCGCGACGGCGCCGACTGCCATCGCGGCATGGTCGCGAAGCCAATGGCCGGTCACGACGGGCCGGTGGAAAGGCTCATGAAAAGGCCCTGCACCTTGCTGACCGAGACGGCGGTGTCGTCGGTGGTCCCGTCCTTGGTGACGTGGCAGGTGGTGCTCGAGCCGACCTTGCCGTCCAGACCTCCGTCGCAACTCACCTGCGCCTTCACCTCCGCCGAGAACGCGTTCTCGAGTTGGGTCTTGGTCATGGCCGGCGTGAAGTCGTAGTCGATGTTGCTGCCGCTCACCTTCGTCACGGTGACGTTCACCTGAACCGCCGTGTTGTCGTCGACCACCACCTCGCAACTCTCGGTTTTCCCGACTTCTCCGGGAAGGTCGTTCGGGCAGGTGACGGACTTAGGCGGGGTGGCCGTGGAGATCCTGCCGGTGAGGCTTTTCTGCAGGTCCGCAGCGCTCATCGACGGCGCGCCGGTGGCGGCCGCACTGCTCGTTCTGCCGGCAGCGGCTTTGTTGTCACCCTTCGACGAACAGCCGGCAACACCGAGGGACAAGGCCAGCGCCGCGGTCAGCATGACCGCACCGAATCCTCTGGTCACCGTCATACGAACCTCCACATGTCTCACGAGCAGCCTGCGATTGCCGCAGACGCTAGCAATCAACCGACGTGATTTCCGTCGTTCCGCCCTGGCATTATTCCGCCGGGCGGAAAAACGGTTCGACCGTCCCTTTGAGCTTGATCACCATGGGATTGCCGCGGCGATCCTTGGCGGTGGGAACTTCCACGCGCACCCAACCCTCGGACACGTCGTATTCGTGGACATTGGTTTTCTCGACGCCGTTGAAGCGAATACCTACGCCGCGGCCGAGCACCTCTTCGCTGTAGAAGGGGCTGTCCGGATCGACGGAGAGGTGATCCGGTGGGACGTCTGTGATCTGTTCCTCGGACATGGTTGCTTTCGGTGAGTGCTGCTTTCGGGTTGTTTTGTTGATTCTCCAGGAACCTACGCGCCCCATCACGGCTGGGCCGTGGTATGAGCGCACTGCGACTTCCAGTGCGGGGTTTCACGGTGGCTCCGACCGCCCAGCAGACTGGTGCCACCACGAGCCGCGCAGAGCCCTCAGGGATACAGAAAGTTCAGCGTTGACCTAGACCAGAGTCAGTCGTCATTGAGGATGGTTCCCGTCGCAGTCATGACGCCCGCTTTGGGATACGAAACATCCCTGGTGACCAGGACGACCGTAAAGGACTCGTCCTGTTCCTTCGTGGTATCGCCCAGCACTGGGACCGCAATGTACTGCCCCAGCGGCACGGCGTTCGTCTTGGTGGGATCCTTCGCTGTCGTCTGGGGCGAATAGATGGTCACCGAGCCCTCTGGCCGCGTGGAATTGTTCCTGACTCCATAGTCTTGCCCGGCGATAGCCGTGCCGTTCACCGTGTACCAGTCGACAGTCACGTCCCTGTCGGCAGTACTCGACAAGGAAACAAGGAACCGAAGAGCAACTCCGCTTCCGTTCCCTTCCCTTTGAGAGCCGGACAGCGTTCCCTGGCCGCCACTTGCCGTGATGTTGATCGTCGGCGGGCTCACCGGGGCGGTGTCGTCATTGCGGATGGTCACCCTGGAGGTCTTGACCGCGCCCAGACTGGCCCCCGCCGCCGAGGTCAACGTCACCGTGAAGGTCTCATCGGACTCCACGACGGTGTCCCCGGTGATGCTGACCGGCACACTCTGGCTCAGCGTGGTCGTGTTCGCCGCGAAGCTCACCGTCCCCGTTTTGGCGGTGTAATCACTGCCGGCCGTCGCGGTGCCGTTGGCGGTGGCGTAATTGACCGTCACCGCGGTCGTCGGGGTCTTCGACAGTGTCACCGTGAAACTGGCCGCGCTGGTCCCGCTGTTGCCCTCCGCGACGGTCAGGGTGGCCGGACTGATCGACACCGACGGCAGGGCCGGCTGGATCGGTACCGTCACCGGAATGACGGTGATGCCTCCATATCCGAATGGTGTCCTGTCGTAGGCCCGCACACCGAAGGTGTCATACCTGTCCAGCGCCGGCGCCCCAACCCGTGCCGCCTTCTCCTGTGCGGCCACCGACGGGGTGTAGGTGAACTCGCCCGACGGTTTGACCGTCACCACACCGCCCCGCGCGGTGGTGAACCGATCAGTCCCGTCCGCGAGTTGCTCGGGCGGCGGGATGGAATAAGCCTCGAAGGCTACGGCGTCCCCGTCCCGGTCGAGGGCCCGGACTTGGCCGCGGACAACGCCGTCGGCGCCAGCCGGGGGGTTGATCACGGGCTCCAACTTTGTCGGCGCATTGTTGTAGGGGGAAAACCACTCGACGTGCGGCCCTACCGCCAGACCGCCGCTTTGGACATTCTCGGCGTCGCCGTTGCCCGGTGTTGGCCACGACTGCGCGAGGCCATCGGCGGTCCAGACCGCCTCGCCCGGCACGTATCGCATAATCCAATTGTTCGGGTTGCCGGTACCCCTGACGAAGACGTTGTAGCCGTCGGGGCTGACTGCCACGTGTTGCAACGTAATTGTTTCGAAGCCGTCGGTCCGCGGGGGCGCCAAGGTGTTGATGACGGTGCTTGTGGCGGTATCCACGACCAGCAAGGCGCCAGGTCCGTACTCCCTTACCCGCTGCTGCGCAATGTAGAGGCGCGCACCGTCCGGGCTGACAGCCATCCCTGCGGTGAGTGCGGGAAAGCCGTTTTTTGGGCCGAGGGGCTTGCCGTCTACGGTGACCGGACCGATGACCTGAAGCGTCTCCGTGTCGATGACGTTGACCCCTGCCGCCCAGTTAGAGACGTACAGAGTCCTGCCGTCCGGAGAGATGGCAAGGCTGTCCGAATCCTCGGCGGGAAAACTACCTCCGTCGGGGTGGGGAAAGACCCTCTGGACCGTCTTGATCGGCTCAACACCTCCCGGCGACGGGAGCGCTGGATCCAGTTTTGCGGTGTCGAGAGCGCTGATGTTGCCGTCCTTGCGGAGGACGTAGAGGCGGGATCCGTCCGGGCTCAGCGCCATTGCGCGCAGGGGTCCCATAACGAGGTCGTACTGGCGGAGGGCTCCGGAGCCGGCGACTGAGAGCAGATCGCTCTGCAAGACATAGACGCGTTTGCTGTCCGGGCTGACGGCCAGGCCCCTGCTCTGGCCGCCGCCCAGGTCTTTGGAGTACCGAAGCCCCGCGGCAGGTCCGCCCGTGTTGCAACAGCCGAAACCAAACAGCCAGGCGGTCTCTGGCTGCGCATTTGATGGCTTCCACCGCACCGCCGCATAGACGATGTCGCCGTCGGGTGCGGTTGCGATCTGGTCGACCCTGAACTTGTATCCCACCGGGTTAGTCGCCGTCCCCCCGCCGTACCAGGCCCCGGGTGCAGCGCCGGAGGGGCCGGGACCGTAGTAGGTCCGGGCGTTCAGGGCATAGAGCCCTTGATTGCGGCCGTAGAAGACCAGCGGTTCCCCTCCGCGCGCGGCGGTGGCGACGGGTTTGACGGACTCGGTCGGCGTCACCGCCGCGGCGGCGATGACTCCCGACCGCGGCGAGCCCTCACGCCGCGCGGCCGCCAGCATGGCGAACGACAGCGCCGACCCCACCGGCGCACCCGGGTTGACGCCCCCCGGCAACACCGACGTCGACTGCACCACCCCCGGCACGGCCGCCGGAATCGGCGCAGGCGCCGCCGGCGCCGCCGACACCGTCATGGCCTGCCTCGCGAACCCGGGCTCCGGGACAACCGCGCCACCCCCGGCCACCGACACCGGCGCCATCACCGACACCGCGGCCCTGACACGTCGATCCGGCATTCCACCGGCCACCGACACCGGCGGTAGCGC
>NZ_JBJTJF010000087.1:0-4998 GCF_046095365.1 Mycobacterium sp.
CGCGCTGCGCGGCGACCTGCCCGTGCTGCCAGAGCATGAGTCCGGCCAGCGCAAGACCGGCGCCGGTGAGCAGAGCGGCCGGCACCAGCCCGGCGGTCTGGCGCCAGCGGCGCGCGGGACGCGGGCCGGGCGCGGGCGCGGTCAGGCCCTCCGCCCTCGCCCGGGCGGAGGCCGCCTCGGCGAGGGCCTGCGCCTCGGCCGCCTCGGCTTCGGCGAGTTGGGCCTCGGCGTCGAGCGTGGCGTCGGCCTGCACGTCCAGCCGCTCGGAAGTCATAACCACCCGATGGTAGACCGCCCAAACGGGCCTCTCCCGGCAGGTCTCGTGCCAGACTTTCCCGATGAGGTTCGCGGCTGCCGGCATCTCGGTGGCCGCCGTCGTCGTGCTGGCCGCGGGACCCGCCGGAGCCGAAGGGCCGGTGCTGCACTCGGTCACCTACACCGTCTACACCGATGCGCCGTTCGCCGCCGACATCTACTACCGGGACAGCGAGCCGCCGAACTTCGCCGACTACAGCCACGATCCCTACCAGTTCAGCCCGAAGGTCGAGGCCGATCTGGGGCCCGACCGGCCGTGGGTGCTCAACGTGCAACTGGCCAATCCCGCGTACTGGGCGATGGTGCTGGGCACCAGCGGCCTGGCGCCGAATCCGCCGAACTTCCACTGCACGCTCGCCGTCGACGGGCAGGTCGTGGTCAGCAACTCCGGCGCCAAGGGCGCGCTGTGCTCGCTACGGCACTGGTGAGCGCCGGCTCAGGCGTCCCCGCGCACCCAGACCGCACGGCCGTCGTCGAACGAGCATGTCAAAAACAGCCCGTCCGGCGCCTGGGCGACGGAGTTCTCATACCCGGTGCAGTTCCCGCCGAGGTCCTTGACGCCCATCATCGGCGGGGAACGGAAAAAGCGCGGCTCGTAGCGCCGCGGCGATCCGCAGAACACCAGCCGGCCCCACGACGTGGTGCCGAACACGTAGAAGGAGGTGTCCGAGCAGGGGGCGCCGAGCACCACCCCGGGCGCGATCCCGGGTGTGCAGAACGCGTCGTCGCACTGCCCCGCCCGGGCCGGGGCGGGCGCGGCGAGTCCGGCCACCATCAGCGCGGCGGCAGCGACTACGGTCGTTCGCACGCAGTCAACTGTCGCACACGCGACGATTGTGGACTGTCTGATGCAGCGAAGACACGGTGCGGAGCCGCGCTGCCGTCGCCTGACCCGGATTCGCCGGCGCCCGCCGGCGGCGCCGGCGCGCTGGAGGCCGAGGCCGCTGCCGCCGAAGCCCGGGCCGAGGCCGCGCGCGCCCGGGCCGAGGAGCTGCGACGGCAACTGCGCGCCGCCGAGGAGGCCGAAAACACGCCAGCGGCAGAGGTTTTCGAGACCGAGGTGGCAGCTGAGCCCGCCGCCGGCCGGTCTGTCCCGCTGCGCCTGGCCGGGCTGATGCTGGCGGCACTGATGACGGCGGGGCTGCTCGCCGCCACCGGCTACCTGCTCTGGCAGCACCGCCAGGAGACCCGGCAGCGGCAGTGGTCGGCCGAGTACGCGGCGGCCGCCCGGCAGGGCGTCATCAACCTGATGTCGATCGACTACGCCAGCGCCAAGGACAGTGTGCAGCGTGTCCTGGACGGCTCGACGGGGCGTTTCCGGGCCAACTTCGCCGACACCGCCGATGATTTCGTCAAAGCCCTCACCGAGGAGAAGATCGTCACCAAGGCCACCGTCAACGACGCCGCCGTGGAGTCGATGACCGCCGACTCCGCCGTGGTCATGGTCGCGGCCACCTCCCGCCGGGAGGGCCCGCAGGCGCCCAAGGACCAGCAGGAGCCGCGGCGCTGGCGGGTGGTGGTCAGCCTGGAACGCGACGGCGGCCAGATCAAGATGTCCGGCGTGGAGTTCGTCTGACGGTGGCATCCGACGGCGCGCTCCCCCGGTGGCGGCGGTTCGCCGCCGCCTCGGCGTCCCACGGCGCACCCGCCGGGGGCGGCTACGACGACCTGTGGCGGTGGTCGGTGGACAGCCCGGCGCGGTTCTGGCGGGCGGTGTGGGAGTTCTTCGACGTCCCGGCGAGCGTCGGGCCCGGACCCGGCGACGACGGAGTGCTGGCGGACCCGGCCATGCCCGGCGCCCGGTGGTTCCCCGGCGTCCGGCTGAACTACGTCGATGCGGTGCTCCGGCACGCCGGCCTGCCCGGGGCGGCCGTCGTCGGCGTCGACGAGGACGGCGGGCGGAGGACGATCGACTGGGATGCGCTGCCCGGTCAGGTGGGGGCGCTGGCCGCCGAGTTGCGCCGCCGCGGCGTCGGACCCGGCGACGGCGTGGTGGCCTACCTGCCCGACGTCCCCGAGGCGGTGGTGGCGTTCCTGGCCACCGCGGCCGTCGGGGCGGTGTGGTCGTCGTGCGGGCAGGACTACGCGCCCCAGGGCGCGGCGGCGCGGCTGGGCCAGTTGAGTCCGAAGGTGCTGTTCGGCTGGGACGGCTACCGCTACGGCGGCTCGTGGATCGACAGGCGCGCCGAGACCGCCGAACTCGTCGGACTGCTGGGCGGCGCGCACCTGATCCGGCTGGACGGCGACGACTACCGCTCCGTCGTCGCCGAACCGGCCGAACCCGTCGTCACGCCGGTGCCCTTCGACCACCCGCTGTGGGTGCTGTTCACCTCCGGCACCACCGGCCGGCCCAAGGGCATCGCCCACGGCCACGGCGGGGTGGTGCTCGAGCATCTCAAAGCCGCTGCGCTGCATGCGGATCTGGGTCCCGGTGACGTCTTCTTCTGGCAGACCGCGCTGAGCTGGATGATGTGGAACTTCCGGGTCGGCGGCCTGCTGTGCGGGGCGACGGCGGTCGGCTACAGCGGTCACCCCATGCACCCCGACGCCGACCGGCTGTGGCGACTTCTCGCCGATGAGCGGGTCACCTTCTTCGGCACCAGTCCGGGCCAGCTGCTGGCCTCCCGCAAGGCGGGGCTGCACCCCGGGGCGAGTCACGACCTGAGCCGGCTGCGCACGGTGGGCAGCACCGGCTCCCCGCTGCCGGCCGACCTGTTCGACTGGGTGACCACCGAGGTCGGGCCGGCAGTGCAGGTGTCCTCGATCAGCGGCGGAACCGATGTGGTGACCGCGTTCGCCGGCGGCACCACCGGGGTGCCGGCCCGTCCCGGCGAGCTGACCACCCGGTACCTGGGCGTCGACCTGCACAGCTGGTCTCCGCGACGGGAGCCCCTGATCGGCGAGGTCGGCGAGATGGTGATCACCGCCCCGATGCCGTCGATGCCGATCGGCTTCTGGAACGACGATGACGGATCCCGTTACCGCGCAGCATATTTCGAGCATGCGTGGTCGGACGGACAGGCTCCCGGGGTATGGCGTCACGGCGACTGGGTCACCGTCACCGACCGCGGCTCGCTGATCATCCACGGCCGCAGCGACGCCACCTTGAACCGCAACGGGATCCGGATGGGGTCGGCGGACATCTACGAGGTGGTGGAGGGCCTCGAGGAGGTGACCGAGGCCTTCGTGGTGGGCGTCGACGGACCCGGCGGGGGCTACTGGATGCCGTTGTTCGTCACCCTCGCCGAAGGCCGGGTTCTCGACGACGCCCTGGTCGAGCGGGTCCGCACCGCGATCCGCGCCCGGCTCTCGCCGCGGCACGTGCCCGACGAGGTGATCGCCGCGCCCGGAATCCCGCACACCCGCACCGGCAAGAAGCTCGAGGTTCCGGTGACGGCGATACTGGCCGGCCATGACGGGGTGTCGCTGGACCCCCGCGCGATCGACCGGCCCGACCTGATCGAGTGGTATCGCGAGCAGGGACGGGTGCACCGGTGGACATGAATCGGCCTGCGCTGCAGGGTATTCACCACGTCGCGATCATCTGCTCGGACTACCAGCGCTCGAAGGCGTTCTACACAGAGGTGCTGGGCCTGGGCATCGCGGACGAGAACCACCGCGAGGCGCGGGGATCCTGGAAGCTGGATCTGGCACTGCCCGGCGGGGGCCGGATCGAACTGTTCTCGTTTCCCGATCCGCCGTCGCGCCCGAGTCGTCCGGAGGCCTGCGGGCTGCGGCATCTGGCGTTCGCGGTCGACGACGTCGAGGCGTGGTCGCACTACCTGCGGTCCTGCGGCGTGGCCGTGGAGCCGATCCGGGTCGACGAGTACACCGGACGGCGATTCACCTTCTTCGCCGATCCCGACGGCCTGCCCCTGGAGTTGTACGAGGCCGGCGGCGGGTTGCACGGCGGCCCCGCAACGACAAGTCTGGACTGATGACCAACGGTTCAGCGCCATCGGCATCCACGGTCTTCATCTCCGGGGCCGCCGCCGGAATCGGCCGCGCTACCGCGATGACCTTCGCCCGCCGCGGCTACCGGGTGGGGGCCTACGACGTCGACCTCGCGGGGCTGGCCTCGCTGCGCGACGAGGTGAGCGCCAGGGGCGGGGACATCGCCATCGGGCAACTCGACGTCACCGACGCCGCGAACTGGTCGGAGCAGCTGCTGGCGTTCACCGGGCGTTCGGGGCGGCTGGACGTTCTGGTCAACAACGCCGGGGTGCTGGCCTCCGGCCCGTTCGAGGACATTCCGCTGGACACCCAGCGCCGGATCGTCGAGGTCAACGTCAACGGAACGCTGACCGGGCTGCACACCGCCTTCCCCTACCTGCGGGACACCCCCGGCGCGCAGGTGGTCAACCTGTGCTCGGCCTCGGCGATCTACGGCCAGCCGGAACTGGCCACCTACTCGGCGACCAAGTTCGCCGTGCGCGGGCTCACCGAGGCGCTGGAACTGGAGTGGCGCCGGCACGGGATCAGGGTCATCGCCATGTGGCCGCTGTTCGTCCGGACCGCGATGGTCGACGGCCTGCACACCAACAGCACCAGGACGCTCGGCATCCACTTGACCGCGGCCGATGTCGCCGAGGACATCTATGCGGCGACCCACCCGACCCGGAGCCGGCTCCCCCGGGTGCACTACCCGGTGGGCCGGCAGACCAAGGCACTGGCCGGGCTGGC
>NZ_JBJTJF010000088.1:0-2839 GCF_046095365.1 Mycobacterium sp.
TTCGGAACTGGACACCCCGGTCACGCTGAAGGTGTCCAAGGGCAACCAGTTCGTCATGCCGAACCTGGTCGGCCAGTTCTGGGTGGACGCCGAGCCCAATCTGCGGGCACTGGGCTGGACCGGGGTGCTGGTGAAGGGACCGGACGTCGCAAACAGCGGCCAGCGGACCAACGCGGTGGTGACCCAGAGCCCGTCGCCGGGAAGCGGCGTCACCTTCAACGGGTCGGTCACGCTGGCGTTTGCGTCGTAACCCCCCGCTCGGACGCGGCGGCCGAGGCGTGCCGGACGGTCTCGGCGACCTCCTGCTCCAGTCGGCCCACCAGGGTTTCGGCCGGCGCCTCCCCGCAGCAGCCCAGCCAGTTGGCCAGCATCCGGTGGCCCCCCTCGGTCAGGATGGACTCGGGGTGGAACTGCACGCCGTGGATCGGCAGCTCGACGTGGCGTACCGCCATGATGACCCCGCCGCGGGTGCGCGCGGTCACCTCCAGCTCCGCGGGCAGGGTCTGCGGCAGGATGGTCAGCGAGTGATAGCGGGTCGCGGTGAACGGGTCGGGGAGACCGTGCAGGACACCGGCATTGGTGTGGAAGACCGAGCTGGTCTTGCCGTGCAGCAGTTCCGGGGCACGGTCGACGGTGGCGCCGAACGCCACCCCGATCGCCTGGTGGCCCAGACACACGCCCAGCAGCGGGGTTCCCGACTCCGCGCAGGCCCGCACCAGGGGGATCGACGCCCCGGCGCGCTCGGGGGTGCCCGGTCCCGGGCTGAGCAGTACGCCGTCGAACTCCGCCGCCGCCGCGGCGACCGCGCCGGCCCCGGTCAGCCGGCGGTCGTCGTTGCGCCAGACCTCGGCCTCGGCGCCGAGCTGGCCCAGATACTGGACCAGGTTGAACACGCAGCTGTCGTAGTTGTCGACGACCAGGACACGCACGCTGATGAAGGCTACCCGGCTAGGTTAATCTCATAGACGCCCCGTGGTCCGACCAGCGAAGGTAGCCATGCCCAAGTCCAAGGTCCGCAAGAAGAACGACTTCGCGACCAGTTCGGTCAGCCGCACCCCGGTGAAGGTCAAGGCCGGCCCGTCCAGCACCTGGTTCGTCGTGCTGTTCGTCGGGCTGATGCTGATCGGGCTGATCTGGCTGCTGGTTTTCCAACTCGCCGCGTCGGGCTACGACACCCCGGACCCGCTGATGTGGATGTCGGACCTCGGTCCGTGGAACTACGCCATCGCGTTCGGCTTCATGATCGCCGGTCTGCTGCTGACGATGCGGTGGCGGTGAGATCAATCACACGCCTGTGATTCATCCCCACTGTGCATAGTGCCTGTGGATAACCGTGGCGAGTGGGGGCCGTCCCCGGCGGCCATCGCCGCCGTCGCGGCGGCCGGGCTGGCGATGGCGCTGGGCTGCGCGCTGGTGGCCGCCGACCCGCCCGGCCTGTTCCTCTCGGGCATCGCGGCCTTCGGTCTGCTCCTGTTCGCCGCGGGTTCATGGCGGGCGCGGCCCCGGCTGGCCATCACGGCCGAGGGCCTGGTCTACCGCGGGTGGCTGCGCACCACGACACTGCGCCGCACCGACGTCGACCTGATCCGCATCACCGAGTTCAGGCGGTGGGGCCGGCCGGTGCGGCTGTTGGAGATCGACACCGCCGATGACGCGTTGCTGGTGCTGAGCCGCTGGGATCTGGGCGGGGATCCGCTGCCGGTACTCGACGCGCTGACCGCGGCCGGGTACGCGCCCGGCCCCGGGTCGGCCGGGCGGCCGGCGGGGCGTGGCGGGCACCGGTAGTGCCGCCCGGCTAGGAGCGACTCCTCGTGACCTGACGGGCCGCTGTCGCTGCAAGCCGGACGGAAGTGCCTCGGGAAAGGCTGCCCTGTGCGCCCCGCGTCAGGAGATCGTGACCGACTCGATGACGACGTCGTCGTCGGGCCGGTCCATACCGTCGGTCGACGTGGTGGCGATCGCATCGACCACCTTCTGCGACTCGGGGTCGACGACCTCGCCGAAGATGGTGTGCTTGCGGTTGAGGTGCGGGGTCGGGCCGACGGTGATGAAGAACTGCGACCCGTTGGTGCCCGGCCCGGCGTTGGCCATGGCCAGCAGATACGGCCGGTCGAACGCCAGCTCGGGGTGGAACTCGTCGGCGAACTTGTAGCCCGGGCCGCCGCGGCCGGTGCCGGTCGGGTCGCCGCCCTGGATCATGAAGCCGCGGATGACCCGGTGGAAGATCGACCCGTCGTAGAAGGGGCCGGCCGACCCGCCGGTGGCGTTCTGCGTCGAGTAGTCCTTGGTGCCCTGGGCCAGTCCGACGAAGTTGCCGACGGTCTTGGGGGCGTGGTTTCCGAAGAGGGCGATCTTGATGTCGCCGCGATTGGTGTGCAGGGTCGCGGTCGCGGTCTGAATCGGGCTTGTGCTCACGGGTTCACAGTGTGCCATTGCCGCTACCGGCACCTGCTCGGACCCCGGCGTGAGGTGACTGGGAGCCTGCCTGTGGAGCCTAGGAGATTCGAACTCCTGACATCTGCCTTGCAAAGGCAGCGCTCTACCAACTGAGCTAAGGCCCCGTGTCGGTGTCCCGGCCGGAGAGCGTGTGCCACACCTCGACGCGGCGGCGCGATGCGAGCACCGCCGCCGCGAACACGATCAGGGCGAGCGCGCCGCCGTGCTTCGACCAGGACATCGTGGGCCTAGGAGGACTCGAACCTCCGACCTCTTCGTTATCAGCGAAGCGCTCTAACCGCCTGAGCTATAGGCCCGCACGAATGCGCGACGAGACTACCGCACCCGCGGGCGGCTAGTCCAAGTCAGCCAGCGTGACCTCGACCCCGCCGACGATGTCGGT
>NZ_JBJTJF010000089.1:0-14693 GCF_046095365.1 Mycobacterium sp.
CGCGCCGACGAGTACCCACGGGTCGGGCCAGTCGGTGAACGGCTGCCAGCGGCGCTGCCCGTCGGGGGTGTACGGATACGGGGTCGCCAGCGTCTCCAGGTTCACCACGTGGTCGGGAATCGCCATGCCCTCGTATCCGAGATCATCGGCCGCCCGAGCTATGTCGACGATCTCGCCGATGTCCAGGAAAGCACTGCTGACGTAGAACTTCATTGCCCGTCCCTTGCCCAGGCCGGTGTGATGAAGACCCCGTCCGCCTCCACCGTGGGTCCCCGACTGTCGCTGATCACGCCGCGGGCGTAGGTCTTGTGATCCTCGACGCGGTCGATGTGGGCCTCGGCCCGCAGCGGTCCCAGTGGTGTGCCCCGCAGGTATCGCAGGCTGATGGTGCCGGTGAACCTCGGCTCGGTCAGCGCTCTAGTCGCCGCCTCCCCGAGCAGCTGGTCCAGAACCAGCGCGCAGATACCACCATGCACCAGTCCCGGTGGTCCCTCGTACACCCCGCCGAGGGTGAACTCGCTCCAGGCGGTGCCGTCGGGATCGTGGTGGACCTGCATCGGCGGGGCGATCGGATTACGCACTCCCACGGCCGGATTCGACCACACCACCGGAAGGCCGGTGGCCTCGTGCCGCATTGCCCACCCGGCGCGCATGCGCTGGTCGCGGTTCAGCGTCGCGGTCACGGCCTCGATGGCCGCGGTCGCCGAGTGGGCGGTCTCGGCCTCGACGGCGGTATGCAGGCTGGCCTGCATCAGTTCGCGGATCGCGGTGGCCAGCGGGGCGTAGCGGCGGTGCAGCCGCTCGTACTCCTGCTCGCCGATCAGCTCGACGTCGAACTTCGTTTCATCGGCCAACTCAGCTCCCGAAAACCTTGTTCACGACCGCCTTCGCGCGTCGCGTGACACGCAAGTAGTTGTCCAGGAAGGCTCCCCCGTCTCCGTCCTGCCAGCCGGCCGCCGAGGCGACCGCATTGAGCTGGCGGCCGGGGCCGGGCAGCTGGTCGGTGGGCCGGCCCCGCACCAGTACCAAGGCGTTGCGGGCCCGCGTCGCGGTCAGCCAGGCCTCCCGCAGCTGGGCGGCGTCGGCCTCCGGGATGAGTCCGGCCGATCCGGCCGCGTCGAGCGCCCCCAGCGTGGAGGTGTTGTGCAGGGCGGGCACCTCGTGGGCGTGTCGCAGCTGCAGCAGCTGCACGGTCCACTCGACGTCGGCCAGGCCGCCGCGGCCCAGTTTGGTGTGGGTGTTGGGGTCGGCTCCGCGGGGCAGCCGCTCGGCGTCCACCCGGGCCTTGATCCGGCGGATCTCGCGCACCGCCTCCGCCGAGACCCCACCGTCGGGATAGCGCGTCCGGTCGGCCATCGCCACGAAGCGCACCCCGAGATCGGCATCGCCGGCCACCGGCCGGGCCCGCAGCAGCGCCTGGACCTCCCAGGGCTGTGCCCACTGGCCGTAGTAGGCGGCGTAGGAGGCCAGAGTGCGCACCAGCGGGCCGTTGCGGCCCTCCGGGCGCAGGTTGGCATCGACCTCCAGGGGCGGGTCGTCGCTGGGGGATCCGAGCAGCGCGCGTACCTGCTCGGCGACCGACACCGACCACTTCACCGCGCGGGTCTCGTCCACGCCGTCGGCCGGCTCACAGACGAACATGACGTCGGCGTCCGAGCCGTATCCCAGCTCCCCTCCGCCGAGGCGGCCCATTCCGATCACCGCGATGGCCGCCGGCGGGGCGCCGCCGGCCGGCGTGCTCGCCCGGATGATCGCCTCGAGGGCGCACTGCAGCACCGCGACCCACACCGCGCTCAGCGCCAGGCACACCGACTCGACGTCGAGCAGGCCCAGCAGGTCCGCCGAGGCCACCCGGGCCAGTTCCCGCCGGCGCAGCGTCCGGGCGGCCGCGATCGCCCGGCCCGGGTCGGGGTGCCGCCCGGCCGAGGCGATCAGCGCCTTGGCCACTCCGTCCGGACCGACGTCGAGGAGTTTGGGCCCGGCCGGGCCGTCGGCGTAGGACTGGATCACCTCCGGCGCGCGCATCAGAAGCTCGGGCACGAACGCCGAGGTCCCCAGTACCCGCATCAGCCGCTTGGCCACCGCGCCCTCGTCGCGCAGCGTACTCAGGAACCAGCGCTGGTCGGCCAGTGCCTCGCTGATCCGCCGGTAGGCCAGCAGACCACTGTCCGGGTCGGGGGTGTCGGACAGCCAGTCCAGCAACCGCGGCAGCAGCACCGACTGCACCCGGCCCCGCCGTCCGCTCGACTTCACCAGTGCGCCCAGATGCGTCAGCGCGCTCTGCGGTCCCTCGTAACCCAGTGCGGCAAGCTGTCTTTCGGCCGCCTCCGCCGACATCTGGCCCAAGCCCACCGACGCGCCGACCGACTCCAGCAGCGGTTGGTAGAAAAGCTTGGCGTGCAGCTTGGACACCCGCACGTTCTGCCGTTTGAGTTCCTCCCGCAGCACCCCCAGAGCGTCGTGGGTGCCGTCCGGCCGGACGTGAGCCGCCCGGGCCAGCCATCTCAGCGCCTCGTCGTCGTCGGGAGCGGGCAGCAGATGGGTGCGCTTCAGCCGCTGAAGCTGCAACCGGTGTTCGAGCAGCCGGAGGAACTCGTAGGACGCGGTCAGGTTCGCCGCGTCGTCGCGGCCGACATAACCCCCCGCTGCCAGTGCGGCGAGCGCATCCACCGTCGAGGCGACATGCAGCGAATCATCGGTACGGCCGTGCACGAGTTGGAGCAGTTGCACGGCGAACTCGACGTCGCGCAGACCTCCGGTGCCCAGTTTTATCTCCCGGTCTCGCACGTCGGCGGGCACCAGCGACTCGACCCGCCGCCGCATGGCCTGCACCTCAGGCACGAAATCCTCACGCTCGCAGGCGGTCCAGACCATCGGCATCAGGGCGTCGATGTAGCGGTGGCCTAGTTCGGGATCGCCGGCGCAGAACCGGGCCTTCAGCAACGCCTGGAACTCCCAGGTCTTCGCCCACCGCTGGTAGTAGGAGACGTGTGAGTCCAGGGTCCGCACCAGAGCTCCGGCCTTCCCCTCGGGACGGAGAGCCCCGTCCACTTCGAAGAAGGCCTCCGAGGCCAGTCGCATCGTCTCCCCCGCCACCCGGGTGGTGACCGGATCGGCGTCCTGACCGACGAAGATGACGTCGACGTCGCTGACGTAATTCAATTCCCGCGCGCCGCTTTTGCCCATCGCGATGATCGCCAGTCGCGGTCGTTCCTCGCCCTTGCAGACACCCGCCACCGCCACTTCCAGAGCCGCGCCCAGTGCAGCGTCGGCCAGGTCGGAGAGATGCCGGCCGATCATCGGGAATTGCAGCACCGGCTCGTTCTCGAC
This sequence comes from Mycobacterium sp., assembly GCF_046095365.1. Lineage (GTDB taxonomy): Bacteria > Actinomycetota > Actinomycetes > Mycobacteriales > Mycobacteriaceae > Mycobacterium. The sequence goes on from NZ_JBJTJF010000089.1 coordinate 3,331, forward strand.
CGTCGGCGCCAGATCCAGCGCGGCCAGCACCATCAGCTGGTCGCGGTAGCACAACCGCAGTTTCGGCATCACCGCCGTCTCCGCCGGCCCGAATTCGGCTATGCAATCGGCGAAAATCCGGCGCAGCCGTTCGGGGCCGGGCAGGCTCACCTCACCCTCGAGCAGGTGCCACGACTGCGGGTTGGCGACCAGATGGTCACCGAGGGCCAGCGAGGAGCCCAGTACCGCGAACAACCGGCCCCGCAGACCGCGGTCGGCCCGCAGCGCCGTGTCGAGTTGGGCCCAGTCGCCTGCGAGCGCTTCGGAGAGCCGGACCAGGGCGTTGAGGGCGGTGTCGGCATCCGGCGCCCGCGACAGCGACCACAGCAACTCCACGTGGGCGTCGGTGTCCCAGCCCAGTCGGCTCAGGTGCGCGGCGGCCGAGGGTCCGACCAGACCGAGCCTTCCCACGCCCGGCAGGCGGGGACGCTGCGTCGCGGGTTTGACCACGACCATGACGCTATCGCGCGGCTAGAGCGCGAGGTATTTCTTCAGCTCGAACGGGGTGACGTTGCTGCGGTATTCCTCCCACTCCGCACGCTTGTTGCGCAGGAAGTAGTCGAAAACATGCTCGCCGAGCGCCTCGGCGACCAGCTCGGAGTTCTCCATCTCGCCAAGCGCCACACCGAGACTGGACGGCAGCTCGCGGTAGCCCATCGCGCGGCGTTCCTCCGGCGTCAGGGTCCAGACGTTGTCCTCGGCCTGCGGGCCGAGTCGGTAGTTCTTCTCGATACCGCGCAACCCGGCCGCCAGCAGGACCGCGAAGGCCAGGTAGGGGTTGCACGCCGAGTCCGGGCTGCGCACCTCGACGCGCCGCGATGCGGCCTTGCGCGGGGTGTACATCGGCACCCGCACCAGCGCGGAGCGGTTCGCCGCGCCCCACGACGCCGCCGTGGGGGCCTCCCCGCCGTGAACCAGGCGCTTGTAGGAGTTCACCCATTGATTGGTCACCGCGCTGATCTCGCTGGCGTGCTCGAGGATGCCCGCGATGAACGACTTCGCCACATCCGAGAGCTGCAGCGGATCGTCGGGGCTGTGGAAGGCGTTGGTCTCCCCCTCGAACAGACTCATGTGAGTGTGCATGGCCGAGCCCGGGTACTCGGCGAAGGGTTTGGGCATGAACGACGCCCGCACACCCTCAGCCAGCGCGACCTCCTTGACCACGTAGCGGAAGGTCATCACGTTGTCAGCCATCGACAGCGCGTCGGCGTAACGCAGGTCGATCTCCTGCTGGCCGGGTGCGCCCTCGTGGTGGCTGAATTCCACCGAGATGCCCATCTGCTCGAGGGCGTCGATCGCGTGCCGGCGGAAGTTGGGAGCGGAGTCGTGAACGGACTGGTCGAAATAGCCGCCGTTGTCCGCCGGAACCGGCGCGCTGCCGTCGAAGGGCCCGGGCTCGAGCAGGAAGAATTCGATCTCGGGGTGCACATAGCAGGAGAAGCCCAGGTCGCTGGCCTTGGCAAGCTGACGGCGCAGCACATGGCGGCTGTCGGCCCACGACGGCGAACCGTCCGGCATGGTGATGTCGCAGAACATCCGCGCCGAGTGGTGCTGTCCCGAACTGGTCGTCCAGGGCAGCACCTGGAATGTCGACGGGTCCGGCCGGGCGACGGTATCGGATTCGAAGACCCGGGCGAAGCCCTCGATCGAGGACCCGTCGAATCCGATGCCCTCGTCGAAGGCGCCCTCGAGTTCGGCCGGCGCGATGGCGACCGATTTGAGGTATCCGAGCACGTCGGTGAACCACAACCGGACGAATCGGATGTCCCGTTCCTCCAGCGTGCGCAGCACGAATTCCTTTTGCCGGTCCATGCCGCGAGCGTATGCATCGGCTGTTAACTCCGTGTTACGGCCGCCGCTTTGCAACCAGTGAGACCAACGGCGGAGGGAGGTGGGACCCGGGCGATTCGCCGGGCGGGTTTACATTGGTGACAGCCGAACTCCGGCAGCGCCGGCGTTGCGCTTCGTCACTGTCGTCCCCTGGGAGGTGCAAGCTCCATGCCGGGCACAGCTTCCCCAAGGATCGGCGCGCACGTGGCCGGCTGCGCGGTAGCGCTCGGCCTCGGCGCGGCCATCGCCGGCTGGGGCGCGACAGAAGCGTCCGCCGACACCGGCCGACCCGACTCCGGCTCCCGCACCGCGACCCAGTCCGCTCCTCGCGAAGCCCAGACTGGCTCCCCTACCGGCCGTACCGGGCCGACGGCACGTCGGACGGGTAACGAACGGTCGGCGACCACGGTGCCGCGCAGGCGGGCTCCATCGGTGACGGCCGCCAGAGCTCGCGGCGACCGCCCGGCGGCCACGGTGTCGAACCCCGCCATCGCGCCGGGTGCGCAGTCGCCGGCAGGTCCGCGCCAACGACGGGTGACGATTCTCAAGAACACCCATATCGGTCTTCCGCCCATGATCGATCCATTCGTGCGCTCGGTGTCCGGATCGGCGACGTTCACCCCTGACACGGTCTACGACCTCAACGACGACGATCAATACGACTGGAACAAGCTGACCGGAATCGGCTTCAGCATCCCGGCTAACGTCGAGGCCACCATGGTCGCCTGGCGCTGGAACGTGCAGGCTCAGACCTTCGAGGTGGCACCGGCTTTCAACGTCGCCGATAAAAGGGTGCTTCCGTCGGACGACGAGATCATCAGGGTTCCGGCCGGCGACTCGTTCGCGTTCGCGGTGGACTACGCCGGGGTGACGATCAGCCACGGGGCTCAGACGGTCTACAAGGCTTCCCCTCCGGACCTGAAGGCCGGCGGGTTCTCGTTTCGCATGTGGCCATGGTTCGGCGGCAACCGCGTGTCGCCGAAGACGCTGTCCTTCTACCTCGGCGTCAGGTCTGCGCGTCGCTGAACCCCCGGCCGTCCGGCCGCGGGGCGACGGCTCCCGGTAACAGCCTGTGGCTCAGCAGCGCAGGTTGCCGGGCACGATCCGCTCGACGAGATAACCCACCACCGCGTTGTCGACGCAGTCGTCGCCGTTGAAGACGACGGTGTGCTGCGTTCCGTCGTAGGTGATCAGCGGGGCCTGCAGTTGCCGGGCCAGATCCACGCCAGCCTGGTACGGGGTAGCCGGATCATGGGTTGTCGACACCACCACCACGCTGCCGGGCGGCGCGGGCGTCGCCGCGTGCGGGGCCAGCGTCGTCGGCACCGGCCAGAAGGCGCACAGGTCGCGGGGGGCGAAGCCGGTGAACTGTCCGTAGGACAGGAACGGTGCCCGCTGCCGGATCTGCTGGTCCACCCGGGCCCAGGTGGCCGGATCGCTGGGGGTGGGGTTGTCCACGCACCGGATGGCGCTGAAGGCATCCTGGCCGTTGCCGTAGTGACCCTCGTCGTCGCGGCCCTCGTAGTCATCGGCCAGCAGCAGCAGGTCGCCGGCGTCCTGTCCGCGTTGCAGACCGAGCAGCCCGCTGGTCAAGTATTTCCAGTAGGACGGGGTGTAGAGCGCGTTGACGGTGCCGGTGATCGCGTCGGCGTAGCTCAGCCCGCGGGGGTCGGAGGTCGGTCCGGGTTTGGCCACCAGGGGGTCGACCAGTTGGTGGTAGCGGGCCACGAACAGGGCCGGGTCGGTGCCCAGCGGGCAGGCCGGCGACTTGGCACAGTCGGCGGCATAGTCGTTGAACGCCTGCTGGAAGCCGGCCATCTGCTCAACCAGGGAGACCATCGGGTCCTCGGTCGGGTCGATCGCGCCGTCGAGCACCATGGCACGGACCCGGTCGGGGAATCGCTCGAGATACTCCGTACCCAGTTCCGTGCCGTAGCTGAAGCCCAGATAGTTGATCCGGTCCTCACCCAGTGCGGCACGCACAGCGTCCATATCCCTTGCGGCCGAAGCGGTTCCGACACCGGCCAGGAACTGCTTACCCATCCGCTCCAGACACTTCTGAGCAAAGCCGCGGTTGAGAGCTTCAATGGCGAGCACTCCGGCCTGGCTGTAGTCGACCATCGGCTCGCGTCGCCAAGCGTCACGCTCGGCATCGGTTCGGCAGCGCAGTTCGGGCGTGGAGTGCCCGACGCCGCGCGGGTCGAAGCCGACCAGGTCGAAGTGTTCGGTGACCGGACTGTCGGCCAGTTTCTCGTACAGGCCCACCACCGAGTCGACCGCCGATGCCCCCGGGCCGCCCGGGTTCATCATGAGCGCGCCCACCCGCTGGCCGCTGGCCGGGATTCTGATCACCGCCAGGTTCACCTGGGCCCCGTCTGGGTCGGCGTAGTCGATGGGCACCGGGACGGCGGCGCACTGCGCGGTGGGCAGATAACTCTCGGTGACGAAACGCTCGCAGCCCCCCCACTGCGGCGGGGTGGTCTGACCAAGACCGGGAGCGGCGAGTGCCGGCGCGGACGTGAGGACCGCCGCCAGCAGGGTGCTCACGAGGGGCGAAGCCGCGGAGAACACCGCCGAGTCCGTCCGACTCGCGCGTTTCATGGCCGCCATCGTGGCACGGTTTACACCGCGTGGGCAGCGCGCGACGGTCACACCTCGGTATCAGTCGCGCAGCGGTTCAGCAGGTGGCTCCCTGCGGTGGCAGCTTCAGGTCGACGAGATAGGCCGCGACGTAGTCGTCGACGCACTGCTGGCCCTGGAACGCGACGGTGTGCTGAGTCCCGTTGAACGTCAACAGCGCTCCGCCGAGCTGCTTGGCCAGATCCACACCGGCCTGATACGGCGTGGCGGGGTCGCCGGTGGTGGAGATCACCAGCACCGGCGGCAGCCCGGCGGCCGACACGGCGTGCGGAGTGCTGGTGGGCGGCACCGGCCAGAACACGCAGGTGCTCATCGGTGCGTGCCCGGTGAACTCGCCATAGCTCATGAACGGCGCCACCTCCCGCAACCGGCGGTCCTCTTCGATGACCTTCGCGCGATCGGTGACCGGCGGTTGGTCGACGCAGTTGACGGCGATGCGGGCGTCGGTGGCATTGGTGTAATGCCCCTGCGGGTCACGCCGCATGTACATGTCGGCCAGCGCCAGCATGGTGTCGCCGCGGCCCTTGGTCATCTCGGTGAGGGCCTGGCTCAGGTGGCGCCACAGATTCGGCGAGTACAGCGCCATGATGGTGCCGACGATCGCGTCGCTGTAGCCCAGACCACGCGGGTCCTTGGTCTTCATCGGCTTGTCGACCAGCGGATCGACCAGGTCGCGATAGACCGTGACCGCCTTGGCCGGATCGGTGCCCAGCGGGCAGTCGGAGTCCTTGGCGCAGTCGGCGGCGAAGTCGTTGAACGCCTTCTGGAAGGCCGCGGCCTGGTCGATGTCGGCCTGGATGGGATCGGCGTTGGGATCCACCGCGCCATCGAGGACCATCGCCCGGACCTTGTCGGGGTAGGCCTCGGCGTAGGCCGCACCGATGCGGGTCCCGTAGGAGTAGCCCAGATAGTTCAACTTCTCGTCGCCGACCGCGGCGCGCAGCGCGTCGAGGTCTTTGGCCACACTGGCGGTGCCGACGTTGGCCAGGAATTCCTTGCCCATCTTGTCGACGCAGCGCTGCACGAATTCCTTGGTCAGGCCCTCGATGTGCTCGACACCCTCGGGGCTGTAGTCCACCTGTGGGTCGGCGCGCAATCGGTCGTTGTCCTCGTCGGAGTTGCACCACAGCGCCGGGGTCGACGAACCGACGCCGCGCGGATCGAAGCCGACGAGGTCGAAGCGATCACGCACCTGGCGCGGCAGGCCGTCGAGCAGGCTGGTGGCCGCCTCGATCCCGGACTCCCCGGGTCCGCCGGGGTTGATGATCAGCGATCCGATCTTGTCCCCGGTTGCCGGGAACCGGATCAGCGCCAGGGTTGCCTGAGCTTCGTCGGGTTTGGCGTAGTCGACGGGAACGGCGATCTTGCCGCACTGCGCACCGGCCGGGATGGGCAGAGCGGCTCCGCCCCCGCCGCCGGCGGGGCGGCAGGGACCCCAGGCGACCGGCTGGCCGATCTGCGGCTCGGCGATGACCGCCTTGCCGCCGACCACGGTGCTGCAGCCCGCGCTCGCCGACAGCAGGCCCACCAGGGCAGGGACCACGACAGCGGCGCGCACGAATCGGGGGCGCTGATAGAGCCTCATGGCCAACATGCTGCCACGTCCGCAGAGCGGGCCGCCCGGGCAGCGTGTTCCGCGGGTCAGCCTTGCGGCCCCGACTTGGCCGAACGCCGCCGCGCTTTGGTGGTCGCCAGCAATTCGGAGATGCCGGTGACGAAGCCGTCGGCCATGTCCCACAGATCCGGCAGCAACTCCGGGCAGGAGATCAGCCCGACGTTGAGCTTGCCGTTGAGCGACATCACTGTGATGTTCAGCCCGGCGCCATGGAAGATCGGCCCGAGCGGGTACATGGCCTCGACCTCCGCGCCCAGGAAATACAGCGGGATCTGCGGCCCGGGGACGTTGGAGATCACCAGATTGTGCACCGGCCGCTCGGTGAGCCGGGTGCGCGCGTACACCCGCATCGCGACCCCGAACACCGCCGGCCCGGCGAACTGGCTCCAATCCTGCAGCAGGGTGGCACCGATAGCCGAACTGTGGTCCTTGGCGACAGTGTTGGCCTCGGCGATCGCCGTCAGCCGCTCGGCCGGGTCGGCGATCTCGGTGTGCAGGCTGGAGAACAGGCCGGAGACCTGATTGCGGCCGGGCCGGTCGGAGCGGTCGTGAACCGACACCGGGACCATGGCGACCAGGCTGGAGTCCGGCAGTTCACCGCGATCGAGCAGGAACCTGCGCAGCACCCCCGACACCAGGGCCATCACGACGTCGTTGACCTTGACCCCGTAATGGTCCTTGACCGCCTTGATGTCGGCCAGGTCGAGTTGGCTGAACGCGACGTTGCGGTGGGCGGTGATGCGCGCGTTGAACGGCGTCGGCGGGGCGGCGAACGGGTTGGCCATCGCCCTGCCGCCCGCCGCCCGGCGCACCGTGTCGACCACGGTCGAGACGGTGGAGGGAAGCACACTGGTCGCCAGACTGACCGGGCGCGCGGCGAACCTGCCCAGCCCGCCGAGCGCGATCCGCAGCGCGTTGGTGTTCCCGGTGGCCTGCACCGGGTCCGGCGGCGGGGCGTCGGGCTCGACCGAGCACAGCCGTGACATCAGGTTGGCTCCGGTGACACCGTCGACGGCGGCGTGGTGCACCTTGGTCAGAACCGCCAGCCGGCCGCCCTTGCGTGCGTCGGTGCCGCCGAGTCCTTCGATGACCCACATCTCCCACAGCGGGTGGCGCCGGTCGAGGGGTAGGGACGCCAGGTGTCCGCAGATCTCGGCGAGTTCCACCCGGCCGCCGGGCGCCGGCAGACCGACGCGATGCAGATGGCGGTCGACGTCGAATTCGGTGTCCTCCACCCAGACCGGGTGGTCGAGGTTGAGGAAGCTGTTGGCCAGCCGTTCCCGGAACGTGGGGATTGCGGTGATCCGCAGGGCCAGTTCGTCACGCAGCCGCTCGAAGCTGTACCCGCCCGGGATGGTGGCGCCGTCGAGTTCCAGCACGGAACAGACGTGCAGCGGCTGAGTAGAGGTCTCAAGGTAGAGGAAGCTGGCGTCGAGTCCGCTGAGGCGCTGCATACGCCGATGCTAGGCGCACTCACTGTGAGCAACAGCACTCGCCGGCGGATTTCCTCCCTCCCCGGGGCGGTGGCAGACTTGAGGGGCACGCGAACCCGGGGACCCGGATGGGCCACGAGGATCGAACCGGCGACATTTGGGGACGGAACCATGTCCGATACCGAGCAGCCGCTCTACGGGGCCGGCGCCCCCGCACGCGTCAAAATTCGCACCCACCACCTTCAGCGGATGAAGACCGAGGGACACAAGTGGGCCATGCTCACCGCCTACGACTTCTCGACGGCCCGGTTGTTCGACGAGGCCGGTATCCCGGTGCTGCTGGTCGGCGATTCAGCCGCCAACGTCGTGTACGGGTACGACACCACCGTGCCGGTCACCGTCGATGAACTCATTCCGCTGGTGCGCGGGGTGGTGCGCGGCGCCGAGCATGCCCTGGTGGTGGCCGACCTCCCGTTCGGCAGCTACGAGGGCGGCCCGGCCCCGGCACTGGCCACCGCCACCCGGTTCCTCAAGGAGGCCGGGGCGCACGCGGTGAAACTCGAGGGCGGGGAGCGGGTGGCCGACCAGATCGCGACCCTGACAGCCGCCGGTGTTCCGGTGATGGCCCACATCGGCTTCACCCCGCAGAGCGTCAACAGCCTGGGCGGGTTCCGGGTGCAGGGGCGCGGCGACGCCGCCGAACAGACCGTCGCCGATGCGATCGCCGTGCAGGAGGCCGGCGCGTTCGCGGTGGTGATGGAGATGGTGCCCGCCGAACTGGCAACCCAGATCACCGGCAAGCTGACCATTCCGACGGTAGGCATCGGCGCGGGACCCAACTGCGACGGCCAGGTTCTGGTCTGGCAGGACATGGCCGGCCTCACCGGTGGCAAGACCGCCAAGTTCGTCAAGCGGTTCGGCGACGTCGGTGGCGAGTTGCGCCGGGCCGCTATCCAGTACGCGGGCGAGGTGGCCAGCGGCGCCTTCCCCGCCGAGGAGCACAGCTTCTGATCGAAACCGCCCCGGACCGAACGCGACCCCCCGGTCGTGTGCGACGCTGATCCGGTGGCGAAGTCCGGACGCTTTGTCGAATTGGAGCGGAAGTTCGACGCGCCCCATGCCGATCTGTCACCGTCGTTCGACGGGCTGGCGGCGGTTTCGCGGGTCGAGAAACTGCCCACCCAGCACCTCGACGCCTTCTATTTCGACACCGCCAACCATGATCTGGCCGCCAACTGGGTGACGCTGCGCCGCCGCACGGGTGGCCCTGACGAGGGCTGGCATCTCAAGCTGCCCGCCGGAGAGGCTCGCACCGAGGTCCGGGCGCCGCTGACCGGCGTCGACCGGCCCGCTGACGTGCCCGAGACGCTGCTCGACGTCGTCCGTGCGATCGTCCGTGACCGGCCGTTGATCGCGGTCGCAAAGATCTCCACCGAACGTGACGTGACCATGATCTACGGGCCCGACGGCGCCGCGCTCGCCGAGTTCTGCGACGACCGGGTCAGTGCCTGTCGGCTGAATCCCGCCGACGGCGGGGCCGAGGCCGAGCAGCACTGGCGCGAGTGGGAATTGGAACTCGTCGACGCGGGCATCGACGACGCGGCCGGTCTGCTGAACAGATTGGCCAACCGGTTGCTCGACGCAGGAGCACAGGGCGCCGGCCACGGCTCGAAACTCGCCAAGGTCCTCGGCGAGAGCACTAAGCAGAGCCCGGAGTCTCCGGCCGACCCGGTGCACCGCGCGGTGGCCGAACAGGTCAAGGCTCTACTGGAGTGGGACCGCGCGGTCCGCGCCGACGCCGACGACGCGGTGCATCAGATGCGGGTCACCATCCGCCAGATCCGCAGTCTGCTGCAGGCCTCCGAGGAAGAGTTCGGTCTGACCGACGACGCGACGATCCTCAGCGAGTTACGCGAGTTGGCCGCGGTGCTCGGCATCGCCCGCGACGCCGAGGTGCTGGCCGAGCGCTATCGAGACGCACTGGACGCGTTGCCGCCGGAACTGGTTCGCGGACCGGTTCGGGCGCGGTTGGTCAACGGCGGCTGGCTACGTTACAAAGCGGGCCTGAACCGTTCATTGAAAGCGATGCGATCGGCGCGGTACTTCCGGCTGCTCGACGCGCTCGATGACGTCGTCATCACCAGTCCCCCTCCGGAGGACGGGCAACCGCACCCCACTATCGCCTCGGGCTACAAGCGCGTGCGGAATCGGGCCCGGATGGCAGCCGAGGCCGCCACCGAACACGAGCGCGACGAGGCATTGCATCGGGTTCGCAAGGCGGCCAAGCGGCTTCGCTACGTTGCCGCCGCAACCGGCAACGCGGCGGTGTCGGAGCGGGCAAAGATGATCCAGAGCCTGCTCGGCGATCATCAGGACAGTACGGTCAGCCGTGCACATCTTCTCCACGAGGCGGCCGCGGCGCACGCGGCCGGTGAGGACACCTTCACCTACGGCGTGCTCTATCAATTGGAGGAGGAGTTGGCACGACGCTGTCGCGAGCAACTCGCCGGTGCTCTGAAAGCCTTGCGCCGCAGCGTCCGCAAGGCTCGCTAGGCCGCTGCGTACCGACTACCCGTCGCGACGGCGCCGGCTGCCGGCACGCCGTCGTCGTTGACAATCGTTCCGGTGGCCGTTCGCACCCCCAACTGGGCCCCCGAGGGCGCCGAGAGAGAGATCGTGAACGTCTCGTCGGCCTCCGTTGATCGGTCCCCGAACACGAGTACGGCGATCTGCTGCGACGTCTGGCCGGCCGCGAAGGTCACCGTCCCGGATGCTGCGGAATAGTCCCGGCCCGCCGTGGCCGTACCGTTGGCCGTCGCATAGCCGACCCTGACCGGGACCGCCGCCGGCTGGCTCAGAGACACGGTGAACTGAGCCGCGGTCAACCCTGAATTGCCCTCGATGACCCTCACCGGCGAGATGGACACCAGCGGTCCGTCGTCGTTTCGTATCGTCGCTGTCGCTGTCTTGTTGGAGCCCAGTTGGACTCCCGACGGTGAGGCCAGGGTGACGGTGAAGGTCTCATTGAGTTCCGCGGTGGTGTCCCCGACGACGGCCACCGTGACCGACTTCGAGGTCTGGCCCGCAGCGAAGGTGAGTGTGCCCGACGCCGCGGTGTAGTCCACCCCCGCCGTCGCAGTCCCATTGGCCGTGCCATAACCCACCGTGACCGTGCTCAGCGCCGGCTGGGACAACGACACCGTGAACTGCGCCGCCGTGGTCCCGGCATTCCCCTCGGTGACGTTCAGGCTCACCGGGGAGATCGACACCACCGCCGCATCATCATTGACAATCGTCGCCGTGGCCGTCTTGGTGCCCAGCACCGCACCACTGGGAGAGGCCAGATTCACCGTGAAGGTCTCGTTGGCCTCCACCACCCCATCCCCGGCCACCGCCACCGCAACCGACTTCGAGGTCTCCCCCGCAGCAAACGTCAGGGTGCCTGACACCGCGGTGTAATCCACCCCCGCCGTCGCAGTCCCCTTCGCCGTGCCATAACCCACCGTGACCGTGCTCAGCGCCGGCTGGGACAACGACACCGCGAACTGCGCCGCCGACGTCCCGGTATTCCCCTCGGTGACGTTCAGGCTCACCGGCGAGATCGACACCACCGCCGCATCATCATTGACAATCGTCGCCGTCGCCGTCGTGTCGACGCCCAGCACCGCACCCGACGGCGAGGCCAGACTCAGCAAGAAGGTCTCACCGGCCTCCACCACACCATCACCGAGTACGTCCACAGTGACCGACTTGGACGTCTCCCCCGCCGCGAAACTCAGCGTCCCCGACACCGCCGTGAAATCCGT
>NZ_JBJTJF010000090.1:0-8533 GCF_046095365.1 Mycobacterium sp.
GATGCGCTGGACGTCGGCGTCCACCTGCCGGTGGTCGATGGTGGTCAGGGCCAGCGCCCCTTCGCGGCCGGCCGCCAGGACACGCTCGCGCACGCTCTCGGCGCGGCGGACCGAGATGTCGCGCCAGCCCAGCCAGCCGGTGAGCACGGCCAGGATCGCCAAACCGGCGATCGCGGCGCGGGTCGTCATCGCGGCTCCTCAGCGGGCATGCGGGCGGATCGCCCACTGGGTGGTCACGGTACCGGTGGGCGGCCCCGGTAACGTGCTCAGCACACCCGCGAGAGGAGTCGCAGTTGAGCTCTTCCCTGCAGCGGTTCCGCGGGGACGGGGGGCTGGGGCTGGTCGGCGACGAGTGGAACGCGGACGCGGGCCGGAACTCCGGGCACCCGACGGTCCTGATGCTGCACGGCGGTGGCCAGAACCGGTTCTCCTGGAAGAACACCGGGCAGGCGCTGGCCGACCGGGGCCTGCACGTGATCGCCCTCGACGCGCGGGGCCACGGCGACAGCGATCGCGCGCCGGACGGCCAGTACACCGTCGACGTGCTGGCCGGCGATATCGCCGAGGTGCTCGATCAGATCGGCCGTCCGGTGGTGATCGTCGGCGCGAGCATGGGCGGCCTGACCGGGATCGTGACGGCCCGGCGGGCGGGCCCGCAGCGGGTCACCGGACTTGTGCTGGTGGACGTGGTGCCGCGGTTCGAGCACGAGGGGACCGAACGAATCCGGGACTTCATGACCCGCCACGTGCACGGTTTCGAGACCCTTGAGCAGGCCGCCGACGCGATCGCCGCCTATCTTCCGCACCGGCGCCGTCCGCGCAACCTCGAGGGGCTGCGCAAGAACCTGCGTCACCACCAGGGTCGCTGGCACTGGCACTGGGATCCGGCTTTCGTGACCGCCAACGGCGGGGACCCGTTCGCGGACGTCGACGCACTCGAGCGGGCCGCATTGGAGTTGACGATTCCGATCCTGCTGATCCGCGGCAAGCTCTCCGATGTGGTCAGCCCCGAAGGGGTCGAGGACTTCCTCGCCAAGGTGCCGCACGCGCAGTTCGTCGAACTGTCCGAAGCCGGGCACACCGCGGCCGGTGACGACAACGACGCCTTCACCGAAGCGGTCGTCGGATTCGTCAGCCCTTGAACGTCGGCGTCACGAAATCGAGACGCCACAACGCCTCGAAGAACCGGCGCGCGTACTCCGGGGTGACGGTGCCGTTCTGGGCCGCCGCCAACCGGGTGATCTCGCGGATGCTGCGGGAGCCGTCGACGTGCAGCATCAGGGCGACCTGCTCGGGGGGAAGTTCCATCTGGTATCCGGAGCGGTAGATCCGATTGCCCTCGAAGCCGCTCCGGAACCGGAACACCGGCACGTAGTCCGGCACCCGGTCGCTGGAGAAGTCGATCGCGTAGCTCTCCCTGGGCCGCTCCGGACGGCAGGCCACGAAGAAATGGCAGCCGTTGGTGGCCCGGAACCGGTCCATGACCGACCAGTGCCTGGGACTCGGCAGTTCGTTGACCGCGGCGTAGAAGGCGTTGCCGGGTTCGAAGAAATCATGGGCGTAGTAGGGCGAATTCAGCAGCCAGGTCTGGAAGACCAGTCCCGCGCCCTCGATCAAACCCAGGCAGTCCTCGACGTTGTAGGTCAGTTCGCGGCCGATCAGGAAGGTGTCCACCACACCCGCGTCGTACTCCAGGTCCGGCGCGATCTTGAAGTAGCTCCGCACCGGGTGGTCTGGACCGACCATCGAGGTCGCCAGACGCACCATCCGGACGGACTCCTCGTCCTGGCCCAGCCCGAGGTCGCGGAACACCGACTGCAGCAACGTGACTCCGTGCCGGCCGTACTTGGCGTACACCATGATCGCGACGGCGCCGTCCGGTCGCACGCACTGGGCCAGAGCGTTCATCCCGGCCTGCGGGTCGGCCATCACCATCAGCACACCGGTGGACACCACCAGGTCGAACTGGCGGCCGAGGCTGGGCAGCTCCTCGATGGGCAACAGGTGCAACTCGAGGTTGTCCAGGCCGTACTTGTCCTTGAGGTGACGCTGGTGATCCAGCGACGCCTGGCTGATGTCGACGCCGACCACTTTGGCGTCGCGGTTGTTGTAGGCGAACACCGCGGCCTGGTTGGTGCCGCAGCCGGCGATCAGGATGTCCATCCCCGGCCGGTACCCGCGGTCGGGCCAGAGCACGGGATGGGCGTGGGTCGGGTCGTACCACTGCCAGTTCGAGTTCAGCCAGTCGGGGATGTCCTCGATCGGCGCCGGGTAGGTCCAGCGCTCGTACTGACGGTTGATGACATCGCTCTTCGGATCGTTGCTCACGGCTGACCCCTCCTCGCTAGACCCCGGCGGCGCGGCGACGACAGAGTACCGCCGGTCCGGCGCACCCGGACCCGGGGCGGCCCCGCCAGCGGACTCAGAAGGCGTGGCAGTTGTTGACTGCTCGGCCGATCGGACCGGTGGACGAGTTCATGATGTCGTCGCTGACACCCGCCCACTGCTGGTAGCCCAGGGTCTGCTCCAGATTTGTCACCTGCTGCTGGCGCTGGCCCGCCGGAGCGGCCAGGACCACCGCGAGCCCGACCCGCAACTCCTGCTCCAGCTTGGGATCCCCGCTGATCCGGCCCCAGATGATGGGGTCGTTCTGCTGGATCGAGGACATCACCTGCTGCTCGGAGCACGTCGTGGTGTTCAGATCGTCCGCCTGGGCCGGCACCGCCAGCGCGACGGCCAGACCGGCCAGACCTGCCGCAGTCCCGACACGTGAAAGCCCGCGCATACCGAAAGTCATTCTCGTCATGCCCGGCATCCTACCGATGGCGCGGAAACTACCCCTCCTCGCCGTCCGGCGACCCGCCAGCTGAGCCCCGTGTACGCAATCGTTGCCGATCGCCTACCTATCCCCCCACACTCGGCGTTCCCCACATCAACCGACAAACAGAGGAATGTCGACGTCGGCACAAGCAGACTGCAGCCGTTTGTCCCGGGTCCACAATTACGCCCCGGGCACTAATCGTCGGGCGCTCTCCACCCGGATCAACGTCTGCAATCCGTGCCGGGGCAAGGCGACATTCTCATGCACCCCGGTCAATTCGGCCGCCTTCGCCAACAACTCGTCATCGGTCGTGACCGTTGTCCTCACCCGACACCCACTTCCGCATCATTGACGCCTATCGTGATGCCACGTCTCGGGCTGGCGTTACACGTTGAATCTGAACTCGACCACGTCGCCGTCCTGCATGACGTAGTCCTTGCCCTCCATCCGGACCTTGCCGGCCGCCTTGGCCGCGGCCATCGAGCCCGCGGCCGTCAGGTCGTCGAAGGAGACCACCTCGGCTTTGATGAAGCCCTTCTCGAAGTCCGAGTGGATCACCCCGGCCGCCCTCGGCGCGGTGTCGCCCCGGCGGATCACCCAGGCCCGTGCCTCCTTCGGCCCGGCGGTGAGGTAGGTCTGCAGCTTGAGGGTGTGAAAACCCGCCCGGGCCAACGCATCCAGACCGCGCTCGTGCTGGCCGATCGACTCCAGCAGTTCGGCGGCTGACTCGTCGTCGAGTTCTTGGAGTTCGGCCTCGATCTTGGCGTCGAGGAACACCGCGTCGGCCGGCGCCACCATGGCCCGCAGTTCGGCGATCCGGGCGTCATCGCCCAGCACCGACTCGTCGGCATTGAACACGTACAGAAAAGGCTTGGTGGTCAACAGGTTCAGCTCGCGCAGCAGGGCACTGTCAACCTTCGGACCCGCCGCGAAAAGGGTCGTGCCCGCGTCGAGCACGGCCTGCGCGGCGACCGCCGCCTCGTGGACGGGCTTGCGCTCCTTGTTGTTGCGGGCCTCCTTCTCCAGCCGCGGCAGCGCCTTCTCCAGGGTCTGCAGGTCGGCCAGGATCAGTTCGGTCTCGATGACCTCGATGTCCGAACGCGGGTCGATGCGCCCGTCGACGTGGACGACGTCCTCGTCGGCGAAGACCCTGACCACCTGACAGATGGCATCGCACTCGCGGATATTGGCCAGGAACTTGTTACCCAGCCCGGCGCCCTCCGAGGCGCCCTTGACGATCCCGGCGATGTCGACGAAGGTCACCGGCGCGGGCAGGACCCGCTCAGAACCGAACATCTCGGCCAGCCGGGCCAGCCGCGGGTCCGGCAGCGCCACCACGCCCTCGTTGGGTTCGATGGTGGCGAACGGGTAGTTGGCCGCCAGCACGTTGTTGCGGGTCAGTGCGTTGAACAGGGTCGACTTACCGACATTGGGCAGACCGACGATGCCCAGACTCAGACTCACGGGGTGAGTCTAGGAGGCGCCGGGCGCGGGCCTTCCGGGTCGGTGGCACGCCCGGCCCGCTGACAGGCTCAGCGCAGGGTCAGCCGGTACGGTCTAGGGGTGCCGGATCAGCCGAGGACCGGGGCCGCCGCGCGCTCCGATCACACCCGCGACGGCGGTGTGCCGTGGTGGGGCGCGGTGCTGATCGCGGTGACGGCGACGCTGATCGGGATCGGCATCGAAGCCGGTTCCGGCAACCAGGAACTCGGCGTCGCCTTCGCCGGCTGCTACGCCCTGGGCTGCGTGGCCGCGGCGGTGACGGTGCGCCGGTCCGGGATCTTCACCGCCGTGATCCAGCCGCCGCTGGTGCTGTTCGTCGCGGTCCCGCTGGCCTACTACCTGTTCCACGAATCGGCTTTCGGAGGCCTCAAGGACGCCCTGATCACCTGCGGCTACCCGCTGATCGAACGTTTTCCGCTGATGCTGTTCACCTCGGCGGTGACGCTGTTGGTCGGACTGCTGCGCTGGTATCGCGCGACGTCCTCGCCGCAGGCCGCCGCCCCGGCGCGCACCGGCGGCGCGGGGATGATGGCCGGTCTGTCGGCCAGGATGGCTTCGGCCTTCACCGGCAGCGGGCCGGCCGACCGGGACCACGCCACCCGCCCGTCCCGGCCCCGGCACGTCGCCGGCCGCCCGGCTTCCCGCGCCCGCGGCCCGCAGGAGCGCGCAGTTCCCCGGGGGCGGCACGCCCGCCCGGTGCCCGAGGACTTCGCCGACGCGCCGCGCCGCGGCCGCCGTCCGGTCAGGGACTCCGACCGGGCGCCGGACCCGCGGCGTCAGACCCGCGACCCGCGCCGCATCCCGCCGCCGCCGCGCCGGGACCCGCGCGAGCGCTGGGAGGCCTACGATCCGGCTCGCCGCCCGAGCCGCGAGTCCTACGGGTCGGGCCGCGGTCACCGGCGCGACTCCCGCTACGGCGGCTATGACTCGTACGGGGACTCGTACGGGGACTCCTACGGGGACTCCTACGAGCCGTGGCGGCAGCCGGCGCGCAGCGACCGGGAACCATCCCACCATCCGATCTCGCGGGTGCGTTACCGCGACCCTCGACCGCCGGACGCGGACGTCGACGCCTCGCGCAACCGGCCGCGACGCTAGGTCAGGACCGCGCGGGGCGGATCTCGCGCGGCAGTGCGAACACCAGTGTCTCGTTGGCGGTGGTGACGGTCTGCACTGTGCCGTAACCGAATTCGGTCAGCCGGTCCAGAACGCCCCGTACCAGTATCTCGGGAACCGACGCTCCGGAGGTCACCCCCACCGTCGTCACGCCGTCCAGCCAGGCCGGGTCGATGTCCTCGGCGTAGTCGACCAGATGCGCCGCGTGGGCGCCGGCCCCCAGCGCCACCTCGACCAGCCGCACCGAGTTCGACGAGTTGCGTGAGCCGACGACGATCACCAGGTCGCACTCCGGCGCCATCGCCTTGACCGCGCCCTGCCGGTTCTGGGTGGCGTAGCAGATGTCGTCGCTGGGCGGGTCCTGCAGCGTGGGGAAACGCTCACGCAACCGGGCGACCGTCTCCATCGTCTCGTCGACGCTGAGCGTGGTCTGCGACAGCCAGACCACCTTCTCCGGATCCCGGATCGTCACCGCGTCCACCGAGTCCGGGCCGTCCACCAGTTGCACGTGGTCGGGCGCCTCGCCGGCGGTGCCGACCACCTCCTCGTGACCCTCGTGGCCGATCAGCAGGATGTCGTAGTCCTCCCGGGCGAAGCGCTTGGCCTCGTTGTGCACCTTGGTCACCAGCGGGCAGGTCGCGTCGATCACCTGCAGGCTGCGGGCGGCCGCGGACTCGTGAACGGTGGGCGCCACCCCGTGGGCGGAGAACACCACGATCGCGCCCTCGGGCACCTCCTCGGTGTCCTCGACGAAGACCGCTCCGCGCTGGGCCAGGGTGTCCACCACGTGGCGGTTGTGCACGATCTCATGGCGCACGTACACCGGCGCCCCGTGCTTCTCCAGCGCACGCTCGACGGTCTCCACGGCGCGGTCCACGCCGGCGCAGTAACCCCGGGGCTCGGCCAGCAGCACCCGCTTGCCGCCGCGGTAGGCGGCCGTGCCGGTGCTGCCCGGAATCCCCATGTCGACGGTAGGCGGCATGGAATCAGCCTACGTTCTCACCGAGGTGGGCGGGTCACCGTACGCTGTGCGCATGGCAACAGCACCCTATGGGATCCGGCTGATCGTCGGTGTCGCCGTGACCGCCCTGGAGGAGACCCGCAAGCTGCCGCAGACCATCGTGATGTACCCGATGACGGTGGCCAGCACGTTGGCCCAGATGGTGATGAAGTTCCAGCAGGACCTGGCCGGCTTCGCCATCAAGGGCGACGCCGCCCTGGAGACGATCTTCCCGGCCAGGGAGGAGAAACCGGACTGGGCGACCTTCGACGAGGACGTGCCCGAGGAACCCGAGCAGCCGCCCGCCAACGGCACCCGCAAGACCGAGGGCCGCTTCGCGCTGTACTCGGTGACCGAGGGGGCCGGCACCCGCGGCGCAGCGCGCTCCGCCGGGGACAAGCCGGCCAAGACCCGGAAGAGCTCCGAGCGGACGGCGGCCAAACCGTCGGCCACCCCGCCGCCGGTCGCGGTGGAACTGGAGTACGACTCGCTGACGCTGGCCCAGTTGCGCGCCCGGATCCAGTCGCTGAGCGTGGCGGATCTGCAGACGCTGCTGGCCTACGAGGAGGCCGCCAAGGCGCGTGCTCCGTTCCAGACGCTGCTGGCCAACAGGATCACCCGCGCGACCGCCAAGTGAGCGGCGAGCTCGGCACCGCGGACAACCCGTACCCGGTGCGATCGGTGGCCACCCGGGTGCAGGGCTGGATCGACCGGCTCGGAGTGGTCTGGGTGGAGGGACAGCTCACCGAGATCGCCTCTCGCGGTCCGACCACGTTCATGGTGCTGCGCGACCCGGCCGCCGACATGTCGCTGCGTGTCAACTGCCGCACCGACCTGGTGCGCGGCGCGCCGGTCAAACTGGTCGAGGGCGTGCAGGTGGTGGTTTGCGCCAAACCGCAGTTCGACCCCCGGCGCGGCTCGTTCTCGTTGCGGCTCAGCGAGATTCGGGCGGTCGGCCTGGGTGAGCTGCTGGCCCGTATCGAGATGCTGCGCAAGGTTCTGGATGCCGAGGGCCTGTTCGACCCGCGCCTGAAGCGGCCGCTGCCGTTCCTGCCCAACCTGGTCGGCCTGATCACCGGCCGGGGCGGCGCGGCCGAGCACGACGTGACCACGGTGGCCGCGGCCCGCTGGCCGGCGGTGCGCTTCGCCATCCGCAACACCGCCGTTCAGGGACCCCACGCGGTGGTGCAGATCGTCGAGGCGCTGCGCGAACTCGACGGCGACCCGCAGGTCGACGTCATCGTGATCGCCCGGGGCGGCGGCAGTACCGAGGACCTGCTGCCGTTCTCCGACGAGACGTTGTGCCGGGCGATCGCCGCCTGCCGCACCCCGGTGATCAGCGCGGTGGGCCATGAGCCCGACAACCCGCTGTGCGACCTGGTGGCCGACGTGCGGGCGGCGACCCCGACCGACGCCGCCAAGCGGGTGGTGCCCGACACCGCCGCCGAGGCGAGGCTGGTCGCCGATCTGCGCAGCCGCTGCGGGCGGGCGCTGCGCAACTGGGTGTCCCGCGAACACCAGGCGCTGAGCCAACTGCGCAGCCGGCCGGTGCTGGCCGAGCCGATGCGGATGATCGCCTTGCGCGCCGAGGAGGTGGAGCGGGCCGCCGCGACGTCACCCGGCTGGTCAGCGCGGAGTCCGACCGGGTCGGACATCTGGCGGCCCGGCTGTCGACGCTCGGACCGGCGGCCACCCTCGCCCGGGGTTACGCGGTGGTTCAGCGCGTCGACGGGCCCGGCGGGGTGCTGCGTTCCGCGGCCGGGGCGCCGGAGGGCAGCCGGCTGCGGATCAGGTTTTCCGACGGCGCCGTGGGCGCCGTCAGCACGGGCCGGGAGGACGGAGCGGCATGAGCGAGAACGAACCCGTACCGGTGGGCGAATTGGGCTACGAGGCCTGCCGTGACGAACTCGTCGAGGTGGTGCGCCGACTCGAGCAGGGCGGCCTGGATCTGGACACCTCGCTGAAACTGTGGGAGCGCGGCGAGGCGCTGGCCAAGCGCTGCGAGGAACACCTCGCCGGCGCCCGCGCACGGATCGAATCCGCGCTGTCGGTATCCGAGTCCGACGAGGACTGATGTCCGACGCGGTGCTGGT
>NZ_JBJTJF010000091.1:0-3969 GCF_046095365.1 Mycobacterium sp.
GCCGATGCTGGCCAAGGCGCAGGCGAGCGTGCCCGCCGAACCGGGGGAGTGGTCGTACGAACCGAAGTGGGACGGTTTCCGCGCGGTGGTGTTCCGCGACCGCGGCGAGGTGCTGGTGCAGTCCCGCACCGGCAAGGACCTCGGCCGCTATTTTCCCGAGTTGGTCGATGCGCTGCGCGCCGAACTCGCCGACCGCTGCGTGCTCGACGGCGAGGTGGTGGTGCCGCAGGAGGTCGGCGGCCGTATCCGGCTGGACTGGGATTCGTTGTCCCAGCGCATCCACCCCGCCGAGAGCCGGGTGCGGCTGCTCGCCGAACAGACCCCGGCGCACTTCATCGGCTTCGACGCGCTGGCGCTGGCCGACCGGTCGCTGCTGGCCGAGTCGTTCCGCGTTCGCCGCGACGCCCTGATCCGGGCAGTTGCGGGGGGCCGGTGGTGTCACGTCACCCGCACCACCGGCGATCCCGCACTGGCCGCCGAGTGGCTCTCCACATTCGAGGGGGCGGGGCTGGACGGGGTGATCGCCAAGCACCTCGACGGTGCCTACCTTCCCGGGGTGCGGGACATGGTCAAGGTGAAGCATGCCCGCGACGCCGACTGCGTGGTGATGGGATACCGCATCCACAAGAGCGGCCATGGTGTGGGCTCCATCCTGCTCGGGCTGTACCGCGCGGACGGTGAGCTCCAGATGGTCGGCGGCGCAGCCTCGTTCACCGCCGCGGACCGGCTGACACTGCTGGCCGAACTCGAACCGCTGAGCGCGGGCACCACCCGCGACGGCGAACCCAGCCGCTGGAACAGCGGCGCCGACAAGACCTGGATCCCCATCCGCCCCGAGCGCGTCGCCGAGGTGGCCTACGACCAGATGGAGGGCAACGCCGGCTGGAAACGCTTCCGGCACACCGTGCGGTTCCTGCGCTGGCGGCCCGACCGCGAACCGGCCGGTTGCACCTTCGAACAACTCGACGTGCCGGCCGACTACGACCTCGGCGACGTGCTGGAGGCGCGATGAGCGAGGACGCCCACGAGATCGACGTCGACGGGGTGGCGGTCCGAATCACCAACCGGGACAAAGTGTTCTTTCCCAACCTCGGTGCGCGGGGGACCAAGGGCGCGCTGATCGACTACTACCTCGCGGTGGCTTCCGGCCCGATGCTCAGCGCACTGCGCGACCGTCCCACCCACCTGCAGCGCTTCCCGGACGGAATCGACGGCGAGCAGATCTATCAGAAGCGGATTCCCGCCAAGCACCCCGACTACCTCGAGACCTGCCGGGTGACCTTCCCGTCCGGTCGCACCGCCGACACGCTGATGGTCACCCACGCATCGGCCATCGTGTGGGCCGCACAGATGGGTGCGATCACGTTGCACCCCTGGCAGGTTCGCTGCCCGGACACCGAACACCCCGATGAACTGCGCATCGACCTCGACCCTCAACCCGGCACCGGCTTCGCCGGGGCCCGCACCGTCGCCGTCGACATCCTCAAGCCGGTGCTCGACGAACTCGGCCTGGTGGGCTACCCGAAGACCTCCGGCGGGCGGGGCGTGCACGTGTTCGTGCGCATCGCCGCCGACTGGGATTTCGTCGCGGTGCGCCGGGCCGGCATCGCACTGGCCCGCGAGGTCGAGCGCCGGGCTCCGGATCTGGTGACGACGTCGTGGTGGAAGGAGGAACGGGGAGCGCGGATCTTCATCGACTTCAACCAGAACGCCCGGGACCGCACATTCGCCGCCGCCTACTCGGTGCGGCCCACCCCGATCGCCACCGTATCGACCCCGCTGACGTGGGCCGAACTGACGGCCGCCGCGACGCCCGACGACTACACCATGGCCACCGTGCCGGGGATGCTGGCCCGTCGCGGTGACCCGATGGCGGGGATGGACGCCCTGTGCCAGTCGATCGAACCGCTGCTGGCCATGGCCGGAGCCGACGCCGAACGCGGGCTGGGGGATCTGCCGTATCCGCCGAACTACCCCAAGATGCCGGGCGAACCGAAACGGGTTCAGCCGAGCCGGGATCGGGACCGGAACAGGTAGGCGGAACGACGGGGCTCAGTGCCAGAGCGTGCTGTCGTAGGCCACCACGCCCGCGAACAGCACGACTCCCAGGCCGGTGCAGGTGAGCCCGGTCAGCAACCGGCGCTGGCTGGATCGCGCGGTGGCCGCCGCCCAGCCGCCGACCGCGGTGACCGCGAACGCCACCAGTCCGAGCACCCAGACGGTCAGGGTCGCCGATAGCGAATCATGCACGAGGTGGGCCGGCAGCATTCGGCAGCGCCACAGCATGCAGACCACCTCCGGACAGACCCGCGTCTTGAGTCTGGGCCCACCGTACCCACCGCCGCGCCTGTCGACGAACGGGCCGCTACCCCCGCTCGAGCAATCTGTGGTAGACATCTCAGCAAAACTTAAGGTTGCCGACCGAATCGTTCTCCGGACCTACTGAGGGGTTTCAGCCCGATGTCTCGACCAGCACCGTCTCCACGAGCTTCGGTTCGCACTGACGCCGCGTCCCGTCGTCGCCAGCCGTACGCCTGGCTGGGGGCCGGGGCGGTGACCCTCGGGATGGGCGCCGCCCTGTTCGGCGGAACCGCGGTGGCCTTCGCCGACACCGGCGCGGACGCCTCGGCCGGCAGCTCGGCCGAATCCGCGGCCGGCGCCGGTGGCGCGGGGGCCAAGAGCGACGCCCCCGCGCGCAGGGCCGCCCGGGTGGCCCGGGCCGCCGCGGCCAGTGACGGCACGACGGCGCCGCGTGGCCGTGGATCCGCTGTCCGGAACGACCGCGCAGAGCGTCCGATCCGGAAACCCGCCGATCGCCCGGCCGCCGCGGCGTCGGCACTGCGTGCGCGATTGGCCGCGGCCGCCGCTGCGACGCCGGACCCGCACCCCGTTGCCGGTGGCACCCCGGCCGCGGTCCCGGCGGCGTCGGTCGCCGCCCCGGCCGCCAACCCCGCCCCGAGCATGGACTCGTGGCTGCCCGGCGGTACCAATCCGGGCGAGCAGATCGTTCCCGGCGAGAAGGTGAAGCTGGCGCTGGTACAGATCGTGCAGGCGCGCGACCTGCTCAGGGACGAGACGTGGGGGGCCGGCAACGTCCTGGCGGGCCTGGGGTCCTTCGGCCCGCTGGCGGCCCTGAGCACCTCCCAGCTCATGCTGACCCTGTGGGGCTCGAGCATCGCCGGCGCTCAGGAACGCGTGGCCAGCACCGTGGGTAATCCGCTGTTGCATTCGTTTGCCCGGGCGAATCTGCAGAACGAATTGACCTACACCAAGTTGTCCGACGTCGCGCTGGCCACCGCTTCGGCATTGATTCCCACGCTGGGCTGGGTCGGCGCCGATGTCACCGCGTCGCAGGCGCTGGTCGACCAGGCGCAGCAGAACGGAAAGGTGTACGCCAAGGTTCCGGTGACCATCAAGGCAGGCACCGAGCCGGTCGTGAAAGCCAGGATCAACGGTGGCACCAGGGCCACCCTGCTGGTCGACACCGGGGCCTCGGGCCTGGTGACCACGCCGGACAAGGTACCCACCTCAGGCCTGGGCCCGCAGATCGGCGACGGCAACAGTTGCTTCAGCGGCGGCCTGTGCTACCACTACGTCACCTACAACACGACCGTGGATCTCGGCGACGGCGCGGTGGGCACCGCTCCGGTCAACGTCGTCACCGACAACGACGAGTACCCCGACAGCGTCCAGGACTTCAAGGACTTCTTCGCCTGGGGCGCCGACGGAATCCTCGGGATCGGCGCCAACACCGCCGGACCAGGCCCGTCGCCGATCCCCACCGCCGCAATGCCCGGCGAACTGGCCGACGGCGTGCTGGTCCACCAGAGCGCCTACCCGTTCGGCCTGGGCGGCTACATGATCCTCGGGCCCAACCTGTTCCCCACCCGGGTCTCGCTGGCCGGCGCGCCGAACGCCTACGTCAAGGTGAGCGTCAACGGCGGGCCCAAGCAGGACGCCGGGGCGATC
>NZ_JBJTJF010000092.1:0-75027 GCF_046095365.1 Mycobacterium sp.
CAGCTGGACCGCGCCGTCGCGGACGATGTAGTGCACGTCGCGCTGCAACAGCACGTGGGCGTGCAGGGCGACGTTGACCTCGGTCAGCGTGGTGCCCACGTGTTCCTCGGAGTACAGGTCGATGCCGCCGAGTGCACGCTCCACCTTCTGCGCCCCGGCCTCGGTGAGGTGAACGTTGCGGTTGTCGTCATCGGTGGCGAAGTACCTGTCCGCGTCGGGGTCGGCGACCAGATCGCCGACCAGCCGGACGATTTCGAGCTTGGGCGTCTCGCGGTGAGAGGTACCCGCCAGAACCAGCGGCACCAGCGCCTCGTCGACCAGAACGGAGTCCGCCTCGTCGATGAGGGCGACGTCGGGATCGGGTGAGACGAGGTCGGCGACGTCGACGACCAGCTGGTCACGCAGCAGGTCGAAGCCGATCTCGTTGACCGATGCGTAGGTGACGTCGCACCGGTAGGCGGCGCGCCGCTGCTCGCGGGTGGAGTCCTCGGTGATCCACCCGACCGTGCAGCCCAGCGCCTCGATCAGCGGTCCCATCCACTCGGCGTCGCGACGGGCCAGGTAGTCGTTGATGGTGACCACGTGCACCCGCCGGCCCGACAGCGCGTAGCCCGCCGCGGCGATGGCGCCGGACAGCGTCTTGCCCTCGCCCGTTCCCATTTCGATCACGTCGCCGGCCATCATCCGGAGCGCGCCGAGTAACTGAACGTAGAAAGGGCGCAGGCCGGTGGCGCGCTCGGCGGCCGCCCGCGCGACGGCCAGGAACTGGGGGACGTCGGGAGAGTCGGCCAGACCGCCGAGATCCAGCAGCTGCGCGGCCCTGGCCAGTTGCTCGTCGTCGAGGGCAGCGGCTTTCTCGTCGAACTGCGCCGAGGCCTGCACCTCGGACATGCCCTGGGCCTCGACCCTCTCGGTGGACGCGCCGAGCAGCCGCCAGAAACCGCGGCTTACCCGGCCCTGGCCGGCGGGGGTGGATTTGGGTGTCTTCGACGAGCTTCGTGCCACGCCGTCAACGGTACCCGGCGGCCTCAGGCCAGATTCGACCTGCGCGGGTAGGCCACCGCGGGGTCGGTCAGCGTGTTGACCACGGCCGGCAGGCCGCACTCGAAGGCCCGCCGCAGCGCCGGGCGCAGTTCGCCCGGGGCTGTGACGAACTCACCGTGCCCGCCCAGCGCGCGCACCACTTCGTCGTAACGGGTGCCGGGCAGCAGGTCGGCTACCACCGAGTACCCGTACAGCGCCTCCATCGGGTGCTTCTCCAGCGCCCAGATGCCGTTGTTGCCGATCACCGACACCACATGGACCCCGTGTCGCACCAGGGTGTCCCACTCCATGCCCGAGAACCCGAAGGCGCCGTCGCCCTGCAGCAGGACCACCTGCCGGTCCGGCCGGGCCAGCTTGGCGGCCAGGGCGTATCCAGGTCCCGAACCCAGGCAGCCGAACGGGCCGCTGTCCAGCCAGGCGCCCGCGACGTAGCTGTCGATCACCCGGCCTGCGTAGGAGCCGAAGTCGCCGCCGTCGACGACGATGATCGCATCGCGGTCGAGCAGCGGGGCCAGTTCGGCGTAGACCCGCATCGGGTGCAGCGGGGTGCGGTCGTCGGCCAGTTCGCCGGCTTCGGCGGCGCGGGCCTCGGTCTCGATGGTGCGCAACCCGCCGATCCAGTCCTCGTGCTCGGTTGCGCGCGCTTCGGCGAGCGCGGCCAGCGTGACTGCCAGGTCGCCGTAGAGCGCCGCGGCCACCGAGCGCGGATGCTCCCGGCCCGGCCGGCAGCGATCCGCGACGACAAGTTCGGTCTGCGCGCCGAACACCCCGCCGAACCCGAGCCGGAAGTCCATCGGCACGCCGACCACCAGAGCCACGTCGGCTTGCGAAAGGGCGGCCGACCGGGCCCGGGAGAACGCCACGTCGTGGTCGGCGCCGACGATCCCGCGCGCCATTCCGTTGGCCAGCACCGGGATTCGCAGTTTCTCGGCCAGGTGCAGCAGTTCCCTCTCTGCGCGGCCCCACCACACGTTGGTGCCGGCCATGATCACCGGCCGTTGCGCGCCCGACAGCAGCCGGACGGCGCGGTCGAGCATGTCACCGTCCGCGTGCGGCTGCGCCGGCAGTTCCGACAGCGCGCCGGGCTCGCCGCGGTCGGTGGCCTCGCCGAATACGTGGTCCATCGGGAAATCCACGAACGCCACTCCCGACGGGGCGCCGACGGCGGCCCGCAGCGCGTCGTCGACGCGGTCTCCCACCGCCGCGGCGGACTGCGCGGTCACCGCGTAGCGGGTCAGCGGTGCCACGAAGGGCACGTGGTCGATCTCCTGAAGCGAGCCCATTCCCCAGCGCAGCGCCGGGGCGCGACCGCCGAGCACCAGCATCGGTGACTGGTTCTGGCCGGCGGCGGCCATCGCGCTCATCCCGTTGGTGACACCGGGGCCGGCGGTCAGCGCCACCACCCCCGGGACACGGGTGACCTTCGACCAGCCTTCGGCAGCGAACGCCGCGGTCTGCTCGTGGCGGGTGTCGATCAGCCGGATGCCCTCGCTGCGGCAGCCGTCGTAGATGGAGAACAGGTGGCCGCCGGAGAGCGTGAACATGGTGTCGATGCCGCTTGCCTTGAGCCTGCGGGCGATCAGCCGGCCGGCATGGACGCTGTTCTCCATCAGCCGAGCCTAACCAGTGTGACCCTGTCCCGGGCGGGCCCGTCCAGCGGGTCCAGCGGAGTGGACGTGGTGCCGTGCGCCGGTGCTGCGGTAGCTTTCGCCGAGGACAGCGGTATACCCGCGACCGGATGAGCCGCCGCCGGGAGGAGAGCGCGTTGGAGCCCTACAAGCCGTCAATGGACTGGGGGCACGAACTCGTCCCGTCCCTGCTGTGGATCCTGCGGTACTGGGCGATCGCGGCGGTGGCCACGCTGATCGTGCTCTTCCTGCTGTCCAGGTTCACCGTGTGGGGAAGGCAGTACTGGCGCATCACCGGCGACTACTTCAAAGGCCGCGGGTCGGTGAAGGTCTGGATCTGGCTGGCGGTGCTGCTGCTGTCGGTGATGATCTCGGTGCGGATCAACGTGCTGCTCAGCTTTTTCAGCAACGACCTGTACACCTCGCTGCAGATCGCCTTCGAGGCCACCAGCGCCAACGAGGACGTGATCCGCGACGACGCGATCCACGGTTTCTGGGTGGCCCTGGGTATTTTCGGCATCCTGGCGACGATCTACATCAGCCAGGTGATGCTCGACATCTACCTCACCCAGCGCTTCATCATCCGCTGGCGCACCTGGCTGACCGACCGCCTCACCAGCGACTGGCTCGGCGATCACGCCTACTACCGCGGCCGGTTCACCGACAACAACACCGACAACCCCGACCAGCGCATCCAGCAGGACGTCGACGTCTTCACCACCGGTGTCGGCGCGTCGCCGAACTCCCCGACGGTCGGAACCGGTTCGATACTCCTGTTCGGATCCATCTCATCGGTGTGCACGGTGTTCGCCTTCATACCGATCCTGTGGAACCTGTCGGGTCCGGTCACGCTGTTCGGCGTCACCCTGCCCCGGGCACTGTTCTGGGTGGCGTTCATCTATGTGTTCTTCGCTACCGTCGTGGCCTTCTGGATCGGCCGGCCGCTGATCCGGCTGAGTTTCCGAAACGAGTTGACCAACGCCGCCTTCCGTTACGCACTGGTCCGCTTGCGTGACGCGGCCGAGGCGGTCGGCTTCTACCGCGGCGAGAACACCGAGCGAAAGATCCTGAACACCCGGTTCATGTCGATCATCTCCAACTACCGCGCCTTCGTCCGGCGCACGCTGGGGTTCACCGGGTGGAACCTGGCGATGAGCCAGATCATCACCCCGCTGCCGCTGATCGTCCAGGCGCCAAGGCTTTTCAAGGGCGAAATGGACTTCGGCGATGTCACTCAGTCGGCCAGTGCCTTCTCCAACATCAGCGACTCGCTGTCGTTCTTCCGCAACGCCTACGACCAGTTCGCCGCCTATCGCGCGGCGATCATCCGTCTGCACGGACTCGTCGAGGCCAACGCCGACGCCCGCGACATGCCGAGTCTGCAGACCCTGCCCAGCGCCGACGGCTCGGTCGAACTGCGCCGCGTCGAAGTCCGCACCCCCAGCGGCGGCCAGCTGGTGGACCCGCTGGACCTGCGCCTTGAGCCCGGCGAGAGCCTGGTGGTCACCGGTCGCTCCGGCACCGGGAAGACCACCCTGCTGCGCAGTGTGGCGGAGATGTGGCCCTACACCAGTGGATCGGTGTCGCGGCCGCTCGGTGACCACGACACGATGTTCCTCTCACAGATGCCGTATGTGCCGCTCGGCGACCTGCGGACGGTGCTGTCCTACCCCGCCGCGTCCGGGGACGTCCCCGACGAGGAGCTCCAGCGGACGCTGTCTAAGGTGGCGCTGACGCATCTGACGGCACGGCTCAACGACGACGAGGACTGGGCCAAGGTACTCTCGCCGGGCGAGCAGCAGCGGATCGCCTTCGCCAGGATCCTGCTCACCAAGCCGAAGGCGGTGTTTCTCGACGAGGCCACCTCGGCACTCGACGAGGGGCTCGAATACGCCGTCTACGACCTGGTCCGCACCGAACTACCGGACACCATCGTGGTCAGCGTGAGCCACCGGCCCGCCGTCGACACCTACCACCAACAGCATCTGGAACTGCTCGGAGAGGGCGAGTGGCGGCTCGGCCCGGTCCGCGGGCCGGAGCCCGCCACCGTCTGAGCCCGGGTCCGTCAATCGGCCCGGACGCCCCGGGAGTTGCTGCCATGCTGGGCCGCGGAGGTGGACGGCCATGGAGATGTACGAGCCCTCGCTGGACTGGGCGCATGAGATCCCGCAGTCGTTGCTGTGGACGGGCAAGGCTTGGCTGATCACCGCCGCCGCGACGGTCGTCGCACTGGTACTGCTGGCCCGCTACACCGGATGGGGCCGGCAGTTCTGGCGGGTGACCGGCGGGTACTTCCGCGGCCCCGGCAGCCTCAGGGTCTGGCTGTGGCTGGGCGTGCTGCTGTTCACGACGCTCATCGCGGTGCGCCTGCAGGTCCTGCTGAGCTACCAGGCCAACGACCTGTACTCCTCGCTGCAGGTGGCCTTCGAGGGGGCCGGGGCGGGCGACGAGGCGGTGCGGGAGTCCGGCGTCCGCGGATTCTGGACCGCGATCATCACCTTCGCCCTGATCGCCGCGGCGTATGTGGGGCGGCAGCTGATCGACATCTACCTGACTCAGCACTTCATCATCCGCTGGCGGGTGTGGCTGACCGACCGGCTCACCGGGGACTGGCTCGACGACGAGTCGTTCTACCGCGGGCGGTTCCTGGACAACCCGGTCGACAACCCCGACCAGCGCATCCAACTCGACATCGACGCGTTCACCGCGGGCACCGGAACGGGCGCCAACACCCCGACGGTGGGAACCACGACCACGCTGCTGTTCGGGGCGATCAACGCGATGGTGTCGGTGGTGGCCTTCACGCCCATCCTGTGGAATCTGTCCGGCCCGCTGACCTTCCTGGGGTTCACCCTCAACCACGCGCTGTTCTGGATCGCCCTGGCGTACGTGTTCGCCACCACCGTCGTCGCCTTCTGGATCGGGCGGCCCCTGATCCGCTTCAGCTTCCGCAACGAACTGACCAACGCCGCATTCCGGTACGCGTTGGTCCGGATGCGCGACGCCGCCGAGTCGATCAGCTTCTACCGCGGTGAGGGCGCCGAAAAGTCAGTTCTGCGCGCGCGTTTCGCCGCGGTGATCTCCAACTATCGCGGGTACGTGCTGCGCACCCTGGCCCTGCTCGGCTGGAACCAGTCGATCACCCAGTTCATCAATCCCCTGCCGCTGATCGTGCAGGCGCAGCGGCTCTTCAGCCGCCAGATCACGTTCGGCGACGTCACCCAGTCGGCCAGCGCGTTCAACAGCGTCCACGACTCGCTGTCCTTCTTCCGCTCCGTCTACGACTCGTTCGCCGCCTACCGCGCCACCATCATCCGCCTCGACGGTCTGGTCACCGCCGACGAACAGGCGCGGGCGCTGCCCAGGCTGACCGCCGAGCAGAGCCACGACGGGTCGATCGAGTTACGCGACGTCGAGGTCCGCAACCCGCAGGGCCGCCAGTTGCTGCACGGGCTGAACCTGCGACTGGAGCCCGGCGATTCCCTGGTGATAACCGGGACGTCGGGATGCGGACGCACCACCCTGCTGCGCAGCATCGCGCGATTGTGGCCGTACGCCAGCGGGACCGTGAGCCGGCCCGACGGAGACGGAGACGCCATGTTCCTGTCCCAGGTCCCCTACCTGCCGCTCGGGGACCTGCGGGCGGTGCTGTCCTACCCGGACCGGGAGTGCACCATCGCCGACGAGGATCTCGTCTCCGCACTCGACGCCGTCGCCCTGGGCCACCTGGGCGGACGGCTCAACGAGGTCCAGGACTGGACCAAAGTGCTCTCCCCGGGCGAGCAGCAGCGGATCTCCTTCGCCCGGGTGCTGCTGCAGAAACCCAGGGTCATCTTCCTCGACGAGTCCACCTCCGCCATCGACGAGGGCCAGGAGTTCGCCATCTACCGGATGCTGCGGGAGCGACTCCCGCGCAGCATCGTCGTCTCGGTGACCCACCGCGCGACGGTCGAGCAGCACCACGACCACCACCTGCGGCTGCTCGGTGACGGCAGCTGGGAACTGGACCGAAACCCCGAACCGGTCGGGCTCTAGGCCCGACGCCGGCCGAACCCTTCGCCGAGCGCCCCCGCCCACTGCGCCGCATGCGCTCCGGCGCGGCGACCGAAGAACGACCCCGACCCCAATTGCGTTCCGCTGGAATAACCTTTGCCGTCCTGGGCGAGATTGGAGGCACACGCCCCGGCGGCGTACAGACCCGGGACGACGCTGCCGTCCTCCCGCAGCACCTGGCCGTCGACACCGGTGGCCAGTCCACCCACGGTGAAGCCGGAGTACATGGCCTTGCCCAGCGACAGGTCGAAAGCCGCCCACGGTCCGCGGTCCTGCGGGGCGAGGAACTCCGGCTGCTTGTGGAAGTCGGGATCCTCCCCCCTGGCCGCGTAGGTGTTGTAGCGGTTCAGCGTCTCGACCAGACTTCCGGCCGGGATGCCCAGCGAGGACTCCATCTCCTCGACGGTCTCCCAGCCGTCGATGAATTTGATCAGTGGGAACTCCGGACGCTGCAGGTGCGCCTCGTCGACGATCAGGTACGCCACGCTGTCGGGCTGGTCCATCACGAAACCCGAAGTGCGGGAATGGTAGGAGTCCTCGGCGACGAACCGCCTGCCCAGTCTGTTGACGATCACTCCGGTCAGCAGGATCGCCGGCGGGTAGGCCGGAGCCGTGATGAAGGCCTGATCCATGTGTTTGGTGGCCCCGCCCGCCGAGACACCGAGCCGGATGCCCAGTCCGTCGTCGTAGGTGTTGCCGAGGACGAAAGGCTTCTCCGCCAGTTTGGGGGTGTTGGCGGCCACCATGTCGGAGTTCATCACGAACCCGCCCGCAGCGATCACCACCGATCCGGCGCGCACCGAACCGGTCTCGGCGAATCGCCGCCAGCGGACCCCGTTAACCGCACCGTCGTGCACGATCAGCTGCGTCGCGCCGGTCTCGTAGCGGATCTGCACACCGAGCTCAGCGGCTCGCTTGAGCAGTAGGTCTATCACCATGGCCGCGCCCCGGGTGTCGCCGGGCACCGGGACCTTGTGCCCGCGCGGCGCCGGCACCGCGAGATCCTTGAAGGGCCAGACCTTTTCGTTGCCGGTGTACATCAGACCCTCGGTGCCGGGCTGGATCACCGCCTTCTCCGGGTAGTAGCTGCGTTCGAAATGCACACCGAGCTCTTCAAGCCAGTTGAAGTGCTCGACGCTGCCTTCGCAGTAGACGCGGATCTTGTCGTGCTCGGGTTCCCTCGACATCGCGACGAGGTATTTGTACATCTCCCCGGGGCTGTCCGGGTGGCCGGTCGCCTGCTGGACGGCCGTGCCCCCGCCGAGGTAGAAATGGCCGCCGGCCAGAGCGGTGGTACCGCCTGCCACCGCGGCTCGCTCGAGGACCAGAACCCGCGCCCCGGCGGCGGCGGCCGTGACCGCCGCGCACCCCCCGCCGATACCGAAACCGATCACCACGACGTCGACGTCGTCGGACCAGTCGGTCACCTCGGAAGCGTCGATCGTGGCCGGAACGTCCAGCCCGCTCATGGGCACGAGAATATCGCCGGTGCGCCCGGCTGGCTAGAACGTGTTCTAGTTACCGGTGGCGGCGACGTTGAGGACGGCCGCGGCGTTGTCCGCGCGGACCTGCTGTCCGGTGGCCTGCCAGGACACCGCCGCCGGCAGCTGGCCCCAGGTGCTGTTGAAAAGCCCGGCCATCACCGCGGTGCCGTCCGCGGCCAGGGTGTAGACCGGCCCGCCGGAGTCGCCCCGCTGACTGACGACGCCGTTGGTCATGGTGAACCAGCCGTTGTTGACCCGCTCCACCGAACCGCAACTCTCGCCGGTCACCACCCCGAAATGGCAGATCGGCTGGCCGGGAACCAATTGCGCCACTGGGTCGACCACCAGTCGGCGGCCGCCGGGCAGGATCGGGTTGACGGTCACGCCCCGCGCGAGCGCGATCGTCTCGTAGTCGGTGATCACCTCGTCGGTACGCACCACGGCACCGTTGGGGGTGTTGTCCCGGGCGGCGACGACGACGCCGACGACCCGGCCGTCCCGGTCGGTCACCGAGTCGCTTCCGCGGCAGTGGCCGGCGGAGTACCCGATCCGGGCGACGGGGTCGATGAAACCCAGGGTGCACACGGTGGTGCCCTGGCGGATCTCCATGCCGGGAAATACCTCGACCCCGGTGTCCGACGCGGCGGCCGGAGCCAGACCGGTCAACGCTGCTCCGGCCGCCGCGGCGAGGACGATGGCTCGCGGGAAACCGCCCACCACTCACCTCGATCCGGTCAGCGACCCGTTCGGAGGATCGCAACAGCGTATGAGCTGTGTATCGGCTCCGATGGAAGATCGTTACCGACTCTTTACCGCGATCCTCGCCGGTCGCCGTCCGGGGTGCCGGCGAAATTCCCTAAGCCCCAGTTCAGGGGATGGAGATGACCTGCCCGACCTCGATGTGGTCCGGATTGGGGATGTTGTTGGCCTTGGCCAGCTCCATGTAGCGGTTGCCGTCGCCGAGGTACTGCTTGGCGATGTTGAACAGGGTGTCGCCGGCAACCACGGTGTGGGTGCGCACCTCGTTGGCCACCGGGGCGACCTCGGCCTCGACCACCGGCGGCGGCGGAGCGTCGGTCTCGGTGCGCGACGACCAGGCGGCTCCGTCCGCCGAGTACAGCACGACGTTGCGGTCGTCCTGCAGGACCAGCCGGACGTCCTTCTTGCCTTTGGTGTCGGTGTGCCAGACCGGCTTGTCGCCGGCGTAGATGACGAAGTTGCCGTCCGACTGCACCTCGGCCCGGTCCGCGCCCTGGTTGTCGGTACCGGTGGCCCAGACGGCCTCCCCGCGCGCGGCCAGGACGAGGTTGCCGTCGTCCTGCAGCGTCAGGGTGTAAGCCCCATTGCTGGATGTGAGCGAGGCGCCTCTGCCCAGCTGCTGTCCTGCGTTGAGTGTGTCTCCCACGACTGTTTCTACCTCCTGTAGGCCGCCCACGGCGCGGGCGGGCGTCCGCGAGCCTACTGGAAAATCCCGGCGGTCAGCCGCCGGGTGGGCAATACCAACCGTCCCGGCGCCACCAGTACCCGACGGCACTATGAATCGAAGCCCAGGCCCAGGCGGTCGAGGGTGCGCAACAGCAGGTTTCGCCTTCCGGCGTGGTGGTCGGCACGGTTCAGTGACCACCGGGTCGCCTGGATGCCGAAGCTGGCCATCGGCTCGGGCGGGAACGGCAGCGGCTTGCGGCGGACCATCTCGAGCTGGGTCCGTTCGGTGGGACGCCCGTCCAGCAGGTCCAGGCAGACGTCGGCGGCGAACCGGGTTGCCGCCACACCCAGACCGGTGAAACCGTTGACGTAGGCGATGCGCCCGCCGCCCGCCTGACCCCAGTGCGCGCAGAACCGGGTGTTGGTGTCGATGGGTCCGGCCCACCGGTGGCTGAAGCGGACGTCGCGCAGTTGCGGGAAGGTGATGAAGAAGTGCGCCGCCAGCTTGCGGAACGACTCCGGGCGTTCCTCGCGACGCGAATCGACCCGCCGGCCGTAGTGGTACACCGCATCGTATCCGCCCCAGACGATCCGGTTGTCGGCCGACAACCGGTAGTAGTGGAACTGGTTCGCGCTGTCGCTGATCCCCTCCCGCCCCTGCCAGCCGATCCGGCCCAGTTGCGCGTCGGTGAGCGGCTCGGTGGCCAGCACGTAGTCGTAGACCGGAACCGTGTAGAGCCGGTTGCGCCGGAGCAGGCTGGGAAAGACGTTGGTGGCCAGCACAACACGCCGCGCCCTGACGACGCCGCCGGTGGTGGTGACCCTGACCGAGCCTGATTCCCGCCGGACGGCGACGGCGGTGGTGTTCTCGAGAATCCGCACCCCGCGTTCCGCGCAGACCCTGGCCAGTTCGAACACGAGTCGCGACGGGTGCACGATCGCGCAGGACTCCGACTCGAACACGGCGGCCCGGTAGGTCGGCGAGTCGACCCGGGCACGAACCTCGGCCTCGCCGAGGAAGCGGCCCTGGCCGTCGCCGGCCATCTCCTCCAGCCAGGTGACCTGGTGCGGTTCGGTGGCCACGGTCAGCATTCCGGTTCGTTCCCACCCGACGTTCATTCCGCAGGCCTCGATCTCGGCCTGCATTCCGTCGAGGTTTTCCATGCCCAGCCTCTCGAGTTGGCAGAACTCGTTGGGCCAGCGCGATTTTCCGTTGTGCGCGCCGTGGGTGAGACTGGCGTCGACGAAGCCGCCGTTGCGCCCGGATGCCGCCCAGCCCAGCCGGGAGCCCTCGATCAGCGCGACCGTCTCTCCCGGGTTGCGCTCGGCGGCGTGCAGGGCGGTCCACAGCCCGGTGTATCCGCCTCCGACCACGAGCAGGTCACAGTGCAGCGGACCGGACAGCGCCGGAAATACCGGCCGGGGTCCCACCACCTCGGGGTCCAGCCACATCGACCCGACCACCGACGGCTCCAGCGCGGCCGTGATCAGGCGTTGGTCGACGTCACTGTCGAAGACCGTCGGCACCGTTCTCATTTCTCTCCTATTGTGCTGCTTCCGGGTTCACCGGACGAACCGGGTGAGCACGGGTCCGGCGAACGCCAGGATGAAGACGTAGGGGGTGGCCACGGCGCTGAGTATCCCGGCGCCGGCCCCGGCCAGTCCGATGATCACCAGCGAGAACTCTCCCCGTGCGATCAGGGCGGTCCCGGCCCTGCGCTGCCCGCGCCGCGCCGCACCCTCGCGCCGGGCCGCGTAGGCGCCGCTTATCACCTTGGTCAACGCGGTCACCGCCGCCAGCGCCAGGGCGACCGGCAGCATCGGCAGCAGGTCGGCCGGCGCCACCGTCAGGCCGATCGCGACGAAGAACACCGCCGCGAACAGGTCGCGCAGCGGCGACAGCACCGTGCGGGCGCGCTCGGCGGTCGGCCCGGTCAGGGTGAGCCCGACCAGGAACGCACCCACCGCGGCTGATGCGTGCAGTTGCTCGGCGACCGCGGCGACGATCAGCGTCAGTCCGAGGATGCGCAGCAGCAGCTGCTCGTCCTCGGGGTGGCCGAGCACCTGGCCCACCCGGTGGCCCCAGCGGAAAGACACCAGGAAGGCCAGTGCCAGCGCGCCCAGCGCCACCGCCGTCCAGATCAGCGCTTCGGCCGCGGTGCCTCCCGAGGCCAGCACCGTCAGCACCGGCAGGTAGGCGGCCATCGCGAAGTCCTCGAGCACCAGTACCGACAGCACCGCCGGGGTCTCCCGGTTCCCGAGCCGGTCGAGGTCACTGAGCAGGCGTGCGATCACACCGGAAGATGAGATGTAGGTGATACCGGCCAGCGCCACGATGCCGACCGCGTCAAGGCCGAGCAGCCACCCCGCGATGGCCCCGGGGACGGCGTTGAGCACCAGATCCACGGCTGCCGATGGAAGGTGGCGGCGCAGTGACTCGGAGAACTCGCCGACGGAGAATTCCAGCCCGAGGGTCAGCAGCAGCAGCACGACCCCGATCGACGCGCCGGTCTCGACGAAGTCGGCGGCCGCATCCACCGGCGCGACCCCGCCGGTGCCGAGGACCAGACCGGTCAGCAGGTACAGCGGGATCGGCGACAGCCCGTAACGCCGGGCCAGCGAGCCCAGGACGGTCAGCACGATCAGGATGGCGCCTAGCTCGAGCAGCAGCGGCGCCGAAATCTCCACCGGCTCAGCCTTGTTCGACGATGAGCCGCGCCGCCGCGATCCCGTCGGCGGTGCCGATCACCACCAGAACGTCCCCGTCGCGCAGCATCTCCTCGGGCCCCGGCGAGGCCAGCACTTCGTCGTCACGGACGATCGCCACGATCGAGGCGCCGGTACGGGTGCGCGTCTTGGTGTCGCCCAGCGGTCGCCCGACGAACGGCGAGTGCGCTCCGACCCCGACCTGTCCGGCTTCCAGTCCGGGCACCTCCCTGGTCAGGTCGGCATAGCTCTCCACCATCCGCGGGGCGCCGAGTATCTGCGCCAGCGTCTCGGCTTCCCGATCGGTGAGCCGGAACACCCGTCTTCCGGTGTCGCGGTCTGCGGCCTGGTACACCAGGACCTCGAAGTCGCCCTTGCGGTGGGCGATCACCCCGATGCGATCGCCGTCGGCGTTGTCGAACTCGTAGCGCAGCCCGACGCCGGGCAGCAATGTCTCGTTGACGTCCAACGCTCCTAGCCTTTCGCGACGAATTCTCTGGAGGCGGCGGAGGTGCTCCGGTGCACCGGTTCCCATCCGGGCGGGCCGAAGACGTATCCGAGCCGGTCTCGCCATCCGGTGGCCGAGCGCACGTCGCGCGCGATCGCCAGGTACTCGTGGGTCTCCAGCTTCCAGATGTCGAACGTGTTCACCTGCTTGGTCAGGCCGTAGTGCGGCCGGACCGACTCGGGTTGAAATGATCCGAACAGCCGGTCCCAGATGATCAGGATGCCGCCGTAGTTGCGGTCCAGGTACATCGCGTCGGTCCCATGGTGCACCCGGTGGTGGGACGGAGTGTTGAAGACGAACTCGATCGGACGCGGCAGGGTGCCGATCCGCTCGGTGTGGATCCAGAACTGGTAGACCAGGCTTATCGAGAAGCTGGTGAACACCATCCACGGCGGAACGCCCAGCAGCGGCAACGGAATCCACATGATCAGTTCCCCGCTGTTGTTCCACTTCTGGCGCAGCGCGGTGGCGAAGTTGAAGTACCGGCTGGAGTGGTGCGCCTGGTGGGTGGCCCAGATCAGCCGGACCCGGTGGGCGATGCGATGGTAGGCGTAGAACAGCACGTCCACCCCCACGATCGCGATCACCCAGGTGTACCACTGCCGCGCCGAGAGATGCCATGGTGCGACGTAGGCGTACAGCGCGCCATAGCCCAGCAGACCCAGGAACTTCCAGAAACCCATCGTGGCGACCGACACCAGGCCCATCAGGATCGAGGCCCGCGCGTCACGGCCCAGGTAGGCCCCCGATGCGGGCCGGCCGGGTTCGGTCCCGGGCGCGGGGCCGACGTGCTCGAGTCGGCGCGCGGCGGTCCACTCGATGGCCAGCAGCAGCAGGAAGACGGGAACGGCGAACAGCACCGGATCGCGCATCGGCGGCGGAAGGACGGACACCACGTCGGCGATTCGGTCCACCTGACACCTCCCGAGAGGAAGCTTAGTCCGGCCGCCGCGTCGCTATCGTCGACAACCATGCGGAGATGGGCGCTGCTGGCCGGGGCGATCGCCACCGAGGTTACCGGGACACTCGCGCTGCGCGCGTTTCAGGACCAGCGGCTGTGGATCGTACTGGTGGTGGCCGGTTACTCCGCCTCCTTCGCGCTGCTGACCAGGGTGCTTCGCGCGGGGGTGCCGGTGGGCGTTGCCTACGGGATCTGGGCCGCGTCGGGGACCGCCCTGACCGCCGTGCTCGCCTCGGCGGTTTTCGGCGAGCCGTTCACCGCACCGGTCATGGCCGGCATCGGGTTGATCATCGCGGGGGTGCTGATGGTCGAGCTGGGTTCGCACCCGGCGATGCCGCGCCCGGCGGCCGAGTCATGATGTGGCTGACGCTGGGCGGCGGCATCCTGCTGGAGGTGCTCTCCACGCTGGGGATGCGGGCCTCCGACGGATTCCGCAAGCGGGCGTGGATCGCCCCCGTCGTGATCGGCTATGTGCTGTCCTTCGCGCTGATCTCCTGGACCCTGGCGCTGGGCATGCCGGTCGGCATCGCCTACGGCGTCTGGTCGGCGTGCGGCGTGGCGCTGGTCGCACTGTCGGCCAGATTCCTGTTCGCCGAGCCGCTGACCCCGACGATGTTGGCCGGCATCGCGCTGATCATCGCCGGGGTGCTGACCGTCGAGTTGTCCGGCTCGGCAGGCTGACCCCGAACCGCGCCGCGGATGCCGGCGACAGAGCAAGATGACCGTCATGACCGACCCGGCACTGGCCGCACTCGCCCACCGGCTCGGAGTGGCGGCCGCGTACGAGGACTGGACCGGGACCCGGGTCGCCGTCGAGGAGCGGACCATCGTTGCGGCCCTGGCCGCCCTCGGGGTGCCCGCCGGGACCGCCGAGGAGCGCGCCGCGGCGCTGGCCGAGCAGGACCGGCGGCACTGGGCACGGGCGTTGCCGCCGACCATCGTCGCGCGCTCGGGCAGCGACACCGCGTTCTGGGTTCACGTCGACCACGGCGCTCCGGCCCAGGTGTGGGTGCGCCTGGAGGACGGCACGGTCCGCGCCGGCCTGCGCCAGGCCGACAACTTCACTCCCCCGTTTCCGCTCGAGGGCAGGCTCGTCGGTGAGGCCACCTTCGTGCTGCCGGGCGATCTTCCGCTCGGATACCACCGGGTGCACCTGCGCTCGGGGAACTTCGAAGCCGAGGCCCCGCTGATCGTCACCCCGTCGTGGCTGGGCCTGCCGGCCCGGATGGGAGCCCGGCGGGTCTGGGGCCTGGCGACTCAGCTCTACAGCGTGCGATCGCGGGGATCCTGGGGTTTCGGCGACCTCACTGATCTCGCGGACCTGGCGGTCTGGGCGGGTTCGCGGCACCGCGCCGGCTATGTCCTGATCAATCCGCTGCACGCGGCGGCCCCCGGAAAGCCGATGGAGCCGTCCCCCTACCTGCCCACCTCGCGGCGATTCGTCAGCCCGCTCTATCTGCGCGTGGAGGCCATACCGGAGTTCGCGTTCGTGCGCGGCCGCGGCAAGATCGCGAAACTGCGGACCGCACTGCAGTCCCATGCCGCCGCATCCGACATCATCGACCGCGATGCGGTCTGGGCCGCCAAGCGCTCAGCGCTGTACAAGGTGTACGAGGTGGCCCGCTCGGCCGGCCGCCAATTGGCGTTCGAGGCGTTCAAAGAGCGGGAGGGCACCGCACTCGACGACTTCGCGACCTGGTGCGCGCTGGCCGAGGAACACGGCAACGACTGGCGCACATGGCCTGCGGGACTGCAGAATCCGGCCAGTCCCGAGGTCGCCGAGTTCGCCGATCGGCACCACCGCGCGGTGGAGTTCCACCGCTGGATGCAGTGGCAGCTCGACGACCAGCTGGCCGCAGCGCAATCCCAGGCGCTGCGGACCGGGATGCCGCTGGGCATCATGCACGACCTCGCCGTCGGAGTCCACCCGAACGGCGCCGACGCGTGGTCGCTGCAGGACGTGCTGGCCCAGGGCGTGACCGCCGGTGCCCCGCCGGATGAGTTCAATCAGCTGGGCCAGGACTGGTCCCAGCCGCCATGGCGGCCCGACCGGCTCGAAGAGCTTGGCTACCAACCGTTCCGGGCCCTGATCGAGGCGATCCTGCGCCATGCCGGCGGCGTGCGGATCGACCACGTCATCGGATTGTTCCGGCTGTGGTGGGTCCCCGACGGCGAGCTACCCACCAAGGGCACCTACGTCCGCTACAACCACGACGCCATGATCGGCATCGTCGCGCTGGAGGCGCACCGGGCCGGTGCGGTGGTGGTCGGAGAGGACCTGGGCACCGTCGAGCCCTGGGTGCGCGACTACCTGCGCGACCGCGGACTGCTGGGCACCTCGATCCTGTGGTTCGAGCTCGACCGCGACGGCCACGGCGGGCCACTGGAGGCCGAGCGCTGGCGGGAGCTGTGCCTGTCCTCGGTGACCACCCACGACCTGCCGCCCACCCCCGGTTACCTGGAGGGCGCCCACGTCAGGCTGCGCCACGAGCTCGGGCTGCTCACCCGGCCGGCCGAGGAGGAACTGGCCGACGACCAGGCCGAGCAGGAGGCCTGGCTGGCCGAGTTGCGCCGGGTCGGGCTGCTCGGAGCCGAGGCCGACGAAGAGGACGTGACGGTTGCGCTGTACCGCTATCTGGGCCGCACCCGGTCGCGGCTGCTGGCGCTGGCGCTGACCGACGCGGTCGGCGAGCGCCGCACCCAGAACCAGCCCGGCACCACCGACGAGTACCCGAACTGGCGGGTGCCGCTGGCCGGCCCGGACGGTCAGCAGATGCTGAACGAGGATGTGCTGACCGACCGGCGGGCCGCGGCGCTGGCCGAGGCCATGCGGGAGGCCACCGATCCGGGCTCCGGCTGAGGCTTGTGCCGGCACTGAGCGCGGGTCTGCTGCTCTACCGCGGCGCCGGTGCGGCGCTGGAGGTTCTCATCGGCCATCCCGGCGGGCCGTTCTGGGCCCGCAAGGATGACGGCGCCTGGTCGATTCCCAAGGGCGAGTACGCCTCCGGGGAGGATCCGTGGGCGGCGGCGCGACGCGAGTTCGCCGAGGAACTGGGCTGCCCGGCGCCGGAGGGTCCGCGCCTGGATCTCGGCTCGGCCAGGCAGCCCAGCAGCAAGGTGCTCACCGTGTTCGCCGTCGGAGCCGACCTCGACCTGGCCGGGTTCTGCAGCAACACCTTCACCCTCGAGTGGCCGCGGGGCTCCGGGCGGCTGCGGGAATTTCCCGAGCTCGACCGGGTGGCCTGGCTGCCGATAGAGCAGGCACGGGCCAAACTGCTCAACGGCCACACCGTCTTTCTGGACCGGCTGGTAGAGCAGCTGGGTTAGCGAACCACCTGCGCGGCTTCGGCCAGCGCCTCTCGGGCCGCCCGCCGGCGCAGGTCGATCGTCTCCCCGATCTGGCGAGCCAACCGATGGTCCTGCTCGACAACGATGTTCATGGCTTCTCGCGGAACCGCGACCAGGGTGGTGTCCGTTAGCGCCACCACACCGGTGATCATGCGCTGCCGGGTCAGTGAAGATCCACCGATGTAATCGCCCACGGTGAGTGTCCCCAGCGAGAGCCGCCGTCCGTCCGGGGCGACGGCGAACATCCCGACATCTCCGTCCGTGATGAAGCCGACGGCCTGCGGAACAGTGCTGACGTTCTGGATGATCTCGCCCTCGGCGAACGGCAGCACCCGGGCGCCGGCCAGCATGGTCGCAATCGCTTCGGGGCCGAGTCCGAAGGCGGCACCGATCATCTGGATCTGTTCAGTGACGTAGGCACGCTTCTGCTTGCCGTTCGTCTTCATGCCGCCCAGGTGCAACCCCGCCCGCTGGGCCGCGTACCAGGCGCGGTGCTGCAACAGTGTGGTGGTGCCGCCGTCGTCGGCGGGTGAGGCGATCGGAACCGAAACCCGGTACGTCGAATCGCCGATAGCCACTACTGCCGCCGAGGTGCCCACCAGCTTGGCGGGCAGCGCTTCGGCGACCGCCAAGAGCGCGGATTTGACCTGACCTGGCGGGTCGTCGGCGGAGAAGGTCAAGGTCGCCTTGGCCTTGAAGTACGGAGCCGTCGTGCGACTGAGATTGACAAACGCGTCGCCGGCGAGGGCGGCGTTGGGCACCACCTGCAGACCGTTCTCGGTATCGAGGTGAACCGCGCGCCAGTTCACCTCCACCACACGGCCCTTGCCGAATTTGGTGTCCAGCCAGTCCCCGATCCGGAAAGGCTGCTCGAAGAGCAGCAACAGACCCGAAATCACCGGGCCGACGGCGTTCTGCACGGCCAGTCCGATGACGATCGAGGTTACTCCCACGGCGGTGATCAACCCGCCGATGTTGGCGCCCCACACCCAGGAGAGCAGAAGTCCGATGCCGATGATGATCAGGATGAGCCGGCCGAGGTCGACGAATATCCCGGGCAGCCGATCACGCCACGTTCCGGCACGGGCTTCAC
Organism: Mycobacterium sp.; assembly: GCF_046095365.1. Taxonomy (GTDB): domain Bacteria; phylum Actinomycetota; class Actinomycetes; order Mycobacteriales; family Mycobacteriaceae; genus Mycobacterium. The sequence goes on from NZ_JBJTJF010000092.1 coordinate 18,251, forward strand.
CGAACAGCGCCGCGTTCGCGCCTGACAGCAGCACCAGCATGATGACAAACCCGACGACGGTGGCCGCCACCTTTGTCCAGGTGGCGTGGGCGGCAAGTTCGTCACCGTGGTTCAACTGGTCGATGAGCAGGTATACCGCGGCGGCCGGCAGTAACCAATTGCGCAGCAGCGCAACGGGTCTGGCATAGGCGCTACCTCGCCGGAGCAGTACGCCCTGGACTTCGTTGAGGATCAGCAGGGCCAGCGGCAACCCGACGACGACGGCGAGGGCCGGCCAGAACCACGGTTGACCGGTCAGGGTGGTCATGCCGGCTGCCGCGTTCCGACGTCCAAACGCCACACCGCTTCGGGACCGTCGGACCCGCTGATGGTGCCGGCTTCGGTGAACGGGTAGATGCCGACCACCGAGTTGTATACCCGGTCGCTGACGAAGACGCCGGGAGTTCGTGTCGCGGCGTGGACCCGGTGGGCGAGGTCGACGGCCTCGCCCCACAATGCATAGACGGTGGAGCGCTCCCCGACCAGACCGCTGGTGACCGGTCCGCTGTCGATCCCGATCCGCATGGACAACGCCGAAGCGTGCTGGTCGTTGAAACGGTCGAGAATGTCGGCGAGTTCCCGGGCGAACGCGATGGTGCGACTGGCGTGGTCGACCCGCGGCACCACCAGACCGCAGGTGGCCAGCAATCCGTTGTCCTGCATACTGCGTACCCGCTCCACCCCGTGCCGTTCGGCGGCGCCGTCGAACGCCTCCACAAGCGAATTGAGCATGGACACCGACTCTTCGGTGCTTAGGGTGCGGGCGAACTCGTCGAACCCGAGCAGTTGGGCGTAGATCACCGAGACGTCGCGGTGTTCGGTGCTGATGTTCTCCTCACCTTCCCGGAACCGGCGGGCCACCGGTTCGGGCATGAGGCTGGCGAGCAGCTCGTCATTCTCTTTGCGCTGGGCTTCGATGAGCTGTTGTTTGGTCTGCAGGCTGGTGCTCAGGTCGTTGAATGACGAGGCCAGTTCTCCGATCTCGTCACGTGACGTCACCGGAACGCGGATTCCGAGCTCCCCACCCTTGACTCGTTCAACGGCGGCTGCGAGCTGTTTCACCGGCCTGGTCAGGATTCGGGCGAACAGCAGAGCCAAGAGACACACCAACAGCACGATCGCGCCCGTTGAGAGGGCGATGTTGCGCGCGAACCTGGCGACCGGCGCCAGCGCCTCGCTCTCATGGATCCTGGCGATGACTGCGTAGCGCAGGCCTGGCAGATTCAGCGGTCCGTAGGCGGACAGCACTTTGACATTCCGGCCAAGGTAGTTGTCTCCCGTGCGCACCCCGGTATTCCCGCTGAGCGCCTCGGCGACCGATGTGCTGTCGCCCATCGACTGCAGCAACACGGTGTCCTCGGCGGCGAGTTCCCGCTTGACGATGTCCTCAGGAGTGCCGTGTTCGGCGGATTCGCGGGCAAAACGCTCCGGGTCCTCGAGTAGGAGTCGGGACACCGAGCGCATCAGTTTGTCCGGTCCGACCAGATAGGTCTCACCGGTCTTTCCCAGCCCGTCGCGGTCCCAGCCGCGGTTACCGGTCATGACGTTGTCCAGCTCCTCCGACGAGAGCTGCATGGCCAGAACGCCGTAGATACCGCCACCGTCACCGACCGGGGTGAGGATCCACGGTGTCGGCAGTCCGTAGGCCGGGGCGTACTCCTCGAAGTCGGTCAGGACGATCTCGTCCACCGATGTCGCCTGCATGGCCTTGCGGAAACCCTCGGCCAGTTTTCCGGCCTTGAACGAGCCGCCGTTGACGTTGGCGCCCAGGTCGATCTGCTTCAGTGTCGAGTAGACGACGTTGCCGTCGGTGTCGATCAGCAGGGCGTCGTCGAACGGGAACCTGCTGGCGAAGTCACCGAAGAAGGGTTGGTAACGCTCGTTGAACTTGGTCCAGGCGCTCGGGTCACCGGCGTTCATGATCTTCGCCGAAGCGGCGAAGTCGCCTTTGGCCGGCACCGTGTAGAGGCTCTGCAGATAGGTCTGGGCGTTGGACGTCGGACGGTACAACGCCCCGTCGACCTTCTGACCGCTGTACTTCTCCAGGGCCGGGTCGAAGACGTCCGTGTAGTACTTGTCCACCGCCTCCTTCGCGCCGGGCGGCAATGGGGTCTTCTGCAGCTCGGCGAACGCCCCGGTGAAGTCTTTCATCGCCGTGATCGCGGCGTTGGAATGGGTGAGCACCGTCGCAGCGTTGCTCAGGCCGGTGTAGAAGGTGGTGACCTCCCGGGCGCGGGACTCCCGCAGTTGGGTGAGTCGTTGGTACTCGGCGTCACGCAACGAATTGGTGCCGGAGACGTAGCCGATCAGCCCGGCGACGAGCACCGACAGCACGCTCACCGTCAGCAGCATCACCAACAGCTTCGACTGGAACCCCAGCGAGCGAAGCGCGCGCAACTCCGGTAGCCGGACCATCCAAGGCCTCCTCGATCTGCCGCGTTGCCGAACGGCCGGATCGTAGCGCAGAACCAGGAGGTTGCAGACCGTTAGCATCGACTCGATGACGAGCGATGACACCCCGCTGTGGCTGTTCGCCGACCAGCTAGGCCCCCGGGTTTACGGCGGGGAGCATGCCGAGCGTCCCGTGCTGCTCGTCGAGGCGACTTCGGCGTTGCGCCGCCGACGTTTTCACCGCCAGAAGCTGCACCTGATCCTCTCGGCGCTGCGGCACGCCGGCGCCGAACTGGGCGAGCGGGCCACGCTCATCCGGGCCGACAGTTACATCGAGGCGCTGCGCAGCTACGGCCAGCCGGTCCTGGTTCACCAGCCCACCTCGCACGCCGCCGAACGGTTCGTCCATCAGCTACGCCGCGACGGACTCGTCGCCGACGTCCTGCCCACCCCCACCTTCGCCCTGTCGCGCGAGGAGTTCGGGCGGTGGGCACGCCGGAAAGACGGCGCAAGCCGGACCCGGTTCCGCATGGAGGACTTCTACCGCGAGCAGCGGCGGCGGTTCGGCGTGCTGATGGAGGGCTCCGACCCGGCCGGCGGCCGGTGGAACTTCGACACCGACAACCGCGAGCCACCGCCGAGGGGGGCGCACTCGCTCGACGTCCCGCCGCCCTACCGGCCGGAGGAGGACGACATCGACGCCGCGGTGCGGCGCGACCTCGACGCGATGGCCATCGAGACCGTCGGCGCCGACGGGCCGCGGCTGTTCGCCGTCACCCCCGCCGAGGCGGACGCGGCGCTACGGCAGTTCATCGACCATCGGCTGAGCCTGTTCGGCCGCTACGAGGACGCCATGATGGGAGCCGACTGGGCGATGTCGCACTCGCTGCTGTCGGTGCCGCTCAACCTGGGGGTGCTGCATCCGCTGGACGCCGTGCACGCCGCCGAGCAGGCCTACCGCGGCGGCGCCGCGCCACTGGCCGCGGTCGAGGGATTCGTCCGTCAGATCCTCGGCTGGCGTGAGTACATGTGGCAGCTTTACTGGCACTTCGGCCCGGACTACCTCGACGCCAACCACCTCGGGGCGCACACCCCGCTGCCCGACTGGTGGGCCGGCCTGGACGCCGGCGCGGTGGAGGCGGAGTGTCTGCGCCAGGCACTGTCGGGGGTTCGGGACCGGGGCTGGGCGCACCACATCCAGCGGCTGATGGTGCTGGGCAATCACGCCCTGCAGCGGGGCTATCACCCCCGCGCGCTGTCGGACTGGTTCGCCTCGGCCTTCGTCGATGGCTTCGCGTGGGTGATGCCCACCAACGTCATCGGCATGAGTCAGCACGCCGACGGCGGCAGAGTCGCCACCAAGCCCTACACCTCCGGGGGCGCCTACATCAGCCGGATGAGCGACCACTGCGGGGCGTGCCGGTTCGACCCCAAGAAACGCCTGGGCCCGGACGCCTGCCCGTTCACCGCCGGGTACTGGGGTTTCGTTCACCGCCACCAGGAGATGCTGGCGGCCAACATGCGCACGGCGCGGTCGGTCTCGTCGATGCGGAGGCTGTCCGACATCGGCGCCGTCGTCGAGCAGGAACTCCACCGCGAAGCGTTCTGAAACATCCCCTGACCTGGCGGCGATACACCTGTGACCGGGGCGCCCGCCCGCGCTGCGCTATCTTCGAGTCCAGTACAGGAAGGTCTTGCGTGAGAAAGCTCATCCTGGCCGCCGTTGCGGCCGGCTCCGCCGCCGGAGCCCTGGCCGTCGGGTCCGGAACCGGCACCGGACTCGCCGACCCGGGCGTCAACACTCTCAACGTGGTCGGCGAACCGTATGCCAAGGCGGTGGCGATCCTCCGGGCGCAGGGCGTCAAGACGGTCTTCGGCGGGTCGGTGGGCAGCGATCTTCCCCAGGCGCAGTGCGTCGTCAAGAGCCAGAAGGTGCTCAGCGCCTCACACAAGATGCAGCTGGACCTCGACTGCACCGCCTCGGCCGGTCCCCAGCAGCCCGCGACCACCGCCACCGCGGGCACCCAGGGCGCTTCGGGCACTTCCGGGGCGCCGGCCACCGAGGCCGCGCGGCCCACCGCGGGAGCCCCCGGCGTGGTGACCGTGGTGCCCACCCCGGTGGGCTGATCCGGGCTAGGATCGCCTCGAGAACGTTCGGGAGGTAGCCGATGCTGCGGCCACGCCGCTTCGCCCGGGAGATCGACCCCGGCCCGGTGCAGATCCAGGCCCGCAGGGTCGACTTCGACCCCTCCGGGTCCCCGCTGCACTGGATTCCCGGCCACCCGGTGGCATCACACATGATCAGCCTGCTCAACGTCGTGCTGCCGGCCGCCGAACGATGGTTCGTGAGCACCTACAACGAGGCGCTGCCACTGGTCAGGGACGAACGGCTCGCCGAGGACATGCGGGGATTCATCGGCCAGGAGTCCGTCCACGCCGACACCCACGAGCAGGTTCTGCACGAGTTCATGGAGGCCCGGGGGGTGAATCCCAGGCCGATCCTCAGACAGGTCGACTACGTCGTGGGCAGGATCCTCGCCCCGAGCGTCTCGAAGAACCCCGCAAGGCGGTACAACCAACTCTGCGAACGGCTGTGGGTGATCGCCGCGATCGAGCACTACACGGCGGTGCTCGGCGACTTCGCCCTCAATTCCGCCTGGGACGACTTCGGCGCCGATCCGACCATGGTCGACCTGTTCCGCTGGCACGGCAGCGAGGAGGTCGAACACCGCTGTGTGGCGCACGACGTCGCCACCTACTTCCACGACAGCTACCTGGCCCGGATTCGCGCGATGGCGATGGCCGCGACGCTGATGTACGCGTTCTTCGAGCGCTCCACCTACTACCTGTGCCGCAACGATCCACACGCACGGATGAGCCTGTGGCAGATGGAGCGGACGCGCATGAGCGACTCGAGGCTGGGCCTGCTGCCCGAGTTCCGAAGTCTGTTCGGCACCAACACGCTGGCCTACTTCCGCCGTGACTACTCGCCGCTGGACGTCGGATCCACCGCGCAGGCCGTGGCCTACCTGGCGAGCTCCCCGGCCGCCCGCGCTGCGCACCTCTAGTGCTGGACCGTCTGCGCTCGGCCCCCAACCCGCTGCTCGCGCTGGCCGACGCGGCGGTCGCCGGTCTTTGGGCGATCACCGGGCTGCGGCGACCGACCCGGCCCGCCGAGCAACGCCGGTCCCTGACCCTGGTGGTGGCCGGACGGCAGGTGGTCGCCCACGACGAGAACGTCGTGGCACTGACCCTGTCGGCGGCTGACCGATCGCCGCTGCCGGCCTGGCATCCCGGTGCTCACCTCGACATCGGACTGCCCAGCGGACGGGTCCGGCAGTACTCGCTGTGCGGCGATCCGGCAGAGCGCCGCCGGTATCGGATCGCGGTGCGCCGCATCCCCGACGGGGGCGGGGGTTCGATCGAGGTGCACGACGCCCTGCCGGTGGGGTCGTCCGTTACCACCAGCGGGCCGCGGAATGCCTTCCCGCTGAGCGTCCCGGGGTACGGATCGCCGACCCGGCGGCTGCGATTCATCGCCGGAGGCATCGGCATCACGCCCATCCTGCCGATGCTCGGGATGGCCGAGCGGCTCGGCGTCGACTGGTCGATGATCTATGTCGGCAGAAGCGCCGACAGCCTTCCCTTCCTCGACGAGGTGCGCCGCTTCGGCGACCGGATACAGATCAGGACCGATGATGTCCACGGCATCCCCACCGCCGCGGACCTTCTTGGCGAATGCCCAGACGGGACAACGGTTTACGCCTGCGGTCCCGTCGACATGCTGACCCAGGTGAGACTGCGGCTCAGTGACCGCGAAGAGGTCGAGTTGCACTACGAGCGTTTCGCGGCCCCTCCCGTGCTGGACGGGCGGTGCTTCACCGCCACTGTTGCGTCCACCGGAACGACCGTGGAGGTGGCCGCCGACGAGACGCTGCTGGCGGCGCTGCGAAGGGCCGGCGTTGCCGCCCCCTACTCCTGCCAGCAGGGATTCTGCGGCACCTGCCGCATCGGCGTTCTCGACGGCGTTGTCCAGCACCGCGATTCGCTGTTGACCGCACCGGAGCGGGACGGCGGCCTGATGCTGACGTGCGTGTCCCGGGCCCCGGCTGACGGGCACCTGCTGCTGGACCTCTAGGCGTCCCAGGCCGCGGCCACCTGGGTGGCGACGTCGATGATTTTCGCCTGCTGGGATGCCGGGCTGTCGATCTCCTCGGCGACGTAGGCGGCCACGAAGCGGCGGATCTCGCCGTCCACCCCGCCGATGAGCCGGACGATCTCGCCGCGGAAGGACTTGGAGGTCACGTGCACCGCGATGTCCGAAGGCCTCGGCTTGGCGACGTCGATGACGATGATCAGCGGCTCCGCGGCCCTCGCGGTGGCGCGCAGTGCGATATCGCCGTCGACGAGAAACTTCTGCTTGTCCAGGCGCAGATCCACGATCAGTTCGATCAGAAGCGGGATGCGTACGGCGAAGGTGATGGTGTCCCCCACGCTGCGGGTCACGTTGGGCTGCTGGATCTTGACCCGGGCGGTGACCTTGGCCAGACCAGCAGGCCCCTGCGCCATCGGGCCCATCACGATGTCGCCGCCGGCGATTTCCGCGAACGCAGCGGCCACCCGCTCCTCGGTGACGGCGATCTCGAAGAAGCGCCGGCCGAACTCCTCGTAGCTGATGTAGTCGTGCGTGTGCATAGGGCTTCACTGTCTCACGCCGAAAGTCGACGCCGGGGCGCGGATCGGTAACAAATCGCCCCGGCCGCAGCCGGCCCTCAGAGCTCCAGCACCAGCGTGACCGGTCCGTCGTTGACCAGAGCGATCTGCATGTGCGCGCCGAACACACCGGTCGCCACCTCGGCGCCCAGCCGGCGCAGCTCCTCGGCGAAGGCGGCGACGAGCGGCTCGGCCAGCGTAGCCGGGGCTGCGGCATTCCAGGACGGCCTCCGGCCCTTGACCGTGCTGGCGTACAGGGTGAACTGGCTGACCACAAGTATCGGCGCCCCGACGTCCGCGGCGCAGCGCTGCTCGTCGAGGATCCGCAGACCCCAGAGCTTCTCGGCGAGTCGCCGTGCCATCTCGGCGGTGTCGTCGTGGGTCACCCCCACCAGGGCGAGCAGACCCTGGTGCTCCGGCCGGATCTCGCCGACGACTTCGCCCTCGACCGTCACCTGTGCGGAGGTGACGCGTTGCACCAGCACTCGCATAGACCAATCCTGCCGTGACTTTTCGCGTGTCCGTCGGCAATCAGCCAAACCTGCTGCATCCTCGCTGGTAAAAGTGCGGGCGACTAAGAACCTGGCGGCATTACGGCACGAAAACAGATCGGTGAATGCCGCTGCTAGATAACAGATTTGCTGTATCGAATCGGTATCGGATAGATGTAAATCGTTGGGAGGAAACGGATTTATTTATCACGAGCAGCACTGATGAAATGAAAAGTGAGACCCGCCACAGGTTTTGGTGATACGGCATTTGCATTGTTAGCGTTGGTGTCATGTTTGCTATCGCGGCAATTGCTTCGCTTATCGCACAGGTCTCCGGCACTCCGTATATCCCCGGTGGAGACACCCCGGCGGGCACGGACTGCTCCGGGCTGGCGTCGTGGGTCGCCAACGTGGCCTCGGGTCGTCCCGCGTTCGGCAGCCGGTTCAACACCGGCAACATCGAACCTGCTCTGCTGGCGCGTGGATTCCATTACGGCTCCGCACCGAACTCGGTGGTGATCGGATGGAACAGCGGCCACGCCGCGGTTACCCTCCCGGACGGCACCCCGGTCTCCAGCGGTGAGGGCGGCGCCGGAGTTCGCGTCGGCGGCGGGGGCGCATACCAGTCGCAGTTCAGCCATCACATGTATCTGCCGGTGCAGGCCGAGGAGAAGATCACCGCGGCCGAGATCCCCGCGGAGGCCGCGCCCGAGCAGGTGCCCCCGGAGCAGGCGCCCCCGGACCAGCGGGGCCCGGAACCGGCCGACGCCGGCCCGCCGGCTGACCTCGCCGCACCAGCCCCCGCGGCTCCGGCCGACGCGGCTCCGGTGGCCGACACCGCCGGGCCGGGCCCGGTCGACCACCTCTCGGGACCGGACGGGCTCGGCGAACCCGGACCCGGGCCCGCCGAACCGCCGGCCGAGGTGCCGGCGAGCTAGCAGAGCCGGGTCCACCGGCATGGCCGCACCCCCGCCGCGATCACGCGATCCCGGCGGGGTTAGATAAAACCCTGATCGCAAGCCAGCTCAACCGGGCGATAGGAGCAGCCATGTCCAGTGCCGGAGCGGACTCAGCCACGACGTTCGAGCAGCAGGTCGCCGAGACCCAGCGGTACTTCGACAGCCCGCGGTTCGACGGCATCACCCGGCTGTACACCGCCCGCCAGGTGGTCGAGCAGCGCGGCACGATACCGGTGGAGTACACCGTGGCGCGGGACGCCGCAACTGCCTTCTACGCACGGCTGCGCGAGCTTTTCGCCGACCACAAGTCGATCACCACCTTCGGTCCCTACTCTCCGGGCCAGGTGACCACCATGAAACGCTGCGGGATCGAGGGCATCTATCTGGGCGGCTGGGCCACCTCGGCGAAGGGCTCCACCACCGAGGATCCGGGTCCGGACCTGGCCAGCTACCCGCTCAGCCAGGTGCCCGACGAGGCAGCCGGGCTGGTGCGCGCCCTGCTCACCGCCGACCGCAACCAGCAGTACCTGCGGCTGCAGATGACGCCGGAACAGCGCGCGGCCACCCCGGCCGTCGACTACCGGCCGTTCATCATTGCCGACGCCGACACCGGGCATGGTGGGGATCCCCACGTGCGCAACCTGATCCGTCGTTTCGTCGAGGCCGGGGTCTCCGGCTACCACATCGAGGACCAGCGCCCCGGCACCAAGAAGTGCGGACACCAGGGCGGCAAGGTGCTCGTGCCGTCGGACGAACAGATCAAGCGGCTCAACACCGCCCGGTTCCAGCTCGACATCATGGGCGTGCCCGGAATCATCGTGGCCCGAACCGACGCCGAGGCCGCCAACCTGATCGACGGCCGGGCCGACGAGCGGGACCAGCCGTTCCTGCTCGGAGCCACCAACCTCACGATCCCGCCGTACAAAGCGTGCTTCCTGGCGATGATGCGCCGGTTCCACGACAGCGGGGTGACCGAACTCAACGGGCACCTGCTCTACGCCCTGCCCGAGGCTGAGTACGTTCAGGCCGGCGCCTGGCTTGAGAGCCGCGGTATCACCGCGCTGATCGACGAGGCCGCCGCGGCTTGGAACGCCGACCGGACCGGCTCGGTCGACGTGCTCTTCGACCGGGTCGAGTCCCAGTTCGTCGATGCGTGGCAGTCCGACGCCGGCCTTGAGACCTACGGCAACGCCGTCGCCGAAGTGCTGCGGTTCAAGGAGGCCGAGGGTGAGGCGATGGCGATGAAACCGGTCGAATGGGTGGAGTTCGCCCGGACCGCCTCGCTGTACGCGGCCCGGGAGAAGGCCGCCGAACTCGGCGTGAGCGCCGCCTGGGACTGCGAGCTGGCCCGCACCCCGGAGGGCTACTACCAGGTGCGCGGCGGCATTCCGTACGCGATTGCGAAATCCCTTGCCGCGGCGCCGTTCGCCGACCTGCTCTGGATGGAGACCAAGACCGCGGACCTGGCTGATGCCCGCGAGTTCGCCGAAGCCGTGCATGCGGTGTACCCGGACAAGATGCTGGCCTACAACCTCTCGCCCTCGTTCAACTGGGATACCACCGGGATGACCGATGAGCAGATGCGGGCCTTCCCGGAGGAGATCGGGAAGATGGGCTTCGTCTTCAACTTCATGACCTACGGCGGCCACCAGATCGACGGGGTGGCCGCCGAGGAGTTCGCCACCGCGCTGCGCCAGGAGGGCATGCTGGCCCTGGCCCGTTTGCAGCGCAAGATGCGCCTGCTCGAGTCGCCCTATCGCACCCCCCAGACCCTGGTCGGCGGACCGCGCAGCGACGCCGCGCTGGCCGCCTCGTCCGGACGCACCGCCACCACCAAGGCGATGGGCAAGGGCTCGACCCAGGTGCAGCACCTGGTGCAGACCGAGGTGCCCAAGAAGCTCCTGGAGGACTGGCTGGCGCTGTGGAGCGAGCACTACAAGCTCGGCGAACGGCTGCGCGTGCAACTGCGCCCGCACCAGGCCGGCTCGGATGTCCTGGAGCTGGCGATCTTCGGCGACACCGACGGCGAGAAGCTCGCGGACGTGCTCTTCGACCCGATCAAGGACCGGCACGGACGCAGCATCCTGACCGTCCGCGACCAGAACACCTACTCGGCCAAGTTGCGTCAGAAGCGGCTGATGACTTTGATCCATCTCTGGCTGGTGCACCGGTTCAAGGCTGAAGCGGTCTACTACGTCACCCCCACCGAGGACAACAAATACCAGACCGAGAAGATGAAGGCGCACGGCATCTTCTCCACTGTGAACAACGACGTGGGCGGGATCATCGTCGCCGATGTGAACTACCCGCGCATCGCCGAACTGCTCGAGCCCGACCGCAAGGCACTGCAGAAACTGCTTCGTAAGCAGGACTGAGGATGGCGCTCAGCAGCGCGCAAGGGCGTCGGCGAGGGCCTTTCTCTCCTTGGCCGACAGCCACAGCCCGTAGGCGGTCTTGACGTCGATCTGACGTACGACGAAGTCGCACCGGAAGGCCTGATTGGGCGGCAGCCAGGACGCGGCGTCCCGGAAGGCTTTGTCGAAATTGGCTTTTGGACTCACGGCGAGCAGGTTGCGCGGATCGTTGGCGAAGTCCAGCCGCCGCTGCGCGTCCCAGGCGCGCGCGCCCTTGTACCAGGCGTCGGCCAGTGACACGACATGGTCGATCTCGATGCTGTTGGAGGTGTCCGGGCCGCGTACGAAGTCGATGGTCGCACCGGTGTAGGGATCGACCAGGGTGCCACTCTGCGCGAAGCAGGTGAACGGCCGCACCACAAGGTTTTTCAGGTCGCGGCGCAGGATGTCGTCGCGGGTGTTGCAGCCGTTGTGGCCGAACTCCACGTTGACGTCGTCACTCCAGGCCTCGCCGAACTGGCGGCGCTGGAAATCCGAGGTGCGGTCCCACCCCCGCACCGGCAGGTCGCGCAGTTGGCGCCGGGCGTTGTCATAGGGAGACGGCGCGGGCGGCACGACCGGCGAAGCCGCGTTCGCCGAACTGGTCGACTCCCCGGCCCGCCAGGTCGGCGACGGCCCGGACATCGGCGACGACGAACGCTCCTGCCACACCAGGACCGCGGCCACCCCCCCGACCAGCAGGACGGCCAGCCCCGCGATCGTGCCGCGGCGGCGCCACCGACGGGCCCGGGCGGAGGGCTTGACGGCGGTCACCCCTGAGTCCCCGGCTGGTCCGGCGTCAGGTGCCCGGGGTGTGCAGCGGCAGTTCGACGTTGATGTCGGAGATGTTGATCCAGCCGTAGCTCCAGAAGTTCTCGTAGTTCACCGCGGAGCTGGTGATCTGCAACTGCAGCGAGTCGCCCTCCTCGACGGTGTAGACGATGTCTTCCAACGGGACGGTGACGGTCTGCTCGCGACCGTTGAGCGTGACCTGGATCGGGGTGACGATATTGCTCAGCACCAGACGCGTCGTCTGATCGACCAGCTGCGCATACACGGTGTGCCCGGTGCCCAGACCCGAGTAGGTGAAGCTGAGCGTCGGGGAGCCGACGACCTGCTTGCCGACCGGCGGGGTCAGCTCGAGGTTGACCGCGTTGCGGGCCGGCCCGGCGTTGACGATCGAGAACGGCAGATCCCTGATCGGGTACGGGCCCGAGCCGCCCAGCACCGGCCACAGCGGCAGGAACCCGCCCTTGCCCGCAGCCGGTGCGTAGCTGCCCTGGTTGAACGCCGGATCCCACGGCAACTTGTCGGAGCTCCAGTAGAGGCCGTTCTGGTCGTACCACTGGAACCTCGGGATGACGTCGGCCGGCTGATCGACGTTCCCGGCGACGTACTGGTCGAGCCAGCGCAGGTTCTGGATCACGCCCTGCGCGTCCTGCTCGGCGGGCTTCTCGGCGATGTCGCAGGTGCCGTGTCCGCCGCAGAACCAGAACAGCCGGTAGTCCGGGCTGATCCCGTTGGCGCTGATGGTCTTGCCGGCGGCCACCGACTCCGACAGCGGGAACAAGGTGTCGTCGATGCCCTGGAACTGCAGGGTGGGCGCCTGCTGTTCGGTGAGCAGGACGGTCGGGCCGACGCTGGACAGCACCGCCTGGGAACTCGGGCTCAGGAAACCGAACACCGCCCCGGTGAAGATGCCCTGGTAGATCGACGGGTTCACCCGCGCCCCGGTGACCGCCAGGGCCGCGACCAGGATCGCGCCCCAGCCGGTCTTGAACGCGGCGGTGTTGCCGTCGCCCGGGTACAGCGAACTGATCAGCGAGTTCCAGCCGATCTCCGGGGTGATGGCATCGATCCGGGGGTCGACGGTGGTCAGCTGGATGCCGCCGCCGTAGGAGCCGCCGGTCATACCGACCCGCGGGTCGCCGTCGACCGCCGAGACCTGGCCGGCCGCCGGGTTGGTGGAACCGGTCAGCCAGGAGATCATCGACGAGACGTCGCGTCCCTCGAGCATCGGGTTGTCGATGTTCAACTGACCCCCGGAAGCGAACTCGCCGCGGGGATCCCAGGTGACCACGTTGTAGCCGCCGCCGCCGTCGTAGGTCTGCGGGTCGAGCACGAACGACTGGAACCTGTCGTCCCGCAGCGGGGCGATACCCGGGGTGAGGCTGCCGAACTGCTGACTGATGAACAGCTGTCCGTAGCGGGTCAGCGGATCGGTGTTGGCCGCGCACGCCAGACCCGAGGCGGCCAGCACGGTCGGCGCGTTGTCGACCGCGCCGGTGGAGACGTTGGTTGCCGGGAAGTAGTTCAGGCTGATCAACGTGCCGTCGAAGGACGGCATCTTGTAGGTGAAGGCCGTCGGCCGGTCCTCGGCCAGGGCATTGGGTGTCACAGTGAATTCGGCCACGGTCGCCCGGCCGATGAGCGGCGAGGCCAGGGTGTTGACGACCGGGATTCGGTGGATGACCGCCAGCGCCTGCGGCACCAGCAGACCGCCCAGCGGACCCAGGACTTTGATGATGCGCTGGTCGAACTTCGACAGCTCCATGGCCATGACCCTGAACTGCTCGGCCGCTCCGGGGGTGGTCAACGTGGCGGCGTCGGGGATGTAGCTGAACCCACCGTCGGGCGAGTAGAAGTTCGACAGCGGAAGCAGTGGGCCGCCGCCGATCTTGCCGCCGGCGTTGGGCCTGCCGACGCCCACGTAGGCCAGTGGCAGGCCGCTCGCCGAGGTTGCATTGACGGTGCCGACGAGCACCCCGGGCAGTGCGGTCGCGACCGGAACGCCTCTGGCGGGGTCCGGCCCGATTGTCCCGCCCCATTCGACCGTCGGGTTCACCGTGACACCGCCGGCCGCTTTCAGCGACCCGGACAGCGGCTGCTTGCGCGCGGCCGCCAGTGGCGGCCGGGGCCGCGGGTCGCTCAGCGAGGGGGCCGCAGCAGCGGCGAGCCGGGCCGAACCCGGCTGCGCCGCAGCGGGTTGCGCGACGGTCACGACCCCAGCGGCCGACGGCGGGCCGGCGGCCGGGGACTTCGCGCGTGCGGTGCTTCGCGGTGCGGCCGCCGTCCCCGCGCGGGCCGGTCGCGCCGGGCCGCGCTTGGCGTGCGCCGCACCCGGGGACTGCGCCGAACCGGCGCCGCTGTCAGAAACCGCGGTGTCCGCCGACGCGGTCGCTCCACCGCCGTAGACGACGGCACCGACGCCCAGTGCCACGGCCAGTCCCCCGACCCGGCCGACAAACCTTCCAGCAGTCATGCCCTTCACCGCCTCTCCCCTCCAGTCCCCTACCGGCCGGACCTGGCCTTGAGGCCGCCTCCGGCGTGCGTGGTGCAAAGAGTTACCACAGTGACCACCCGTTATGGCCGGATTCGAACAGCTCGGTCGGCGCGAACGCTCAGCGGCCGGCGACGGAGAATGGCCAATTCGGCACGCCCGCACCGGCGGCGTTGCTACGTTGCCGTGCATCATTTTTCCCAGGAAGGCGGTCCCTGACGTGAGACGAACTCCTCTGCTCGGCGAGTGCTCGGCCGAATTCTTCGGGACGATGATCCTGATCCTGTTCGGATGCGGGGTGGTCGCACAGGTGGTCACCGGGGGCGGCAAGCTGGGGACGGACCCCGGATCGACCGGGGACTACAACTCGATCGCCTGGGGCTGGGGTCTCGGGGTGGCCATGGCGGTCTATGTCGCCGGGCGGCTCAGCGGCGCGCACCTCAATCCCGCCGTGACCGTGGCGCTGGCGGCCTTCAAGGGTTTTCCCGCCCGCAAGATCGCCCCCTACATCGCCGCCCAGGTGGCCGGGGCCTTCGTCGGGGCGTTGGTGGTGCGGTTCAACTACAGCGACCTCATTCACAACGTCGACCCCGATCACACCAAGGCCACCCAGGGAATCTTCTCCACCTCGCCGGACGCCAACGTGTCGATCTACACCGCGTTCACCGACCAGATGATCGGGACCGCGATCCTGGTGGCGGTCATCTTCGCGCTGACCAGTGCGGTCAACAACCCGCCGTTGGCGAACACCGGCCCGCTGATCATCGGCCTGCTGGTGGTCGCCATCGGTCTGGGCTGGGGCGCCAATGCCGGTTACGCCATCAACCCGGCCCGCGACTTCGGCCCCCGGCTGGCCTCCTTCATCACCGGTTACCACGAAGCCTGGTTCTCCGCGAACGGTCCGCAGTTGTACTTCTGGGTGCCCGTCATCGCCCCGATCATCGGCGGGCTGATCGGCGGCGCACTCTTCGTGTTCTGCATCGAGAAGTTCCTCCCGGCCGCGGTGACGAATCCGGCCGAGATCGGCGTGGTCGAACCGACGCCGCTGCGCTGAGCCGACCGCGCGTCCCCCGTCGCGAGCCCGGGGTTCACCCGTACGGCACAATGCCAGCCATGAGTGAAGTCACCATCAAAACCCTGACCGACGGCCCCCTCGAGGTGTCCGGCGACGTCGAGATCCTGGCGTCGGACGGCACCGTGATCAAACAGACCAGCAAGAGTTTCCTGTGCCGCTGCGGCCACTCGGAGAACAAACCGTTCTGCGACGGGGCGCATAAGCGCGAGGGCTTCACCGCCCCCTGACGGCCGCCGTGGGCGGGATCGGACTCCGGCGGCTACCATGGAAACAGGACAGCCCCCGGAAAATCGGCGGGCTAGGGGATTCACTTTGACAGACAGGACGCATCATGACTTCTGGCCTTTTGCCGCGCCGGATCGCGATCGCCGCCGCAGGTACAGCGCTGGCGGCTATGGGGGCTTTGACCGCGTGCAGCCCGACCACCGAGAAGGAAGCACCGACCAGCACCACCACCGTCACCTCGGCGCCCAGCGCGACGTCATCCAGCCTGACCCCCAGCGAGAAGGCTGTGGGTCCGGGCATCACCAACTCGTTCAGCCCGTCGGTGAGGGCCGGCCAACCGGGCGCGGTCTGCCAGCAGCTGGTCAACGGCGTCTGCGTCCGCTGAGCCGGTCGACGTTGCGGCTATCGGCGGTGGCCGCCGCGGCGGCGGCCACGGCACTGGCGTGCGCCCTGCCTGCCCAGGCCGATCCGGCGAGCTGGAACGGCTGGTACCGGATCACCTTCCACACCGACCAGAAGTCGGGAACAAGTTCGGCGGCCAAGCAGTCCGAGGAGCCCTACACCGTCTCCTACAAGTTCGCCACGGACTGTTCGAGCGGGACCTGCGTCGCCTCGATCGTGGACGGTCCGGCCACCAAGGAGAACGTGACGCAGTCGACCACGTTCACCTGGAACGGCGCGCAGTGGTCGAGAACCAATAACTGGCGCTGGGACTGCCTGCTTCCGGACCGGACGATCACCTTCGAACCGGCCAGTTCGGTGACCACCTACACCCCGCAGTCGGACGGATCACTGACCGGCACCTTCGCCACCAACATCGGCAGCGGCGACTGCCAGGGCACGGTCTACATCCCGCTGACCGCCGCACCCGCCTAGCTCCGGCCCGCCGGACGGCGGGAAGTCGCAGGCCAACGTCGTTCGACCGGTCCCGTCGCACCCCTTCACGCCAGCCGAATCCGGGTATTTCCGGTTTCGCCGGTGCTACGTTGACGCGGTCGATGGCGTGGCAGGCGCGAGGAGGCGGACATGACTCAGCCGCAGGTGGACTGGGAGAGGCTGCGCGCGGCCGCCGTCGCCGCCACCGCCAATTCCTACTCGCCGTATTCGAATTTCCCTGTGGGCGTGGCCGGATTCGCCGACGACGGACGGGTGGTCTCGGGTGCGAACGTCGAGAACGCCTCCTACGGAATCACCCTGTGCGCTGAATGCTCCATGGTCTCTGCGCTTTATGCCACCGGCGGCGGGCGGCTCACGGCGGTGTACTGCGTGGACGGCAACGGCGATCCGCTGATGCCGTGCGGTCGGTGCCGCCAGTTGCTCTACGAACACGGCGGGCCCGATCTTCTGGTGATGACGCCCGAGGGCGTCCAGACGATGGCCGGGATTCTTCCCCAGGCGTTCGGGCCCTGGGATCTCGTGGAAAGGAAGCCGAGCCATGGCCGGTGACACCACTGCCGCCGGAGTCGGCGGCCAGAAGGCGAGCAAGGCCGCCTGGGCGATTCTGGCGGCGATGGGATTCGGGGCGCTCATCGCCCAGATGTTCAGCACCGTGATCGGCCCGGCGCTGCCGACCATCAAAGAGGATCTGGGACTGGGTCTTTCCGCGCAGACCTGGACGATCACCGCTTACAGCCTCGCCTTCGGCGCCGCTCTGGTGGCCGGCGGCCGGATGGGCGATCTGGTCGGCGAGGTCAGGATGATCGTCATCGGGTTCGTCATCTTCGGCGTCGGCCTGCTGATGTCCGCCATCGCCGTCGGCGGCCCGCTGATGATCAGCGGCCGGGCTGTCCAGGGCATCGGGATCGGGATCTCCGCGCCCGCAACGCTGTCCATCGTCGTCAACTCGTTCCCGCTCCGACAACGCGGGCTGGCGGTCGGGGTGTGGGGCTTCGCACACGGGTTCGGCCTGCTGCTCGGCCCGCTGTTCGCCGCCTGGATGATGGACATCGCCAGTTGGCGCTGGGTGTTCTGGGTCGCACTGCCGCTCACCGCGGCGGTGATCGCGGTGACGCTGGCCGCCACCCGCGGATATCGGAGTGTGATCTCCACAGGCAGGTACGACTGGGTGGGCCTGGTCCTCGGGGCCACCGGGATCACGCTGCTGACGTACGGCCTGCAGAACTCCTCGGTGAGCTGGACAGCCACCGGGACCTGGGGAACCATCGCCGCGGGCATCGGGTTGCTGGCCGTCTTCGGCGTGTTCGAAACCCGGATCACCCATCCCCTCGTCGATTTCAGCCTCTGGAAGGAACGGCTGTTCTCCGGCGGTTTCTTCGCCGAGAGCGCAGTCGGGTTCGTCTATATCCCGTTCCTGGTCTTCGTCGGATCGCTCTACTTCATCAACGTCTTGGGCTACAGCCCGGCCAAGGCAGCCAACGTCATCCTGATCACCACCGGTATCTGCATGGTCTTCGAGCCGCCGGCCGGGCGCTGGGTCGACAAGGTCGGGCCCGGCCTGCCGATCACCGTGTCGCTGCTGATGCAGGCCGCGGCGCTGGCCTGGATGGGACTGTTCTTCGGGCCACAGACGACGCTGGCGCAGATGGTGATTCCGCTGGCGCTCATGGGCATCGGCGTCGGCATCTCGCTGCCGGCCTGCAACACGGCGGGCATGTCGGCGGTCGACGCCGAGCGCGCCGGGATGGGTTCGGGTCTGATGCAGATGACGTTCAACATCCCGGCCGCTCTCGGGGTCGGTCTGGTCACCTCGATCATCGGCGGACTCACGGTCTCCAAGATCGGACCGGGCCTGAGTGCCGATCTTCGTGAGACCGCGGCCCGCTACGCCGACGCCGTCCAGGACGGCGACATGGGCCGCGCCGACGACGTGCTGGCCGGGTTGCCCCAGGACTCGGTGACCGCGGTCAAGAACGCCGTCGTCGGGGCGAGTTCCGGCGCGATCACCACCTCGATGCTCGTGCTGGCTTTCGTCGCGCTGGCGGGAGCGATCTTCGCCTGGGTGGTCATCGGCCGGCGCCGCACCCCCGACCACATCCAGATGACGCACGCCGCCGAAATCTAGGATTCGCGGCGGTCGAAACCCAGGTCGCCGCCGAATTGCAGGAGCAGTGCCACCATCGCGGTCCAGCCGGTCTGGTGACCGGCGCCCAGACCTCGTCCGGTGTCGCCGTCGAAGTACTCGCAGAACGGCACCAGATCCCGCCAGTGCGGGTCGCTCTGGAAGTACTCGTTGTCTCCCAGCACCGGCCGGCGACCGTCGGCGCCGCGGACGAACAGCCCGCTGAGCCGGCGGGCCATCCGGTCGGCGGCGGTGCGCAGCGGCACCCTGCCGGTCGGGTCGGCCGGATCGGGGATGGTGAATGCATCCCCCAGGAAGCGGGCGTAGGCACTGAGGGCCTGCACCAGAAGGAAATTCAGCGGCATCCATACCGGGCCGCGCCAGTTGGAGTTACCGCCGAACATCCGGGTCGGCGATTCCGCGGGCGCGTACCCGACGCTGTAGTCGCGCCCGCCGACCTGGTAGACGTAGGGGTGGTCACGGTGGTGGCGCGACAGCGACCGGATGCCGTACGGGGACAGGAACTGCTCGGGGTCGAAGACCCGGTCGAGGATGTCGGCCAGTCGGTCGGGCCGGACCACCGCCAGCATGAAGTGGGTGCCGTCGCCGCCGCTGAGACGGATGCGGACGTCGCGATCGGTGTGTTCGTAGATGCGGGAGAGCTCGTCGAGCAGCCGGCTCATCGTGCCGACCGCGTCGGTCTCGGTCATCGGCACCGCGATGCCGGCGAACAGCGGGACGATGGCCTGCAGCGAGAACACCTCCAGTGAGCGGCAGGTGCCGTCGGCCAGTTCGATGACGTCGTGGTAGAAACCGGTGCGCTCGTTCCAGAAACTGACGTGCCCGGCGCCCTTCTCCAATGCGTTGGCCACCAGCCAGGCGTCCCAGACCCAGCGGCCGAACATCTGCAGGTAGCCGGGATCCTCGCGGGACAGTTCGATGGTGATCTCCAGCAGGTGGAAGATCAGGGCGGCCATCCACGCCGTGCCGTCAACCTGGGCCAGGGTGCCGCCGGTCGGCAGCGGCTTGTCGCGGTCGAACACCCCGATGTTGTCCATGCCGAGGAATCCGCCGCCGAACACCCCGCGGTCCTGGCCGTCCCTCTGGTTGAGCCACCACATCGCGTGCAGACTCGCCGAGCGGTACACCTCGGCGAGGAACTCACGGTCACCGACACCGGTGTGCATCCGGTCGAGCCGGTAGACCTGCCATGCCGCCCATGCGTGCACCGGCGGGTTCGTGTCGCCGAAGGACCACTCGTAGGCGGGGATCTGTCCGTGCGGGTGCTGGGTCGTCGACTTCAGCAGCAACAGCACCTGCTGCTTGGCGAGTTCCGGGTCGATCAGGGCCAGCGCGACGCAGTGGAAGGCCAGGTCCCAGGCCGCGAACCAGGGGTACTCCCAGGCGTCGGGCATCATGATGACGTCGGTGAGTACGAAGTGCTGCCAGTCGCTGTTGCGTCCGGTCCAGCGCTGCCCGGGCGGAACCGGTTGCGCCGGATCGCCTTTGAGCCAGCGGCGTACCTGATAGTTGTAGAACTGCTTGCACCAGAGCAACCCGGCGAGCGCCTGACGCTGGACGACACGTTCGTCGGCGGTGAGCTCCGGGGACGCCACCGAGTCGTAGAACTCGTCGGCCTCGGCGCGTCGGGCGGCCAGCACCGCATCGGCGTCGTCGAACGGCAGCAGAAGCTCCGCCGGGGAGAATCGGATGGTGACGATCAGGTCCGTTCCCGGGTCCAGCGTCGCCGAAACGTGGGCGGCGACCTTGCTGCCCTCGCACTCGCTGACCGCGTCGAGCGCTCCGGACACGACGTAGTCGCCGATCCCGTCCTTGGTGGTGACCGACGCGTTGGCGGATCCGAACAACATCTCGGCGTTGGTCTCGTTCTCGCAGAACAGCATGTCCGGAATCCCGCCGCTCGCCGCCTGCACGGCATACCAACGGTGTCCGAGGACGTGATGCTCGGTACGGGCACAACCGTTGCCGGACTTGACGATCCGCGGCGCGGAATCGGCGCCGTCCCAGGACCACGTGTTGCGGTACCACAGCTGGGGGAGAACGTGGATCGGCGCCGGGTCGGGTCCGCGGTTGGTGACCGTGATGCGGCACACCAGATCCTCCGGGGCTGCCTTGGCGTACTCGACCCGCACGTCGAAGTAGCGCTGGGCCAGCCAGTCCTCGCGCAACGCGTCGAACAGTTCGTATTCGCCGAGTTCAGGTCCGCGGTCGAGGTTGGTCCGCAACAGGTCCTGGTAGGGAAACGCCGCCTGCGGGTACTTGTAGAGCATCGCCGCGTAGGCGTGGGTGGGCAGGTTGTCGGTGTAGAACCAGTAGTCCTTGGCGTCCTCACCGTGGTTGCCCTGCTCGTTGGACAGCCCGTACGGGCGTTCCTTGAGTATCGGGTCCCTGCCGTTCCACAGCGCGAGGCCCAGGCAGATGATCTGGTCGCGGTCGCACCAGCCGGCCAGTCCGTCCTCGTTCCAGCGGTAGGCGCGGCTGCGGGCGTGTTCGAAGGGGAAGTAAGACCAGGCGTCGCCGTCGGCGCTGTAGTCCTCCCGGACCGTGCCCCAGGCGCGTTCGCTCAGGTAGGTGCCCCACCGGCGCCAGTCGGCCGAACCCGCCCTGACCTGGTCGAGACGATCGTGTTCCGCCGTCGTCACGCTAGAGCGCGAGCGCCTCGGAGACGCTGGCCCGCAGCGCGTCCAGTTCGGATCCGGCGGCAGCCTTGGCGGCGTCGACTCCGGCGTCCACCGGGACCACCACCTGCAGGTAGCACTTGAGCTTCGGCTCGGTGCCGCTCGGACGGATGATGACCCGGGCGCCGTCGAGGGTGAAGCGCAGCCCGTCGGTGGGCGGCAGGCCGTCCACCCCCTTCTCCAGGTCATCCATCCGCACCACCCCGCGCCCACCCAGCGCGGTCGGCGGATCGGCCCGCAACCGGGCCATCGCGCCGGCGATCAGCGAGGTGTCCGAAACCCGCACCGACAGTTGGCTCGTCGCGTACAGGCCGTGCCGGCGGGCAAGGTCGTCGAGCACGTCCTGTGGGCTGCGGCCCTCGGCTTTGAGCGCCGCCACCATCTCCAGCATCAACAGCGAGGCGGTGATGCCGTCCTTGTCCTTCACCGCTTCGGGGTCGCAGCAGTAGCCCAGGGCCTCCTCGTAGCCGAAGCGCAGACCGGGCACCTTCGAGATCCATTTGAACCCGGTCAGCGTGGTCGCATACCCCAGACCCGCGTCGGCGGCGATGCGTTCCAGCAGCGTCCCGGAGACGATCGACTGGGCGTACACCCCGGTCGCCGGGGCTCCGTCGCGCCGGCCGCGTTCGGCGATCCACCAGCCCAGCAGGGCGCCGACCTCGTCGCCGGTGAGCATCCGGTAGTCCCCGCCGCAGCGGATCCCGGCCGCGCAGCGATCGGCGTCGGGGTCGTTGGCGATGATGACGTCGGCGTCCTGAGCGCGGGCATCGGCCAGCGAAAGGTCCATCGCACCGGGCTCCTCCGGGTTGGGGAAGCTCACCGTCGGGAAGCGGCCGTCGGGTTCGAACTGGGCGGCGACCGCGGTCGGCGCTCCGAAGCCGGACTGCTCGACGGCACGCATGAAAACCTCGCCGCCCACACCGTGCATGGCGGTGTAGACCGCGGACACCGCACGCGGACCGCCGCCCAGCAACGAGACTGCCCGGTCGACGTAGGCATCGAGCACCGAAGCGTCCAGGGTCCGGTAGTCCTCGGAGCGCGGGATGGAACTCAGCGGGCCCACCGCGGCGATACGGGCCGAGATCTCCGAGTCCGCGGGCGGGACGATCTGGCTGCCGTCGCCGAGGTAGACCTTGTAGCCGTTGTCGTCGGGCGGGTTGTGCGAGGCGGTGACCATCACCCCGGCGTCGCAGCCTAGTTCGCGGATCGCGAAGGCCAGCACCGGCGTCGGCAATGCCGCCGGCAGGACCATCGCGGCGATTCCCGCCCCGGCCATGATCCGAGCCGTGTCCCGGGCGAAGACGTCGGAGTTGCGGCGGGCGTCATAGCCGACCACGACCGACTTTCCGCCGTTGGCGACCAGATACGCCGCCAGACCGGCGGCTGCACGGGCCACCACGACCCGGTTCATCCGGTTGCTGCCCGGCCCGAGCCGGCCGCGCAGGCCCGCGGTGCCGAACTGCAGTGTCCCGTCGAAGGAGTCGGCGAGCTCGGCAACCGAATCCTGTTCCCCTGCTTCGGCTCTGGCTATCAGTGCCGTCAGCTCCGAGGCTGTGTCTGGGTCGGGGTCCTCGGCTAACCAGGAACGCGCCGTGGCCAGCAGGGTGTCATCGAGAGCCATCAGTAGTCCCCCGCCGCCGCCTCGCCGCCGGACACGATGGCCACTGACGCCGAGGCGCCGATGCGGTCGGCGCCCGCCTTGACCATCGCGTGTGCGTCCGCTCTGGTGCGGACCGCCCCGGAGGCCTTGACGCCGAGGGTGTCTCCCACCATCGCCCGCATGAGGGCGATGTCGTGGGCGTTGGCTCCGCCGCCGCCGAACCCGGTGGAGGTCTTGACGTAGGCCGCCCCCGAGCGCAGGGCGATCAGGCAGGCGATCGCCTTCTGGTCGTCGTCGAGCATGCTGGTCTCCAGGATCACTTTGACCGGAGCGGGCCGGGCCGCGCCCACCACCCCGAGCATGTCGTCGTAGACCGCGGCGAGGTCACCGGAGAGCAGCCCGCCGATGTCGAGCACCATGTCCACCTCGTCGGCGCCCTCGGCCACCGTGATGCGGGCCTCCTCCGCTTTGGCCAGCCTGGTCATCGCCCCGAGCGGGAAACCGACCACGGTGCACACCATGACTCCGGATCCGGCCAGCAGTTCGGCGGCGGTGGGAACCCACCGGGTGTTGACGCAGACCGAGGCGAACCGGTGCTCCCTGGCCTCGTCGCACAGCGTCTGGATCGCCGCCAGGGTGGCGTCGGCCTTGAGCAGGGTGTGGTCGATACGCCCGGCGAGGTTCTCCGAGGTGCGCAGCACCTCTGGCACCTCGACCCCGTCCGGGGCGGCGCCCAGCGCGGCGGTCACCGCCTGGTTGGCCCGGTCGAAAAGTGCCGTGTAGTCGGCGACGTGGTTGTTCACAGGACTCCTCCTCGGGGAATCGTCGGTCGGTCAGCCCTGGAGCAGGCTGGCTCTGAGGTAGTTGAACAGCGCGACACCGGAGTCCTCGCTGAACTTGTGCAACTGTTCCGCGGTGGCGGTCACCTGGTCGCCCTCGAGCCGGTTGAGCAGGGTGCAGCAGATCATCCCGAATCTGGGGAAACCCCAGTGGTTGAGATAGCCGGCCAGCATCGCGCCCTCCATCTCGATGTTGCGCACCCCGTTCTCGTCGAGCCAGCGCAGCCAGGCCATCTTGGTCTCGGCGGTTTCGAAGCACACCGCGCCGTCGAGACGGAACTGCTCGAGGAAGAACTCGTTTCCGGCCACCGTCTTTCCCGAGACGATGTCGAAGTCGGTGTGTTCGTTGGCGGCGATGATCGCGTTGTAGACCGCCGGCGGAAAGCGGCCGTCGAAGCGGTACTCGCCGGATCCGCCCTTGAGCAGCCGGTAGGGCTTGAGGTCGGCCATCACTCCTTCCGAGGTGACCACCACGGTGCCGGCGGGCAACCCGACACCGCCGCTGGTGCCGACCCGGCACCAGAACACCTCGTCCATGGCGGTCAGGTTCCCGCGCTTGAGGAAGAACACCAGCCGCATGAGTTCCTGGAGCGCGATCGAAGCGCTGGGCATACCCATGCCGTGTGAGGCGAACAGCACACCCGCGGTGTAGCGGGTGACGAAGCGGTCCTCTTTGGGGAATGCCACGATCTCGGTGCCGCCGCAGATCGCGCTCCAGCGGTCGGCAAACTCCTTGATGCGGCCGCCTGATCCGGCCAGGATCACGGCCCTGACGTCGCGCAGCTTGTCCAGTACGGGGTCCGGGGACGCCATACCGAAGTGGTAGTAGACGTCTTCATGGCTGCCGTCGAGCACCCCGTCGAGGAACGCATGGTTGATGTTCTCGGTCTTCACCTGCGACCTCCCGGCTGAGTGACGCGTGGAAATCTACGCGTTGCGGGGGTGGCGCGACGGCGCTTTGACGTTCTCCCGGTCGGCGCCGCCCGGTGTGGCCTTGTTGACGGCCGGTTCGCCGCGCGGCTAGATTCGGTGGACACTGACCTGCGCAATCGCGCGAGACTGGGGTTTGCTATGCCGAGGCCGTCCAGCGGGCCGATCCGTGCCGGCCATCCGGCGGTCAGGTATGCCGTACCGGCCGCCGCGGCCGCCGCGGTCGCACTCGGCCTGTCGCTGGGGACGGATTGCACGATGGCCGTCGCCGCGGCCGACTCCGCCGGCGCCGGTGCCGACAGCGCATCGGCGCACGGGCCGGCCGCACCGCGCGGTCGGGAAGCTGCCGGCCGGAGCCGCGTCCCCCGCGCGGCCGCGGCGGTGTCCGGCCGGGCTGACCGGCGCGCCGGGCCGGTTGTCCGGCCCCGGATCGCGACGCCTCCGCTCGCAGCGACATCAGGTACCGACATCCGGCCGCCGGCGGCGGCAGTCGACGGACCCGATCCGGACGTGCGGCCGGCCCCGATGGTCGCGGCGCGCACGGCACTCGGATCCGCCACCTCGCCGGCCCTCGGCGCCAACGGGCTGTTGTCTCAGTTCAAGACGTTCTTCGGCGGCGGGTCGCTGCTCGTGCGCCGGAGCCTTTTCAACAAGCCCCCGACCGTCAACCCGGTCCAGCTGACCGGGCAGAGCGGCGGCCCGATCACCGGAACCATCGGCGCGGTCGACCCCGACGGCGACGCTCTGACCTACAAGATCACCGCAAGTCCCAGCTTCGGCACCGCGACGGTGGGCCAGGACGGCCGCTACACCTACACGCCCGGAACGGATTTCGCGGGCAACGACACCTTCGCCGTAGTCGCCAGCGACACCGGCTTCCACATCAACCTGCTCGGTGTGCGCCGCCCCTCCGGCACGACCGCGAGCGTATCGGTGACCCAGGGCAAAGCCGCGCCGCAGTTGCGCTTCCAGTTCGTCTACCGGTCCGGCTCGCAGTTGTGGTCGCCGGAGGCCCGCGGCGCGCTGGAGGCCGCGGCGGCGCGCCTGGCGTCGTACTTCGTGGTCACCTCGCCGGTGACAGTCACCTACGAGGTCACCGGGCAGTACGCGCCGCTGTCGCTGACGCTGGCCTCGGCGGGTAGTGATTTCGCCGATCCGCAGGCGGCAGGGTTCCTCAAGACCGTGGTGCAGAAGAAGATCCAGACCGGTGTCGACGCCAACGGCCCGGCCGCGGACGGCACCATCACCTGGAACTTCGGGCAGTCGTGGGCGTTCGCCGACCCCGCGGTCGGCAACCAGTTCGATTTCCAGGCGACCGCGATGCACGAACTGCTGCATACCTTCGGTTTCCTGTCCAACACCGTTCAGCCAGGCGCCAATCGCGACACGGCGTGGACGGTGTTCGACAGCTACATCGTCAATTCAGCCGGCGCCAAGGTGATTACGGGCGATTTCAAATGGAACACCGCCTACAACCCTAACCTCACCGGCGACAACGGCGGGCTGTACTTCAGCGGGCCCAATGCCGTGGCCGTGAACCGCGGGAAGGTCTCGCTGTACACGCCCCGCCAGTGGGTGCCGGGAAGTTCGGTGTCCCACCTCAACGACTTCGCGTTCTACGGACCCAACGACCAGATGATGAATGCCAAGAGCATGACGGGTCAGGGAATCCGCAAGCTGAGCGCCGTCGAGCTCGCGATCCTGCGGGACATCGGCTACCAGGTCACCGGAGGCTCCCCGGCGCTGGCGTTCCTCGGACTGGTCTTCACCCGGCGGGCGCGCCGGCGAGACTGACCCGCCCCGGACGCTGCGCCCCGGGGCGGTGCTTCGCACCCCGAGTCCGATCACAACGGGGTCCGATCACAACGGGGTCACGTCCACCGACACGTCGATGGTGCTGTTCTCGGACTCGGTGTAGATGATGCCCCGCAACGGAGGCACGTCGGCGTAGTCGCGGCCCCAGCCGACCGTGATATAGCGTTCGTCGGTCAGCTGATCGTTGGTGGGATCCATTCCCAGCCAGCGATTCTCACCGGTTCGCACCGCGACCCAGGCGTGCGTCGCGTCGACGCCGTACATCCGATCCCGGCCCGGCGGCGGATCTGTCGCCAGGTATCCCGACACGTAGCTCGCCGCGAGCCCGTTGGCGCGCAGGCAGGCGATCGCCAACCGGGCGAAGTCCTGACACACTCCCTCCCGCGCCGCCAGGACCTGACCCACGCCGGTGGACACCGTGGTCGATCCGGACCGATAGCTGAAATCGCGGAAGATCCGGCCGTTGAGGTCCGTCAGAACCTCGATCAACGGGCGGCCCGGCCCGAAGCTGGGGGCCGCGTAGGCGCGCACCGCATCGGTGATCTCCGGCGGGCGCAGGTCGAGCGCGAACTCGGCCGCCGGCACACCGTCGGCGCCCTGCGGCCGGGACAGCTCCCATGCGGCGAGGCCTGCACCGGACCGGTGGCCGTGCGGAGACTCGACCTCGACCACGGAGGTTCCGACCACCGACAGCGCGCGGTGCCGCTCGGTCACATGGAAATAGCTGCTCACATTGCCATAGGCGTCGCGGCTGGTCGATCGGTCGCTCGGCGCGGGATCGATGTCGAGGCTGAAGTCCACGCATCGCTGCCGCCCGGTGTCGCGCGGGGTGAGGTGGGCGCGACCGTAGGAACTGGTGACCACATCCGAGTAGCGGTACTCCGTTCGGTGCACGATCCGGTAGCGGCGCGCCGTCACGGCAGCACCCGCCTCTGGTCGGGCCCCCACAGCGGCTGCATGTCACCGGGCAGCGCAAGCTGCGTGCTGGTGATGACGTCCGAGAGGTCCTCCAGCGCGCTGTGCATCCCGCCCAGGAGCGCTTCCAACTCGCCGCGCCCGCCCAGGCCGTCGGTGCCCTCCAGGTCACCGGGATCGGACCGGCGCAGCCGGGCGGAAATCTCATCGACCAACCGTTCCGGACGCGACGACCCGGATGCGCCCGGCAGCGAGCGGAGGTGGCCGCGCAGCCGATCCAGCTGATAGACAAGCGATCTGGGATTGCTGTCGTCGAAAAGCAACAGTTCGGCGATGGCCGCGACGCTCGCCCGCCCGAGATTGCGCCTGCGATAGATGACCGACGACTCGCAGACGACCAGGACCGAATCGGTGATGGCCTGCTCCGCTGCCTGGATGCGTCGCACAGTAAGCGTCGAGCGCAGCAAGGCCGTCAGTGCCAGGCCCCGCTCGATCCGTTTCCCGATGTCCATCATGGTCCAGCCCGCGTCACGCACCATGGACTCCGCGGCCATGCCGGACAGCGCGAGCATGCCGGCCAGGGTCCGCTGCTGAGCGGCGGCGAGTGCGGTGTCGTCGCCGCGTTGGCGCCCGGGACGGCTTTCCGGCGGCCGGGCCGCCTGCTCGGCGAGGGTGCGCTCCACCGCGGCCAGCACCATCCAGGTGTCCCCCGACATCTGGTCGCGCACCGCCCGGGCTGCCACCGCCAGACCGTCCACCGCCTGGGCCAGGGAACCCGCCACGGCACGGTCGGCGGTCAGCGACCACAGGGTCCCCGGCGCACCGGCGACGCGTTCGGCATCGGGCACGCCGGTCGCGCTGTCGGCGCCGGCGACCTCCGAGAGGGCGCTGAGCAGGACCGGCAGGCACGCACTGGCCTGCACATCCGGCCGGTTGCGGTACTCGTGGTAGCGCTCGCGGGTCACGATCAGCAACCGGGCCAGATTCTCGGCGCGTTCGGAGTAGCGGCCTATCCAGAAGAGGTCGGACAACACCCGCGGCGAACTGACGAAGACCGCGCCGGTCGCCGGTTTGACCGACGGTGCGCTGACCACCCGCTCGACGGCCGCCCGCTCCGGGGAACGCACCCAGATGTCCTTGGCGGCAAGCTTGGTGAGAGTGAACGCGCCCGAGTCCGACCCCAGCA
This sequence comes from Mycobacterium sp., assembly GCF_046095365.1. GTDB lineage: Bacteria > Actinomycetota > Actinomycetes > Mycobacteriales > Mycobacteriaceae > Mycobacterium. Next base: position 46,820 of record NZ_JBJTJF010000092.1, read on the forward strand.
CGTAGCCGAGACCGCCAACCATGGGCGCGTACCCGCCGCGCTGGGCGACGGTGAACAGCCGCAGCCCGACGCTGGCCGCGGACAGGCCGCCGGCCCGGTCGGTCGGCGCCGAGGAGAACTGCGGCAGTTCCTGACCGACCCACTGCGAGGGCTGCGCGCGAATCCGGTCCGCGACCTCCGAACATTGCCCCGCGGAGAGGGCGGGACCGACGATCACCTCACCGCTGACCGTGGACTTGATCAGCAGCTCGCGGAGCCGGGCGATCATCAGCGACCGCTCCCCCTCCAATCCCGCCCAGTAGTGAACCGGGGTGTCCAGCAGCGGCTTCTCGCCGAGCAGCAAGTCGCACAGCTCGGGCAGGAACCGTTGCAGCCCAGGGCTTTCGAGCACGCCGCTGCCCAGTGAATTGACCACGGCCACCGCACCCCGCCGTTGGGCTTCCACCAGGCCCGCTACCCCCAGTCGGGAGTCCGGACGCAGATCCAGCGGATCGGTGTACTCCGCGTCGACCCGGCGCAGCACGACATCGACCTGTTTGAGGGAACCCAGCGAGCGCATCCACACCTTGCCGTCACGCACCACCAGATCCGCACTCTCGACCAAGGGGAAGCCGAGTACCGTGGCCAGGTAAGCCTGGTCGAAAGCGGTCTGGGAGTGGGTTCCCGGACTGAGCACCACCACCGCGGGGTCCTCGGCCGACTCCGGTGCGGCGTCGATCAGGCCCAGCCGCATCGCCTGGGCGAACGGGGCCGCCGGCCTGGGCCGGATCCGCTCGTAGATATCGGGGATGGCACGGGCCACCGCCCGGCGGTCGGCCAGCGCGTACCCGGCACCCGACGGCGCCTGGGTCCAGTCGGCGTTGACCAGAAACCGTCCGTCGGCGGCACGGCTGAGGTCGCAGCCCAGCATGAACAGCTGATGCGGGCCGGGATTGCGGATGCCGCGGACGGCGCGGATGTAGCCGGGGTGCGCGAACACCAGCTCCGGCGGCAGCACTCCGCTGGTGAGCGCTCGCTGCTCGCCGTAGAGATCGCCGAGCACCGCATCCAGCAGCCTGGAGCGCTGGACCACTCCCGACTCCAGGGCGTGCCAGTCCCCGGCCGACATCATCAGCGGGATGCCGTCGAGGCGCCACGGCCCGGGCATGGCGATACCCTGTGGGTCGGTCCCGGCCTGCGGGTCGCGGCCGAGGTCGATGTAGGTGATGCCGTCGTTGTCGACCAGGGTGCTCAGCACCTCGCTGAGCCGGTCCAGCCCGTCCCGGCCGCGATCCCCGATGAGCTCGCCCAACTCGCGCCAGTGCGGCCGGACCTCACCGGCGGCGTCGATCAGCTCGTCATAGCCCGTGCTGCCGGCGCCACGCACCTCGAACAGCGCCTCCTGGGCCCGGGCTGCCCGGTAACCCTCGAGCAGCCGGTCCGGGTCGCGGCGGCCGGCGCCGGCATGGGCGGTCGGAAGCGGAATCTCAGCCACCGCCCCGCCGCCGGCCGTGGCGGCGGCGCGCCGCACCGCCGGCCGAAGGTTCGCCGGGCACCGGTGCCGAACCGCCGATCGCCGGTCGGGCATAATGTCGGGCAGACAATGTCATAGCTGCGCAAACGACCCGAAGGAGCGTGCGAATGTCAGCTGTCCGACGGAGGTGGCTTCCGATCGCCGCGGTTTGCCTGACACTGCCGTTCGCGTCCGGCGGTCTGGCCGGCTGCTCGCGGGGCTCGGACACCGCGACAAAAGACTCCGGGTCGCAGGCACAGGCCTCCGAATCGGCCTCCGAGAAGCCCAAGACACCCACCACCGGCACCGCCGGGAAACTACCGACCGTAGCCGATTACATCAAGCAGAACGAGATCAGCGAGACCCCGGTCAAGGACGACCCCGACGCTCCGAACGTCGCGATGCCGGCCGTGATGGGCTGGCAGGACGCCGGCGATGCCACGCCCGAGGAGGCCTACACGGCGATCGTCAACACCGACCCCGCGTTCGAGGCCGACCCCCCGTCGATCGTGGTGGTGTTCTCGAAACTGGGCAGCAACGCCGACCCGGCCGAGATCCTCAACCTGGCGCCCAACGAGCTGAAGAACCTGGCCCAGTTCGATGACAACAAGACCTCGCCGGAAACCTTCCAGCTCTCCGGTTACGACGCGGTCCGCTACGCGGGCAGCTACCTTCGCGACGGCGAGACCCGCCTGATCGCGCAGGAGACCGTGACGATCCCCGGCGAGAACGGGCTGTACGTGATGCAGATCAACGGCGACGCGGCCACCTCCCAGGTCCAGGCTCTGACCCTGGCGTTCAACGGGATCAACGAGCAGGGCACCATCACCTTCGGCCCCCTGCCGTCGGCCCCCGGCACGTCAGGCCCGGAGAGTCCCGGTACGCAACCTGGCGGATAACGGGACCCCGACGGCCGCCTGTTTGGGATGCTGTAAAGCGTGCCGAGCCTTCCCCGCAGAATCGCTTCGGGGCTGAACGCCAAGCTGCGCAGTCCGGAGACGGCCGCCTTCGTGGCGGGTGTGGAGGGCAGCCTGACCAAACGCCGCCGCGAACAGAAGATCACCTCGGGTGCCTTTCGCGGTCTGCACGTAGTCGTCTATCGCGGGTTCGTCGCCGCCGACGTGGCCAAGGTGCGGGTTCGCGTGGTGGAGGCACCGGAGTTGCCCGGCGACAGCCGGATCCCCTACTGGGAGGTCGCCCAGGCCAACCTGCGCCGGCACGCCGCGCTGTGCATCGTCGGGACCGAGGTCGAGTTGCGCATCGGCCGGCACAGCACCACCGCCGTCACCGACAGCCGCGGCTTCGCCAACTTCTCGCTGCCGGTGCCCGGGCTGCGCACCGGGTGGCATGAGGCCCATGCCGTCACCACGCCGATCGAGGACGGCGAGTCGGCGTCGGGAACCGGCCGGGTCGTCAAGCCGTCGCTCAGGGCGCCCTTCCTGGTCATCTCCGACATCGACGACACGATCCTGCTCACCGGACTTACCGAGGGCCTCGCGATGGTGGCCCGCACCGTGCTGCGGGAGGCCAGCGAGCGGGCGGCCATCGCGGGGATGGCCTCGCTGTACCGCGGGCTGGCCCGCGGCGTGCCGACCCACGACGGCGGCCGCAAGCCGGTCCCGACCTTCTTCTACGTCTCGACCGGCAGCTGGTCCTTCTACGACGCCCTGCAGGAGTTCGTCCAGCTGCGCGGATTTCCGGTCGGCCCGATGTTCCTGACCGACTGGGGCCCGACCGAGCGATACCTGCGCCGCAGCGGCGCCGAGCACAAGCGGGCCGCCATCCGCCGGCTGCTGGAGGCCTACCCGGACATGCCGTTCGTCCTGATCGGGGACAGCGGCCAGCGGGATCCGCTCACCTACGAGGAGATGGCCCGCGAATTCCCCGACCGGGTCCGGCTGATCGTCATCCGGCAGGTCGGAGACAGCGACGACGAGCGCAATGCGGCCGTGCGAAGCCGCGCCGCCGCGCTGCGCGGCGAGGGGGTTCCGCTGCACCTGGTCACCGACGCCGAGGGCGCCGCCGAACTGGCGCACGAACTGGGGCTGTGCGACGAGGAGACCCTCGTCGAGGTCCGCGCCGAGCAGCAGTAGCCGGCTAGCGGCCCAGCGCCTTGTTGACGGCGCACCTGACTTCGTCGCGGTCCTTCTCCGGCATCCGGAACTTCGGATTGTCCTTGGCGATGGTCTGCGCCTGCGAGTAGATGTCGAGGCACGGTTTCGTGGCATTTACGGACTGGTTGTATCTGTCACCCGCGGACCGGTTCACCTGGAGGGCCCACACGGTGGCCAGCGGCGCCAGCAGTGCCAGCAGCAGGACCGCAGCCGCCGACCAGGCCGAGACCGCGGAGCGCCGCAGCGCCAGGCCCCCGCCGATCAGGGCCAGGCAGATCACGATGCTGCTGATCACCAGCAGCAGTGACGTGCTGCCCGTCACGTTCTTCGACACGAACGCGGCCGGCGTGCGAACGATGACGAAGACATTCGCGGCGAGGTAGGCCACCCCGGCCAGAATTGCCAACGGCGTCAGCGGATTTCGCCGGACGCTGGCCTCGGCGAAGAGGACACGCCCCTCCTCGACCTTCTCGACCACCACCGGATCCAGCTCATCGGAAATAGACATGGCCGCGATGCTACCTCAGGCGATCGCGTAGTCCGAAAGCGGGAACCGGTCCTGCTCCCTGACCGCGCTGCGGATCGACGTCGGACGGAACAGAGGCGCCTCGCCGCTCTCGTTGAACCAGTACGACCGCGACGCCGCGCAATTGCCCAGCACGAAAACGGAATCCGCGAGCAGATCGGTCATCCGAGCCAGGAAGCGGTCATTGGCCTCATCGGTGACCTCGAACGTCGTCGCCCCGCGGCGCTGCAACTCGCCGAACAACCGGTTCATGTGGCGCATCTGGCACTCGACGGTGTCGAACCACGACATGCCCACCCAGGCATACGGACTCGACAGCGACAGGAAGTTCGGGAACGCCGGAACCGACAGGCCCTCGTAGGCCTGGAACTTGTTCTCCCGCCACCATTTCCCGAGATTGCGCCCGTCGCGGCCGATCACCTCGATGGCCGGGAGGTTGGTGTTCCAGACATCGAATCCCGTCGCGCACACCAGGGTGTCGACCACGCGCTTGCCGCCGTCGCGACCCACCACGCCGTCGGGTTCGATGCGCTCGATACCGGCCGTCTCCAGGTGCACGTTCGGTTTGTTGAACGTGCGGTAGTAGGAGTTCGACAGGGTCGGACGCTTACAGCCGTACTGGTAGGTCGGTTTGAGCGCCCGGCGCAGCTTCCTGTCCCGCACCGAGACGAACCGGTGCAGCGCGCCGATCAGACCCACCGCCTTGTTGAAAGGCTTGAAGTACCGGTACTTCCACATCGCGATGAGCACGAGGATGTCGGTGAAGTTGTCGGTGGACTTGCGCAGGATCTGCTGGGTCAGCGGAGCCCGGTCGAAGCCCCGCTGGACGGCGGGCGCGAATCCGAAGTCCAGCTTGGGCAGCACCCAGATCGGGGTCCGCTGGTAGACGGTGAGGTCCGCGGTCTCCTTGGCGAGTTCCGGAATCAGTTGCACGCCGGTCGATCCCGTGCCGATGACGGCCACCCGACGGCCCCGCGCCGAGAAGCCGTCGTCCCACCTGGCGGCATGCAGGACCCTCCCCTCGAAGGTCTCGATCCCGGGAATGTCAGGCATGCGGGGCTGGCACAGGTATCCCGTTGCGGCGATGAGGAACCGGGCGCGCAGCGTCTCGCCGCCCGCGAGGGTGACGATCCACGCCCGGTCGTCCTCGTCCCATCGGGCGCTGTCGACGGTGGTGTTGAAGCGCATGTAGCGGCGCAGGTCGTATTTGTCGGCGACGTGCTCGGCGTAGCGCTTGAGTTCCACGCCGGGGGCGTACAGCCGCGACCAGTAGGGGTTGGGTTCGAACCAGTAGGAGTAGGTGGTCGACGGTACGTCGACGGTCAGCCCTGGGTAGTGGTTGACGTGCCAGGTTCCGCCGAGGTCGTCCTCGCGATCGACGATGGCGATGTCGTCATAACCCAGCCGGTTGAGCTGGATCGCAGCACCCATACCACCGAAACCGGCGCCGACGATGATCGCGTCGAGCTGATCGGTACTCACACCGGAATGCTAATCGGCGGCCTGAGACTCAGCCTGAGACCCGGTCTGGGCGCCGGCGCCGGCGTCCTTGGCGGCCGCGGCCGCGGCCCGGGCTGCCCGCTGGGCCGCCCGGCGCTGGTTGCCGGCAGTCGGGGTCTTGGCGGCGGACTTCGGTGCCAGGGCGGCGACGGCGGCCGCGCGGGCCTTCTTCCTGCTCTTGGCCAGACCGGCCGGGGCGTCGTCCTTGGCCGGTTTCGCGTCGGCAGCCGGCGCCGCGGCGAGGGCGGCCGCGGGCGCCGGATCTGCCTCGGCGGCGGAAGCGCCGACCAGGGTTGCCGGCGGGGTGGCCGCAGCCGGCGGGGTCACCTCGGTCAGTCCCGGACCGCCCGGATTCGCGGGGTCGCAGGTCGGGCACAGCTGCTTGATGAACGGGGTGAACAGCGGGGTCAGCGCGGTGTACGGCCAGCCCTTGAGCAGGAAGCTCTTCGGGACGAACGGGTAGAAGCCCAGCTTGGACGCGGCGCCCAACCGGGCCAGCGCGGCCCGGACCTCGGCCCCGGTGACCCGCTCGGGGGTGTTCAGTGCCGGGTCGGCGTTGAGGTAGTTGGCCACCGAGTTGAAGGAGTCGGCGAGGTTCATCTTGACGTAGGCGCCCGACCACGGCAGTTCGGCGCCGGTCGAGCCGGGGATCTCCTCGCCGATGGCGGCTTCCTCTTCGCTGATGGGGTCGTAGATGGTCGGGAAGGTGTAGCCCGAGGCCAGCGTGCGGAACGGTGCCTTGAACATCACGTTGAGAATCGCGCCGAAGTCCTCGCAGGTCGGCCCGACGTTGCCGGTGCAACCGGGATTGGTCGGCAGGTTCGCCCGCGCCCACCAGGAAAGCTGGTCTCCCAGCGGGTGGGACAGCGCCTTGAAGGGGATGGCCAGGTTGACCAGCGCGGCGACCTTGAGCGGGTCGGCCGGGTCGAAGCCCAGCGCGTTGGTCGAGGTGTAGACCCACCAGCTGCCGGTCTGCTCCAGCGCGTAGGACAGGTCGTTGAGACCGTCGACGACGGCCCGCGGGATGCTGGCGACGGCGGTGAGGATGTTCGCCGCGATGTTGGCCGCCGACATGGCGTTCTGGTTCAGGGCGACTGCGGTGTAGGTCTGCTTGGCCCAGATGTCGCAACCGTCGGTGTGGTAGCCGGAGCACGCCTGGCCGGCCGCCGTCAGGCTCACGGCCGCCTGAACGGCGCGGGTCTCGGCCTGGTGCACCGGCGGCGCCAACTGGGCGGCGGTGACGGCGAACGCCCCCGCCAGGGCAACGCCCGTCGAGACGTAGGAACGCGCAGCAGCAGGCATTGATGGACCCTTTCCGGGCTCGGTGAACAGGCGTTAGCAGGGACTCTAACGAAATTATCAGGATCGGGCAAACCGCGGCGCGCCGCGTCCCCCGGCCGTAATCGTCCTGGCTAGAGCCCGCGACCGGTCAGCCAGGTGTCGATGTGTTCGGCCACCGCGGCCCAGCCCGGCTCCAGCATCATGTCGTGCCCCATGCCGGGGAACAGGACCGGCTCGGTCCGGTAGGCCCGGGCGGTGGCGCGGACCTCGTGCCGGGTGACGGCGCCGTCCTCGAGTGCTCCCAGAACCAGCATCGGGGCCCGCACCCGCCCCGGCCGCGGCAACCGCACCACGCCGTCCAGCCCCGCCCGGGCGCTCTCCTCCTGCAGCAGTCCGGCGTAGTGCCGCACCAGCGGCTCCGGGGTGTTCGGCGAGAAGAACCGCTCGCGGGCCAGTTCCGGGGTGCTGACGTAGGGCAGCGAGTGGCCGGTGACGGTGAGCTTCGCGAAATGCCAGGGGTGCCGCCTGATCCAGCGCAACCCGGACCGAAGGTAGCCCTGCGGCGGCATGGACGCCATCAGCACCGCCGCCGGGGCGGGGTTGGACTCCAGGTACTTCTGCACGATCACCCCGCCCATCGAGTGGCCGATCACCACGGGCGGGCTCGGCAGCCCGCGGGCCACCGACGCGACGTCGTCGACGTAGTCCGCGAACGACAGGTCGCGCAGCCGCCGCCCGGAGGGACTGGCACCGTGTCCGCGCAGGCTCAGTGCCAGCGCGCGGTATCCCCGATCGGCGAAGTACCCGAGGAAGTTCTCGCTCCAGCACCACGCGGCGTGCCACGCGCCGTGCACGAAGAGCAGCGGAGTGGGGTGCGACGGGCCGGCGCGGCCCTCGTCGATGACCTCAAGCATTGCGATCAGGGTAGGGCCCGGCACCCAATAGGATCGTCAGCCACCGCAACTCGACGGATCGGCAGTCATGAGCCTTCCCACACCAGACGTCGGCGCCGTCGTCGTCACCGGCGCATCCTCGGGCATCGGCGCCGAGATCGCCCGGGGGCTCGGTCGCCGGGGCTATCACCTGGTGCTGGTGGCCCGGCGCGCCGACCGGCTCGTCGAACTCGCCGACGAACTCGGTCCGGCAGTGGACGCCGAGGTGCTTCCGATGGATCTCGCCGACGCCGCCGCACGGGCCCGGCTGGCCGCCCGGATCACCGCATCGGCGCCCGCCGGGCTGGTCAACAGCGCCGGCTTCGGCACCAACGGCCTGTTCCAGTCGCTTCCGCCGGACCGGGAGAGCGAGCAGGTCACGGTGAATGCGCTGGCTCTGACGGAACTCACCCGAGCGGCGCTGCCCGGGATGATCGCCCGTGGGTCCGGCGCGGTCCTCAATATCGGGTCGATCGCCGGCTTCCAGCCGCTGCCCGACGCGGCGGTGTACTCCGCAACCAAGGCGTTCGTCCAGACGTTCTCCGAGGCGGTGCACGAGGGGCTGCACGGAACCGGGGTTTCCTGCACGGTGCTGTGCCCGGGCCCGGTGCCGACCGAGTGGTGGGAAATCGCCGGCGCCCCGATCACCGGGGCCGGCCTCGGCGCGATGACCACGCCGGTACACGAGGTCGCCGACGCCGCGATCGCCGGGATTCAGGAGGGCAGGCGGGTTGTGGTGCCGGGCCTGGGCCCCAAACTGATGGGCGCCGGCGGCCGGTTCGCCCCGCGGGGAATCCTGCTGCCGGCCCTGCGCCGGGCCGCGCGGCGGCGGTCCTAGCTCAGCGGTCCAGCCACACGCGGTTGCCGTAGGTGTCGAGGTGGACCACCTCGTTGACAGGCCTGCGGGTCGTCGGGCCGTAGCGGCCGCGAGGCCAGCCCATCGGCACGATGCAGCACGGCGTGACCGAGGTCGGCAGGCCCAGGATCCGGCGGGCCGAGGCCAGGCTCCACAGCGGCAGGGTGATCAGCGAGGCCCCCAGACCCATGCAGCGGGCGGCCAGCAGCAGGTTCTGCACGCTGGGATAGATCGACCCGAAGAAACCCGACACCGCGGCGTGCGGCATCGGCAGGTAGGGCACCCGCCCCTCCTTGACCGTCAGTCGCAGACAGGCCACCACCAGAACGGGGAGATCGGCGAAATGGTCGACCTGCCACTGCACGGCGCGGGCGGTCTTGGCCATCGACTCGTCGTGCTCGGCGACCTTGCGGATGACGGTGCGGTAGTAGACGTTCCAGGCCTGCCGGTAACGCCGTGCGAGTTTCGCCTTGACCACCGGATCCTTGACGACGATGAACTCCCAGTTCTGCCCGTTGGCCCCGGTCGGCGCGCGCAGCGCCAACTCGATGCAGCGCAGGACCAGGGTGTCGTCGACCGGGTCGGGCCGCAACCGGCGAACCGCACGCTGGGTCATCATCGCCTCGACCATCGCCGCGTCCAGACGGGCGAGGGCTTCCGCCGTGGTGGGCACCGGCCCCGACCCGTCGGCGAGCACACCCGGCTGATCAGTCAGTCTCGTCCGCCGTGCCGGATATCCAGCGGGTCGTGAAGCGTTGCACGCCGGGGATCTCCTCGACGATCTTGGAGCTGATGTACTTCTCGATCTGCCCGCCGAGCAGTGGGACCTTGACCGTGAGGGTGCCGGCGAACCGGAGCAGCGAACCTTGGACGGTCGGGGACACCGTGGCTGTGGCGGTGCCCGATATAGGTGCTCCGGTGGTGCGCATCGCGACGTCGGCGCGCAACTCCTCGCCCGCGCGGCGCCAGGTCTCCTGCCGGATGACTTTGAGGTCGCCGGGGATGGCTTTGGCGATGAATCCCGGCATCGCGTCGTTGCGCATGTCCTGAGTGGTCCGCACCAGCACCGTGCCCTCGCCGTCGACGTCGAGGCAGTCCAGCGCGATGCTGCCGCGACCGTATTCCAGCAGCCGGGCCCGCCAGTAATCCTCGCTGCGGAAGGCCTCGTGCACCTCGGCGACACTGGCCGTGCTCGGGGTCGACACCTCGAACCGACGCGGCACCGCCGTCACTCCCCCCGCCCGGACGTGCGGGCGCCCCCCGCGGCCACCCGTTCGGCGAGTTCGGCGGCGAAGCGCCGGGTCTCGTCGAGCTGGGTCTCGCTGACGTTGGTGGCCGGGATGCGCACGCCCAGGTACTTCTCGCGGTACTGCCCCGACCCGAGGTAGCTCGTCAGCGACAGCATCGAGCGCAACTGGTCCCCGGGGTAGCCGAAGTGGATCCCGCCCTCGTAGCGGCCGCCGGCCTTCTCGGCGAGTTTGCGCACGGCGTTGAGGTTCTCCTTCCAGTACCGGCGGCAGACCACGAAGACCGCGAACGGCTTGCCGTTGAGCAGCGGACGCGCCTCGGGGGATTTCAGGAAGGACCGCAGCGGCATGCTGACGTCGCGCCACCAGGTGGGCGAGCCGATGCAGATCAGGTCGTAGTCGCTGCGGCGCACCTCGTCGGGCGTGCGGATCTGTCCGGTCACCTTCATCGTCTGGGCGGGCAGCATGCCGAGGAAGTCCCGCCACATGTGGTTCATCGGGAACCGCGAGAACCGTTCGGCATAGCGCGGGTCGGTGAACTCGATGGGCGCGGCGTGCACCTCGAATCCCCGCTCCGCGAAGACCTCCCCCGCGGCTTCCAGCACCTTGCGGGCCTGGCCGGTGTAGCTGTAGTAGAGCAGGAGCACCCGGCCCGGCCGGCCGGCCCCGCCATCCTCGGTCACGTCCCCCACGCTCCTCTCACGGGCCGGCCGCGGGCGGATTTCGCACCGGCAAACGACTACGCATACTCTCACACGGGTGAGCGACAGAGTTGCCGTGAACCTGACGGGTCCGGCCAAGACGATGCTCTCGACGCTGTACCTGAAGGCCCTCGACGCCCGCCTGAAACGTCCCGTCCTGGGCGACAGGTTCGCCGGGGACGCGGTCGCGCGCATCGACTTCGACTGGAGCGCACTGGAAATGGGCGCCGGCTGGGCGCCGCTGTGCACGGTCCGCACCGCGCAGTACGACATCTGGGCGCGCCGCTTCCTGGCCCGCCACCCGCGCAGCACGGTGGTGCACCTGGGATGCGGCCTGGACGCCCGGGTGTTCCGGATCGACCCCGGTCCGGGAGTCGAGTGGTACGACGTCGACTTCCCGGAGGTGATCGCCCTGCGCGAGAAGGTGTATCCGGGGCGGCCCGACTACCATCTGACGGCCACCTCGGCGACCGACCCGTCCTGGGTCGACCGGATACCGGCCGACGAGCCGGTGCTGTTCCTGGCCGAGGGCATCAGCATGTATCTGACCGAGGACGAGGGCATCGCGCTGCTGCGCCGGGTGGTCGGGCACTTCGGATCCGGCGAGGTGCAGATCGACTTCTTCAACTGGCTGGCGATCAAGTCGCAGAAGACCCAGACGCTGGTGCGCAACTCCGGCTCGACGCTGCACTGGGCGGTCAATTCCCCGCGCGAGGTTCTGGCCCGGGTGCCGGGACTGCGGCTGCGGGAGTCGGCCAACTTCTTCGACGCCAGCACCTTCAGCAGGGTCCCGGCCCGCTACCGCGGGGTGAAGCGGGCTGCCCGGCTCGCGCCCGCGCTGCGCAAGGCGCTGCAGTACCACGTCTACGAGTTCGGCCCGCGCGGCTGAGGCCGGGTGGCCGGCCGCCTCAGGCCTGCCTGGCCGCAACCTGACGCAGCAGCGCCTCGATGGCGGCGATCCGCTGCCGCGGGTCCGGGCCCTGCGAGTGGTACTCGATCTCCAGGTGCCCGCCGAAGATCTTGGCGGTGTAGATCTCGATGCCGGCGCCGACGGCGAAGTACAGCTCGCCGTGGCTGCCGGTCACCTCCAGGCCGGGCGGTGTCGGGATGGCCGGGACGATGCCGTTGTCGGTGAACATCACCACGTCGGGCAGGCCCGGCGCGTTGCCGGCGTACTGCGGGCTGAAGTGCAGGAAGGACTGCTGGATCACGCCGTCGGCGATGTCGTTCTTGAACGTCTCGTTGATGTCGCGGGCCAGGTCCGCGACGTCGGTGTCCTTGCGGATCTGGGCGAGATAGGTGGCGATACCGACCGGGTTGGTGCTCTCGGTGGCCGACACCGGCGGCGAGAGCACATAGCGCAGGTCCACCGGGTAGACGTAGGGCACCGGGATGTTGGGGGTTTCGCGGACCTGCCACTCCGCGGTCAGGATGACCGCCGACAGCAGGCTGTTCAGCCCGAGCTTGTTGGCCCGGCAGAAGTCGATGATCTTCTCGCTCTCCGCGATGCCGAGGGTGCATGAGACCATCGGAATCAGTTGTGGCACAGCCGGGTTGGTCTCGGATGCGGCCCGGCGCGACGGCGGAAGTTCGTATTTGAACAGCGCGGGCAGGAACCGCTCCAGCCCGGAGCGCTCCCGCTTGCCCACACCCCGGTCGGCGAGCACCTTCTCCAGCGAGTCCGGCACCGGGTGCACGGTGACCGGCCGGGCCGTGCCGGTGGTCACCAGGTCGGTGTAGAACAGGAACAGTTCCTCGATCAGGCTGAACTGGTGGTGGCCGTCGGCCAGGCTGTGGTGGATGTAGAACGTGGGCTGGGCCCGCCCGTCCCGCACGATCACCCGCAGCTGGACGAAGGCGGCGGTCTGGTCGAACAGCGGTGCCGGTGCCGTCTGGTCGGGACCGTGCAGTTCGATCACCTCGAGGCCGGGGTGCATCAGTTCGTCGAGGACGATCTCCCAGCGCCCGTCCGGGGCCTTCTCCAGATGCCCGTTGAGCACCGGATGGGCCTGCAGCAGCAGGTCGAAGGCGTCCTGCAGGGCGTCGATGTCGAGGGTTCCCTCGATGTGGGCGGCCAGGCCGACGAAGTTCTGGGTCTCGGCGAACATCTCCTCGCTGCGCGCCAGTTTGCGAATTCCCGCTGAGGCAAACACGCCCTACAACCCCTGCCGATCAGTCACGTCTGCTGGCCCTCCGGTACCCGACCGCAAGCGGGACGGCGACGACGGCGGCCACTCCCGCGGACCATAACAGTGTTCCCAGCACCGGTTTGAGCACGGGCCCGCCCATCGACAGCCCGCGCATGGCCTCGACGACGTAGCTGCATGGCTGGTGCTCGACGAAGGGCTGAAGCCAGCGCGGGAACTGATCGAGCGGCACGAACCCGGTGCTGAAGAAGAACATGATTGCCGCGATGACCTCGGTCGCCTGCGGCACCAGCGCGTTGGAGGCGTAGAGCGCGATGGTCATCACCACCGCCGAGAACGCGACGCCGAAGACCGCCGGCATGAACAGCCAGGCGAGGGCCGGCCCGAAACCCTGCTTGAAGCGGAAACCCAGCAGCAGACCGACCGACAGCACCGCGGAGGTGATGACGACGATGCGCACCCCCTCGGCGATCAGGCGCGAGAGCAGCCCCGAAGCGCGGTGCGAGGGCACCACCCAGAACCGGGACAGCAGGCCGTCGTCGCGCTCGCGCATCACGCCGACCGCGACGATGATCGCCCCCGAGGTCGCGCCGATCAGCGACACCAGCGGCACGCTGCCGTAGAGCGCGCTCTGGCCCGTCACCCGTTTGACGCCGTCGCCCAGCAGGATGTCCAGCGCCACCAGGAAGAAGGCCGGGAACATCAGCGACTGGGCCACGGTGGCGGTGTCGCCGCTCCACCGCCGCAGGATCCGTGCGGTGAGAAGCGAGGTCTCGCTGATCAGGCTCACGGTCGCCTCGCCACCCGCGCGTGCAGCCAGGTGAACACCACGATGTTCGCGGCGATCCAGGCCAGCCCGGGCCCGATCACCGACCAGCTGACCGGCGGGGCGGCCGGCGTCGAGTCGCCGGCCAGCGCGCGCAGTCCGTTGAGCCACTGCGACAGCGGCTGGTCGCGGACGAACGGCTGGATCCACGTCGGGAAGCGATCGGCCGGCTGCAGGCCGACCGACGCGAGCCCGAGGGTCACCTGCGGCACCAGCAGCAGCGGCGCGGTGGCCTCGGGGTTGCGGGTGGCTGCACCGATCAGGTCGCCCATGAGTGCCAGCGCCGCGCCGACCAGCAACGTGAGGCCGATGAATCCGGCTGTGTGCCAGAAGGTTCCGTGGAACCGGAAGCCGATGATGTGGCCGCACGTCAGCGAGACCACCAGTGCCACCACGCACCGGTACATGCTGGCCGTCATCCGTGAGCCGAGCGGGGTCAGCCTGGGCATCGGCATGGCCCGGAACCGGCGGTCGATGCCCTGGATGGAGTCCATCGCCGAGCGGAACGCCGCTGACACCGCGGCGAAGAAGATGGCCTGCAACACGATCAGCGGGGTGAGGTACTGCGCGTAGCTGCTCATCGGCTGCACCGCGCCCAGGATGTTCTTCAGCGGCAGGTAGAAGCCGATGGTGAAGACGATGGAGCCGATGATCTGGGTGGCCAGTTCGCCGTTGATCAGCGTCGGGATGATCATCCGGGTGGTCAGGGTCCACCATTGCTGGATGGTGGACGGCATCGGCCGCGCCGACGCCGGGATTGCGCCCGCGGTCATGCCAGGGCGTCCGCTTCCATCGCCTCGACGGCGTCGGCCTGGTGACCGGTCAGCCGCAGGAACACCTCGTCCAGCGACGGCCGCCGCAGCGCGATGTCCTGCAGCTCGATACCGGCGGTGGTGACCACGTTCAGCGCCGCGATCAGGGTGTTGGCACCGTCCGGGGCCGGCATCGAGACACGGTCGGAGGCGTCGTTCAGCGCGGCGCGGTTCTCCTCGGGCAGCAGGCCGCCCAGCGCGGCGGCCACCGCCGGAACATCGGTCATGTCCTGCGGGACGATCTCGCAGTAGGTTCCCCCGATGCGCTCCTTGAGTTCGTCGGCGGTCCCCTCGGCGATGATGGTGCCGCGGTCGATCACGATGATCCGGTCGCTCAGCGAGTCGGCCTCCTCCAGGTACTGGGTGGTCAGCAGGGTGGTGATCCCCTCGGACTTGAAGTCCGACACCAGTTCCCAGATGCTCAGCCGGCTGCGCGGGTCCAGGCCGGTGGTCGGCTCGTCGAGGAACACCACCTCGGGGCGCACCACCAGGCCGCAGGCGATGTCGATGCGCCGGCGCATGCCGCCGGAGTAGTGCTTGACGCTGCGGTCGGCGGCGTCGGCGAGGTCGAATCGGTCCAGCAGTTCGGCCGCGCGGGTCTTGGCGTCGGCCTTCCTCAGCCCCTGCAGGCGGCCGAACATGACCAGGTTCTGCCGGCCGGTGAGCATGTCGTCGAGAGCCACTTGCTGACCGGTGAGCATGATCGAACGCCGCACCGCACCCGGGTCGGTGCGCACGTCGTGTCCGGCGACCACCGCACGGCCGGAGTCCGGGGTGGACAGTGTCGAGAGGATGTCGACGGTGGTGGTCTTGCCCGCCCCGTTGGGGCCGAGCAGTCCGAGCACCTCGCCGCGGCCGACCTCGAAGCTGATTCCGCGCAGGGCCGTCACGGACCCGAAACTCTTCTTGAGGTCCTCGACGATCACCGCTTTGTCCGTGCCGGTCATCCTGCGTCTCCTATGCGCTATCAATCGACGACAGGTCCACCAGCGCCAATTCGTCGTCCGCGGACTCCCCTGCCAAATCCAAGGCGGCCTCGGCGAGCGCCTCACGGGTCAGTTCGAGCAGCGCGGCGTTGAAGTGCCGGGACAGCGACTCGGCGTCGGCGTGCCCGAGACGGCGGGTGTCGAACCACCAGTCCACGTGCAGTTCCCCGGCGTGGCGGTACACCCTCAGCTCGATGGCGTGGCCGAGTCCGGGCACCGTCTCGCGGACCGGCAGGGCGGTGTCGGAGTCGAACCGGACCGGCATGTCGTCGTCGTTGCCGGCCGGGAGGTCGGGAATGGTTCCCAGGTGCGAGAAGAAGATGTCGGCGGGGCGGCCCTCGCCGAGCAGTCGCGCTGTCGGCGCGTAGACATAGCGCAGCAGCCCGCAGCCGATTCCGTGGTGCGGCACCGCTTTCAGCGTCGCCGCGACATCCTCGATCAGTTCGCGGGCGTTGACGCCGGGCTGCGACGCGCACGGGATCACCACCGGATAGATGGTGGTGAACCAGCCGACCGTGCGGCGCACGTCGACATCGGGCCGCAGCACCGAGCGGCCCTGGCCGCCGAGTTCGATGGCCAGCAAGCCGTCGCCCACCGTGCTGCCGACCGCCCGGGCCAGCGCGGCAAGCAGCATGTCGTCCAGCGGAACCCCGAGTTGCCTTCGGGCGTCGTCGATCTCGCCGGTCTCCCCGATGCCCAGCGTCGAGGGCAGCCGGACCAGGTCGCCCGCGCCGGGCGGTTCCGCTGCCGGCCCGGCCACGTTGAGGGTGGCCTTGCGGGAAGTCTCCAGCCAGTAGTCGCGGCTGTCCTGCACGGCCGGGTGCATGGCCAGCCCGGCGCAGCGGTGCAGCCAGTCCCCCCATGACGTGGTGACCGCCTCCAGCGTGATCGGCTCGCCGGCCAGTTGCTGGGCGAAGGCGGTGAAGACGTCGGTGAGCAGGATGTCGCGCGAGACGTTGTCACCGGCGATGCCATGCAGGCTCAGCACCAGGTAGGCGTGCTCGCCGGAGGTGACGTGCGTGGCGGTCAGCGGCGCGCCCAGCAGGTGGTGATCGCCCGTCTGCTCGGCGAGCACGGCCATCAGCGCTTCGCGCTCCTGCGCGCTGCCCGGTGCGAGCCCAGCCGGCAGCTCCGCGGTGACCAGCTCGCCGAACTCCCCGGGCTCGGCGAGGTGCTGGTCCCAGGTGCCGTGGTCGACCAGCCGCAGCCGCAGCGCGTCGTGGTGGTTGGTCACCGCGGTCAGCACGGCGCGCACGTCATCGACGCCGACGTCGGAGCGCAGCTGCAGAACCAGCGGGACCCGCCAGCTGCCGAGGTCGCGCAGGCCGTGCTCCAGGAAGTAGGAGACGTTGGGGGCGACGGGCGGGTTGGCGGGGTCGGCGGGCGAGCGGCGGGCCAGGCTGCCCTCGGCGTAGCGGGCGTTGATCGCCTTGGCCAGCCCGGCCACCGTCTGGTTCTCGTAGAGGTCCTGCGGGGTGAGGTCCAGGCCCTCCTTGCCGGCCGTCATGGCGACGCTGATGGCGACCAGCGAGTCCCCGCCCACTTCGAAGAAGTTGGTGTTGCGGTCGATCGAGGCGATGCCGAGGCACTGCGACCAGATGCGCGCCAGAGTGGCCTCCATCTGCGACGTGCCGGTGAGGGCCGGGCCCGCTGCGGCGCCGCCGGCCTCCGGGGGACCCGAGGCTCCGCCACCGGTCCCCCGGCTCGCCGGGTTGTACTCGACCCAATGCCGTTGCCGCTCAAAGGGATAGCCGGGCACCGACACCAGCGCGCGGCGCCCGCCCAGGCGCGGGGTCCAGTCCACGTCGATACCGGATGCCCAGAGCTGGCCGAGCGCGAGCAGGAACGTGTCGTGGTCGCCGCGGTTCTGAGCCTGGTGGCGCATGAGCCGGACCGCGCGGTGACCGGATCCCCAACCGGGATGCCGCATCGCCGAGGCGGTCAGGCTGCCGCTCGGGCCCACTTCCACGACCACCCGGTCCGGGTCGGCGAGCAGCACGCCCAGTTCGTCGGAGAACCGGACCGTTTCACGGATCTGCCGGGCCCACGTCGAAGGGTCGGTCGCCTCGCTGTCGGTCATCCAGTTTCCGGTCACGTTGGACAGCAACGGAATCCGCGGCGCGTGCAACTCCAGACGGGACAGGAATGCGGTGAACTCGGGGATCACCGGGTTCATCAGACGGGAGTGGAAGGCGTGGGCGGTGCGCACCCGGCGGGCGACGATCCCGCTCTCGGCCAGCCGGGCCTGGAAGTCGCGGATCGCCTCTTCGGAGCCGGCCACCACGCAGCTGCCGGGATCGTTGACGGCCGCCAGATCGACCTCCCCGCCGAGATGCGCTGCGACGGCGTCCGGCCCGAGCGCCACCGCCACCATCACGCCGCGGGGCGAGGCGTGCATCAGGCGAGCCCGCATCGACACCGCCTTGACCGCGGTCGGCAGATCGAACACCCCGGCCAGGGTTCCGGCCACCCACTCGCCGATGCTGTGGCCGGCCAGTGCCGACGGCCGGACCCCGTAGGACTCAGCCAGCTTGGCCAGCGCGTACTCCACCGTGAACAGTGCGGGCTGGGCACGGTCGGTGCGCTCGAGGTTGCGGCCGGCCCCTTCGAAAACCTCGGCGTGCAGGTCGAAGTCCATCTCGGCACCGAAGGCAGCCGCGCAGGCGTCGAAGTGCTCGCGGAACACCGGCTCGCACTCGTGCAGCCCCCGCGCCATGCCGATGTACTGGGCGCCCTGACCGGGGAACACGAACACCACCCGGTCGGTGGACTTGACGTCCGGGGCCTGGCCGATGAACACGTCGTCGGTCTCCACGGCGGCCAGCACGTTCGCCGCGTCCTCCTGGTCGTCGACCACCGCGGCCAGCCGGATGGGCTCGCGGCGACGGCGGGTCAGGGTGTAGGCGACATCGGACAGGCTCAATTCGTCGGCGTCGGACAGTTCGGCCGCCAGTGCGGTCCGCGCGCCGGACAGCGCCTCGGCAGTGCGGGCCGACAACAGCAGCACCTGCGGCCCCGGTGCGGCGTCGGCCGTGTCGACGGCCGGCGCCTCCTCGAGAACCACGTGGGCGTTGGTGCCGCCGACGCCGAAGGAGCTGACACCGGCCCGCAGCGGACCGTCCCATTCCCACGGGCCGTCCTCGCCGCGGATGGCGAACGGCCCGCGGTCGAGGTGCAGTTCGGGATTGGGGCTGGTGTAGTGCAGCGTCGCCGGGATCGCCCGATGCTTGAGGCACAGGATGGTCTTGATCAGCCCGGCCATCCCGGCTGCGGTCTCCAGGTGGCCGATATTGGACTTGACCGATCCGACATAGCAGGGGCCGGGCCGGTCCTCGGCCGAGATCGCGAAGGCCTGCCGCAGCCCCTCGATCTCGATGGGGTCGCCCAGCGGGGTGCCGGTTCCGTGCGACTCGATGTAGCTGACCGTGGCGGCGTCGACTTCGGCGACCGCGTGTGCCTCGGCGATCACCTCGGCCTGACCGGCCGCGGTGGGCGCCGCGTAGTTCATCTTGGTCGCGCCGTCGTTGTTGAGCGCCGATCCGCGGATCACCGCGTGGATCCGGTCGCCGTCGTCGATGGCGTCCTGCAGTGGCTTCAGCACCACCACACCCACGCCGCTGCCGAAGATCGTTCCGTCCGAACGGATGTCGAAGGGTCGGCAGTGCCCGGTCGGCGACACCATCGACCCGGGTTCGTACCAGTAGCCGACGCGGTGCGGGATCCGGATGGACGAACCGCCGGCGAGTGCCATCTCGCATTCGCCGTTGAGGATGCTCTGGCAGGCCAGGTGCACGGCCACAAGGGACGACGAGCACGCCGTCTGCACCGCCATCGCCGGGCCGCGCAGGTTGAGCTGGTGGGCCACCCGGGTGGCCAGGTGGTCCTTGTCGCTGTTGAGCGACAGGCTCACCATGTCGAAGCTGGCGCCCTGCCCGAAGACCATCGAGTGGTCGTAGTGCGACATCAGGTTGTGCAGCAGATAGCCACTGGCAGAGGAGGTTCCGAACACCCCGACCGTGGCGTCGATTCCGGCCGGGTCGTAGCCGGCGTCCTCCAGCGCGTGCCAGGCGGACTGCAGGAACAGCCGGTGCTGCGGGTCGAGCATGCGGGCTGCCTGCGGGGTGAATCCGAAGAAGCCGGCGTCGAAGTCCTCGATGCCCGACATCAGCGCTGCGCGCCGGACGTAGGAGCGGTTGGCCAGGGCCTTCTCCCCCACCCCCTCGGCGATCAGGTCGTCCTCGCTCAAGTCGACGATCGACTCCACGCCGCCGCGCAGGTTGCGCCAGAACTCCGATACCGAGGACGCGCCGGGAAACCGGCCGGCCATCCCGACGATCGCGATCGCGTTGGGCGGGTAGTCGCTTGAAGTCACGGTCGCTGTCTAACCTTTCGGCGTGCCGCAGCCTGTTGGCGGGCGGCGGCACGTTGTTGTGCGCGATCGGCAACGGCGCTGGGGCGTTCGGCGGTGTCCTCGGCCAAGCCGAGCTGGCGGATCAGGTCGACGGCCAGGTCGGCCATGGTGGCGCCTTGCAGGATAAGCGCCACCGGCGGCTCGACGCCAAAATCGGCCCGCACGGTGTTGCGCATCCGCACCGCCATCAGCGAGTCCATTCCCAGCTCGGTCAGCGGTTGGTCGGTCTCGATGGCGCTCTCCGCGGAGAACCCCATCACCGCGGAGATCCGCCGGCGCAGCCGGGCGGTCACGATCCGCTCCACCTCCTCGGCGTCGAGGCCGCGCAGCGCGTCCGGGCCGGCCCAGTCGTCGTCGGCCATCTCGATGTCGACCTCGCCGGCCATCCCGGCGAAGTAGCCGAGCTCGCGGATCTCCGGGAAAACCTCGACGGCGCGGTCCAGCCGCAGCCGGGCCACCCCGACCTTGGTGAAGTTCCCGGCCAGCACACCCTCGAGGGCCTCCAGGCCCTCCTCGGGGGACATCGGGTCGAGCACGCTGAAGCTCAGTGTGCTGGCCAGGCCGATGTCGGCCCACTGGCCCCAGTTGATCGCCGTCGCCGGCAGCCCGTTGGCGCGGCGCCACTGGGCCAGGGCGTCCAGCCAGGCGTTGGCGCAGCCGTAGGCGAGCTGGCCCGGCGAGCCGAGCAGGGCGGCCATCGACGAGAAGCCGGCCCACCAGTCCAGCTGCCGTTCGGCTCCCTTCTCGTTCAGCGCCTGGTGCAGCCGCAACGCGCCGGTGGCCTTGGGCGCCCAGATCGCGTCGAGGCTCTCCCGGGTCAGTCCGGCCACCAGCTGGTCGTCGAGGACGGCGGCGGAGTGGATCACGCCCCGCAACGGCCGGCCGGTCTGCTCGGCGGCTGCGACCAGCCGTTCGGCCACCCCGGGCTCGGCGAGGTCGCCGAGTTCGACGACGACCTCGGTGCGCTCGCGCAGTTCTGCCAGCGCGGCCTCGGCGGCCTGGGAGGGGGCACTGCGCCCGTTGAGCACCAACCGGGCGGCTCCGCTGTGGGCCAGCCAGCGGGCCACGGCCAGTCCGATACCGCCCAGGCCGCCGGTGACGATGTAGGCGCCGTCGGGCCTGACCACCGGGATGCGGGACTGCTCGGGCAACTCGGCGCGGGACAGCCGTTCGACGAACCGGTGACCGTCCCGCCACGCCACGATGTCGTCCGGGCCCGGCGAGGCCACCTCCAGGGCGAGCGATGCCGTGTCCCCGGCGTCGAGGTCGACCAGGGTGGCTTGCAGACCCGGGTGTTCGTAGGCCAGCGTCCGGACCGCGCCCCGCAGCGCCCCGATCCCGGGTTTGCCGGACTCGCCGTCGGCAACCACCAGACCGCCGTGACTGACCAGCCACAGCCGCGGGGAACGGCCGTGCCAGCCGGTGGTGACGGCCCGCACCGCAGCGGTGACCGACCAGAGCACGTCGCGGGTGTGCGTCAGCGCTTCGGTGTCGCCGGCGTCGAAGGGCCGGTTCCCGAGGAAGGCGATCACACCGGCGGGCGGCAGGGCGGGGTCGTCGGCGACCTCGGCGAAGGCCACCTGGATCGCCGACTCGTCGTGCAGGTCGGCGGTGAAGACCCGGCGGGTCGGCGATCCGAACCCGGAGATGAATTCCTCGGCGGCGGCCGCGCCCTCGGCGCCGTCGGTCAGCACCAGCCAGCTGCCGGTCGGGTCACCACCGGCCGGCACCGGCGTGGGCTCCCAGACGGTGCCGAAAAGCTTGCGGGACAACGGCAGCGGAACGGTGCGGCGCTGGATACGTCGCAGGTACACGCCGCTGACCTGCGCCAGCGGGGTGCCCGCCTCGTCGGTGAGGGTCACCCGGCCCACCGCGTCGCCACCGCCCTCGGCGATGCTGACCAGCTCCGCACGGCAGCGGGCACGCCGGCCGATCGGGCCGAACACCCGGATCGACTCCATCGCCACCGGCAGATAGGTGACATCGGTGGAGTCGGAAAGGATTTCGGCGGGCATCGCGGCGGCCAGCCCCTGCAGCGCCGAGTCGAGCATCACCGGGTGAAGCACCGCACCGCGGTAGGCGGGCGCCTCGTCGGGCATGACGATCTCGGTGTCGGTCGGACCGGCGGCGGTGCGCACGATCCGGGCCAGCCCGGCGAACGCGCGGCCGTGGAAGGCGCCGGTGCGCCGCAGCCCGGTGTAGAAGTCGCCGGGCGCCACCACGGTGTCGCCCTCCCCGCCCGGTGCGGGAGTCGGCGCGGCCGGCGGCTGTGCGTCGGCGGCCACCCGCGACACCCGCGCGACGGCGTGCCTGCTCCACTGCCCACCGGCGCCCCGGGAGTGGATCTCCACCCGGGCGGTGCCGTCCTCCTCGGGAACCAGTTGGGTGGTCAGCCGGGTCTGGCCGTCCAGCGGCAGCATCTTCTCGACCTCGAGGCGGCTCACCTCGACCTCGGCGGGTTCCAGGCCCAGCGCCTCGCAGCCGGCGGCCAGGGCGATCTCGGCGAAACCCGCGCCGGGCATCACCGGCTGGCCGTGCACCTTGTGGTCCTCCAGCCACGGGTTCGCCACGGTGCCGACGTCGGACTGCCATACGTGGGCGCCGCCGGCCGGCAGTTCGACGTGCATGCCCAGCAGCGGATGCGCCCCGGTGAACTCCAGACCGGTCAGCACGGTCTGCATCCAGTAGTCGGTGTGCAGCCACGGCGTCGGCGGCAGGTCGACCAGCACGTCGCGCTGCCCCACCGGTGCGGCCGCGACCGGTGGGCGCACCAGGGCCAGCTGGGTGTGGAAGGTCAGCGTCTCGGGCTGATCGCGGTACACCGTGCCCGCCACCCGGGCCTCGGCGGCGGTCTCGCTGATTGCGTGGGTCAGCAGCGGGTGCGGGCTGATCTCGATGAAGGTTGCGTTGTCGGCGGCCGCCTGCTGCACGGCCCGGCTGAACCGGACCGGGTTGCGCAGGTTGGCCACCCAGTAATCGGCGCCGAACATCGTTGTGCCATCGGGATATTCGGCGGTATTGAGTACCGGAATCGTCGGCCCGGCGGGCGCGAGGTGACTCAGCGCGTCGCGGAGCTCGGACAGGATGGGATCGACTGTCCCGTGGTGGGAGGCGACGTCCACCTCGACGCGGCGGGCCAGCAGGCCCTGGGCGGCGACCTTCTCGATCAGCTCGTCGACCTTCTCGGGCGGGCCGGCGATCACCGACTGGGTCGGCGAGGCGTACACCGCCACCGAGACATCCGGGTAGTCGGCGGTCAGCCGCTCGGCCGCGCCCGCGTCGAGTTCCAGCAGGGCCATCGCACCCTGCCCGGACAGCCGCGACATCAGCCGCGAACGGGTGGCGATCACGTCGAGCCCCTCGGCCGGGGTCAGCGCGCCGGCCACCACCGCGGCGGTCACCTCCCCCATCGAATGGCCGATCACCGCATCCGGCTGCACCCCGTAGGAGCGCCACAGTTCGGTCAGGGCCAGCTGGATGCCGACCAGCACCGGTTGGATCCGCTCGATGCCGGTGACAGGCTCCCCCGCCTCCAGCACGCCGCGAAGCGAGAACCCGGCCTTGTCGGCGAAGGCCGGCTCGAGCGCGTCGATCGCGGCGGCGAAAGCCGGCTCGTCGGCCAGCAGCTGACGGCTCATGCCGGCCCACTGCGCGCCCTGGCCGGAGTAGACGAACACGACGCCCGGGCCGGCCGCGGACTGGTGGGCGGCCACCACCCCGGGGGCGGGCTGGCCGGCGGCCAGCGCGCGCAGGCCGGTGACGGCTTCGTCGGGGTTGCGAGCCGACACGGTGGCGACGGTGCCGAACCGGCTGCGGTGGTTGAGGGTGGCGGCGACATCACCGAGCGCCACGCCCGCTCCGGGGCCGGCCAGCCAGTCCGCCAGGGTGCCGGCGGCCGCGGCTACCCGCTGCGGGGTCTTGCCGGAGATCACCAGGGTGGTCACCGACGGAGTGCCGGCCTGCTGCGGGTGCGGGGTGGGGCCCTGTTCGAGCACCACGTGGGCGTTGGTGCCGCCCATCCCGAACGACGACACCGCCGCCCGCCGCGGCCCGTCCTGCTGCGGCCACGGCTGCGAGGCGACCGGGACGAACAACCGGGTGGCCGACGGGTCGATCGCCGGGTTCCACTTCTCGAAGTTGAGGTTCGGCGGGATACGGGAGTGCCGCAGTGCCAGGACGGCCTTGATCAGTCCGGCGACACCGGCCGCGGCTTCCAGATGGCCGAAGTTGGTCTTGACCGCACCGAGCGCGCACGGCGCCTCGCCGCGGCCGTAAACCTCTGCCAGAGCGTCGAATTCGATCGGATCGCCCAGCGGGGTCCCGGTGCCGTGGGTCTCGACGAAATTCACCGAGTTCGCGGTGACGTCGGCCGCGCGCAGGGCCCGGACCATCACGTCGCGCTGTGCCGGCGCGTTCGGCGCGGTCAGGCCGTTGGACCGGCCGTCCTGGTTGACCGCAGACCCGCGCACCACCGCCAGCACCCGGTCGCCGTCGCGCACCGCGTCGGTGAGCCGCTTGAGCACCACCATGCCGGCGCCCTCGCCGCGGACGAAGCCGTCGGCACCGGAGTCGAAGGAGTTGCACTTGCCCCGCGGCGAGAGCATTCCCCATTTACCCAGCGCCAGTTGGGTTTCCGGGCGCAGGCTCAGGTTCACCCCGCCGGCCAGGGCCAGGTCGCTCTCCCTCATCCGCAGGCTCTGGCAGGCCAAGTGCACCGAAACCAGCGACGACGAGCACGCCGTGTCCACCGCGACAGCCGGGCCGCGCAGCCCGAGCAGGTAGGCGATCCGGCCGACGGTGACGCTGTGGGCGTTGCCGGTTGCCGAGTAGGCGTCGATAGTGTCCGGGTTGCCGGCCGCGATGCTCTGGTACTCGGTGTAGTAGACGCCCAGCATCACCGCCGCCCGGGTCTCGCCGAGCTGCTCGGGGCGCAGTCCGGCGTTCTCCAGCGCCTCCCAGGCCACCTCGAGGGCCAGCCGCTGCTGGGGATCCATGGCGACCGCCTCGCGCGGGGAGATGCCGAAGAAGTCGGCGTCGAAACCGGCGATATCCGGCAGGTAGGCGCCCCACTTGGTGGGCATCCGTCCCGGCGCCATCGGGTCGGGGTCATACAGCGCCTCGGCGTCCCAGCGGTCCGACGGTGTCACGGTGATGGCGTCGGTGCCGTTCTCCAGGAACTCCCAGTAGGCCTCCGGGCCGGTGACCCCGCCGGGGAACCGGCAGCCGATACCGACGACCGCGATCGGTTCGGCGCCGCTGATCCGCGAGGCCTTCTCGAACTGTTCGGACAGCGCCGAGCGCTGCTCGGCCGTCATCGCCGAGATGCGGTCGAAGGTCGTCTTCATCGGCTGCCGCCCTCGCTGCTCTCGATGCTGTCGAACAGGGCGTCCAGCACGCTCACCGAGTCCTCCGCGGCCTCCGCGGCGAAGGAGGACTCGGCAGGCGCCTCGGCGGCCGGGGTCAACAGGCCCGCGACGTGCTCGGCGAAAGATCCGACGGTCGGGTGGTTCCACAGCATCGTCGACGACAGCTCCCGCTGCACCAACTGCTTGGCGTCGCGCAGCAAGGTCATCGCCATCATCGAGTCCAGTCCAAGTTCCGGGAACGGCCTGTCGTAGTCCACCGCGTTCTCCGGCATACCCAGTTCGCGGGCCAGGATCGCCCGAAGCCTGACCCGAAGCTCGCCGAGGATCTGATCGGCGGTCATCGTCGACCAGGCCGGCACATCGACCGGCACGGAGGACGGGCCGGCATCGGCCAGCGCCGGGGCCGAGTCCACGAGAGCGTACCGGAGTCCGCGCACGTCGAGACAGGTGCGACCGTCCTGCGCAAGCACTCGCGCGTCGGCCACCAGGTCCTCCCCGGGGCCGACGCGCCGGCGCACCTCGACGAGGACCTCCCCTGCCGCGGACCCGGCCGCCAGTGCCTCCAGGGCGGCGGGCAGCATCAGCGACTCCGACCCGTCCAGCAGGCGCGCGACGTGCACCGCGGCGTCCAGCAGGGCCGGCGCGGAGGCGTCCGGCACGGTGACCGCCGCTCGCAGGCCGCCCGGCACGGGCTCGAATCCGTCCAGGGTCCATGGGAAGGGCTGGCCGTCGACTCCGGACTTGGCCTGCAGCTCGCCGATGGCCGCGGGGTCCCAGGCGATCTCCGGGGTGTCCTCGCGGGCCGGGGCCGGCTCGGGCAGAACCGGCACGATCCGGGCGCCGCAGTGCCGGGTCCAGCGATCGGCGGGGGTGTCCGGCCCGGCGCTGGAGTAGACGGTTACCGACTCGTCCTCGAGCAGAACCTGGATCACCCGCGGCTGCTCGGCCACCACCGGGTACTCGAACCGCACATCGCCGAGAATCGCTCCGCCGGCCGCCGCCGACAGTGTCTGCAGCAGCACCGAAACCGGAACCACCTCCACCCCGCGCACCCGGTGCCGGCCGGGATAGGGCTTGTCGGCGGGCCGCAGTGCCGCCCTCCAGGTGGGCACCCGGGCGCCCTCGACCGGCTCGCCAAGCAGGCTGCCGAACGCGGGCGCGGGCATGCCGTCGATCCCGGCGGAGTCACCACCGGGCAGCAGGTGGTCGACGACCGGCAGCGGGGCTCGCATCTGGTAGGCCTCGGCCAGCCCGGGCCAGTCGGCGCCGGCCACCACCGACCGGATGCCCGCGTCGGGGCTGAGCACCGCGGGCATCATCCGGATGGCGGTCTCGTTGGGCATCGGCGTGAGGCCGGCCGACTTCGTCGAGGGCCGGGCGTCCGCCCAGGACTTCCACAGGCCCCAGTCCACGACCGTCGCGGCCAGGCCGAGGGCCCGGCGGGCATACGCCAGGGCGTCCAGGAAGGCGTTGGCCGCCGTGTAATGCCCGAGCCACCGCGACCCGAGGATCCCGGTGATCGAGGAGAACAGCACGAACCGGCGCACCGGTCTGGTCAGCGTCAGCCGGTGCAGCACCTCGGCGGCGTCGAGTTTCGGCCGGAACATGGTGGTGACGTCGGAGTCGGTCATCTCGGTCAGCAGCACCTCGGTGCCGGCCAGCGCGGCGAGGTAGATGCCCTCCAGCGGCGGCAGGTCGTCGCCGAAGCGGGCGAACAGCGCCGCCATGGCGGCCGGGTCGGCGGCGTCGGCGGCGACGGCGACCAGGGTGGTGCCGGCGGCCTTCAGTTCGGCCTCGAGTTCGGGAAGCGTTCCGCCGCTGCGCGATACGGCCACGATGGTCGCCGCACCCATCTCGGCGAGCTGGCGAACCAGATAGGGGCCGACGTTGCCGGTGGCCCCGATCACCAGGTGGCTGGTGCCTGGTTCGAGTCTGGTGAGCGCCACCGCGGGGGCGTCCCGCCGTTCCAGCCGCGGGACGTGCCGCTGGCCGCGGCGGTAGACGGCCTGGTCGTCGCGGCCGCTGTCGGCCGCCTCGGCGGCCAGGATTCGGGCGACCAGTTCGGCCGGGGCCGATTCGTCGACATCCACCAGCCCGGCCCACAGCTCGGGGTGCTCGAGCCGGATGGTCCGTCCCATGCCCCACAGCACGGCCTGCGCCGGGTCGGCGCGGTCGCCGTCCTCGACCGGCTGGGCGTTGCGGGTCAGCAGCACGAGCCTGGGCGCCTCGGCCATCCCGGCCAGCACCGTCAGCAGCCGGCGCGCGGAATCGAACAGGCGGTGGCCCGTCGCGGCGTCGACCCGTGGGCCGCCCGGCGGCGCGTACAGCACATAGCGTGCCCCACTCAGCGCCGCCCGCAAGGCGGCCTCGTCACCGCCGTCGTCGAGCACCGTGGCGTCCATCGCCACCGAGCCCGGCCCCAGCAGCGCCGCGAGTTCCTCGCCCGGCCCGGGCTCGGACAGCACCAGCCAGCGCCCCGCGGCGGGAGCGGCGGGTATCTCGCGGACCGGCCAGTCCAGAGCGTGGAACCACTCCGCTCCGTTGGGGCCGCCGGACATGCTGCGCTGCAACGTCTCCGGGGCTTCGGCGACCGCCAGCCAGTGCCGGGTGTGGTGCCACGGTGTGGCCGGCAGGACGGCGCGGGGCTCCGGCGGGTGCGGCGTGTCCGGCGGCGCGGCGGTGTGGGTGGCGTTGAGGTTGGCCCGGAAGGTGAAGGTGTCGTTGGTGTCGCGCGCCAGCGTTCCCAGGGTGTGGTGGTGGACGCCCTCGAGACTCTGGTCGATGGCGTAGCCGAGCAACGGGTGCGGGCTGACTTCGACGAAGACGCCGTGCCCGGCGCCGGCGGCGGCCACCGCCTGGGTGAATTTGACCGGGTTGCGCAGGTTGGCCACCCAGTGATCGGCGTCGAAGGCACCCACGCTCGAGTCGCTCCCCGAGTCGCCGGTCGTGACGAACACCGGGATGGCCGGCGGCCGGGGATCCAGACCGGCCAGCTCGGCCCGAAGGTCGGC
>NZ_JBJTJF010000093.1:0-13718 GCF_046095365.1 Mycobacterium sp.
TCCCCGCTGGGCTTTGACCCGCTGGGTTCGGTGATCACCCCCAACCTGTTCCCGGGTGTGTCGATCACCTCCGATCTGGGCAACGGCCCGGGCATCCAGGAGGTCGCCACCTTCTCCGTCGACGTCGCCGGACCGGAGGGCACGGTGGCGGTGTCCAACGCCCACGGCACGGTCACCGGCGCGGCCGGCGGGGTGCTGCTGCGCCCGTTCGCCCGGCTGATCTCCAAAGCCGGCGACAGCGTCACCACCTACGGCGAACCCTGGAACATGAACTAGGCCGGCGCCGGTGCGGATCGCATCGAGGGCCTAAGCGCACCCCGCCAGTCGCGCGGCGGCGGCCTGCACGCGATCGTCGGTCGCGGTGATAGCGACCCGCACATGGCGGGCTCCGGAGGAGCCGTAGAAATCGCCGGGCGCGACCAGGATCCCGCGACGGGCGAGCCAGTCCACCGTCTCGCGGCACGGCTCGCCCCGCGTGGCCCATAGGTAGAGACCCGCCTCGGAGTGCTCGACGGTGAAGCCGGCCGAGCGGAACGCGGCCATCAGGATGTCGCGCCGGCGACGGTACCGATCCCGTTGCGCGGCTTCGTGTTCGTCGTCGTCGAGGGCGGCGGTCATCGCAGCCTGGACCGGACCCGGCACCATCATCCCGGCGTGCTTGCGGACCGCGAGCAGTTCGGCCACCACCGCCGCGTCACCGGCGACGAACCCGGCCCGGTAACCGGCCAGTGACGAACTCTTGGACAGCGAGTGCACCGCCAGCAACCCGCTGTGATCACCGCCGCTGACGTCCGGGTGCAACACCGAATGGGGCCGGGCCTGCCAGCCCAGCCCGAGGTAGCACTCGTCGGACACCACCAGGGTGCCGCGCTCGCGGGCCCACTCGACCACCTTGCGCAGATGGTCGGCGCCGAGCACCCGGCCGGTGGGGTTGCCCGGTGAGTTCAGGTAGATGACGGCCGGTGACCGCGGCCCCAGCTGGGTCAGCGAGTCCGCCGCGATCACCTGCGCGCCCGCCAGCCGGGCGCCGACCTCGTAGGTCGGATAGGCGAGTTCCGGGATCACCACCGAGTCATCCGCGCCGACCCCCAGCAGGGTGGGCAGCCAGGCGATGAGCTCCTTGCTGCCGATCACCGGCAGGACGGCGTCTTCGGCCAGGCCGGTCACGCCGTAGCGGCGGTGCAGGGCGGCGACCGCGGAGGCCCGCAGTCGGGGGGTGCCGGCGGTCATCGGGTAGCCGGGTACCGCCGAGGCGTCCGCCAGCGCGGCCCGGACGACCGGTGCGACGGGGTCGACAGGGGTGCCCACCGACAGGTCGACGATGCCGTCCGGGTGGGCGCGCGCGGTGGCCGCGGCCTCGGCCAGGGTGTCCCAGGGGAACACCGGAAGCGACGCCGACACCGGTGTCCGGCGCCGGGGGCTCAGCGGGCTGTGCGCCGTCAGTCCTCGCTCTTGGGCGGCAGATCCTTGACGACCTGCGGGTCGTTCTCACTCAGACCCACCTTCGAGGCACCGCCGGGCGAGCCGAGTTCGGCGAAGAAATCGGCGTTGATCTGGGTGTACTGCGACCATTGGTCGGGCACGTCGTCCTCGTAGTAGATCGCCTCCACCGGGCAGACCGGCTCACAGGCTCCGCAGTCCACGCACTCGTCGGGATGGATGTAGAGCATGCGGGCACCCTCGTAGATGCAGTCGACCGGGCATTCCTCGATGCAGGCCTTGTCCTTGATGTCGACGCACGCTTCGGTGATCACGTAGGTCACGAAGGTTCTCCTCCATCTGCTCTTCGTTGTCAGTCGGTCCGAGTCCGGGACAGGACCGCGAGGAGCCCTGACCGCGTTGCTGATACTAGGCGTTGCCGCTACCGGGCGGTTAACTGGTCACGCGCCGCGGCCGGCGACCCGGGATCAGGCAGGGCAAGCGCCATGCCGAGGGCGAAGAGGAACACGCCGAACAGCGCACCCCCGCCGAAGACCGCCAGCGGCCCGCCGGGGGCGATGAAGCTGCCGACGGGCCCGATGATCGTCAGCAACTCGACGGCCTGTTCGACGAGGAACACCGCGGCTATCAACGCCATCCAGCGCGGTAGCCGGCCCTCCCGGCCCGCCCATACCACCGGGCCGGCCAGCATGACGGCGGCGACGGTGAGCAGCGAGCCCCACATCGAGGCGATGTCGGCCAGCGCGCGGGCGGTACCCGGGTCCAGCGATCCCGGATGAAGGGCGAGCCCCGCGCTGAAACACGTCTGGATGCCGACCTGGGTTATCAGCACGGCGGCGCCGGCGGAGAAGATGTGACCGGCCGGTCCCTCGAGGCGGTCGCGCGCATATCCGATCACCACCACGGCAGCCAGCAGCGCGAGCGCGGTGAGCAGTGCCCGCAGCCTGATCATGCCGGCGTTCGCGGCGATGTGGTCGGCGAACTCCGAGCCGGAACGCTCGACGCCGGGCCCGAGCGGGACCACCACCACCGCCAAGACCGTCAGTACCGCGAACGCGGTGGCGGCCACCATCGGAACACGCCTGACCATAGGTGGCAAGTATGCCGCCTGCCGGTCGTGGGAGCAGTCAGGCCGCCCGCTTCTGGTAGGTCGTGGTGCGTTGCCGGGCCGGCCGGCCGATACCTTCGGCGATGGCGACGAGTTCCGCGACGGTCTTGGCCGAGCCGTGCTGCGAGCCGGCCATCCGGGAGATGGTCTCCTCCATCAGGGTTCCGCCCAGGTCGTTGGCTCCGCCGTTGAGCATGACCTGGCTGCGCTGCACGCCGAGCTTGACCCAGCTGGTCTGGATCTGAGAGATGCGTCCGTGCAACATGATCCGGGCCAGCGCGTGCACGGCGCGGTTGTCGCGATGAGTCGGACCCGGACGCGCGGCCCCGGCCAGATACAGCGGGGATGACTGGTGCACGAACGGTAGCGGGACGAACTCCGTGAAGCCGCCCGTGCGGTCCTGGATTCCGCGCAGCACGTTGAGGTGGGCCACCCAGTGCTCCGGCGAGTCGACGTGGCCGTACATCATGGTCGAACTGGACCTCAGCCCGACCTCGTGCGCAGTGGTGACGATTTCGACCCACAGCGCGGTGGGCAGCTTGCCCTTGGTGAGCACCCATCGCACGTCGTCGTCGAGAATCTCGGCTGCCGTTCCCGGGATGGTGTCCAGGCCGGCCTCGCGCAGACCGGTCAGCCAGTCCCGAATGCCGCTGCCGCTCTTGGTGACTCCGTTGGCGATCTCCATCGGGGAGAAGGCGTGCACATGCATGGCGGGCACCATGGCCTTGACCGCCCGCACCAGGTCCGCGTAGGCGGTGACCGGAAGATCCGGGTCGATCCCGCCCTGCATGCACACTTCGGTGGCCCCCGCCACGTGGGCTTCCCAGGCCCGCTGGGCCACCTCCCCGGTGGACAGCGAGAAGGCGTCGGCGTCACCCTTGCGCTGGGCGAAAGCGCAGAACCGGCAGCCGGTGTAGCAGATGTTGGTGAAGTTGATGTTGCGGTTGACCACAAAGGTGACGTCGTCGCCGACGGCATCTTTGCGCAGCGAATCGGCAAGCGCGGCAACGGCGTCCAGCGCAACCCCGTCGGCGCGGGCCAGCGCCAGGTAGTCGGCGTCGCTGCACCCGGCGGGGTCGCGTTCGGCCGAACGCAGCGCGGCTGCCACGTCGGTGTCGATGCGCTCGGGTGCCCGGGCCGCCAGTTCACCGACCCTGTCACGGACCGACTCCCAGTCGCCGAAGGCACTGCCCAGGTCGGAGCGGGTGACGGTGCGACGGCCCTCCTGGTCGATCGCGGTCGACAGGTCGGTGCGGCCCAGGGATACCGCGGCCTCGTCGGGCTCCTGCCAGGGGCGCCCGCATGGCCTGACGTCCCGGGCGAAACCGGTCCGGGGATCGGCAAGCGCCCGGACGTGCCCGGCCACCCGGGGGTCGATCCAGCCGGCTTCGGCCTGCACATACCTGGGCTGGGCGGTCAGGCGGGCCACCAGGTCGAAACCGGCCTGCGCGGTGACCGCGGCGAGTTCGTCGAGCGCGGGCCAGGGCCGCTCGGGGTTGACGTGGTCGGGGGTAAGCGGTGAGACCCCGCCCCAGTCGTCGACACCGGCGCCCAGCAGCGCCAGGCACTCGTCGCGCGACACCAGGTTCGGCGGCGCCTGGATACGCATGTCCGGGCCCAGCACCAGCCGGGCCACCGCGACGGTGGCCCGGAAATCGTCGAAGTCGGCATCCGGAGCGGCCGCCATCGCGGTGCGGTCCTTGGCCCGGAAGTTCTGCACGATCACTTCCTGGATATGGCCGAATTCCTTGTGTACCCGGCGGATCGCGTGCAGGGTGTCGGCCCGCTCGGCCGGCGTTTCGCCGATGCCGACCAGCAGGCCGGTGGTGAACGGCACCGACAGCCGGCCGGCGTCGGTCAGGGTGCGCAACCGCACCGCGGGGTCCTTGTCGGGACTGCCGTAGTGGGCCAGGCCGCGGGTCTCGAAAAGCCGCCGGGAGGTGGTCTCGAGCATCATCCCCATCGACGGCGCCACCGGCTTCAGTCGCGCCATCTCCGCCCAGCTCATCACGCCCGGGTTGAGGTGCGGCAGCAGGCCGGTCTCCTCCAGCACCCGGATCGCGGTCGCCCGCACGTAGTCAAGCGTCGAGTCGTAGCCGCGCTCGGCCAGCCACCGGCGGGCCTCCGGCCAGCGCGTCTCAGGCCGGTCACCGAGGGTGAACAGTGCCTCCTTGCAGCCCAGTTCGGCGCCGCGGCGGGC
The DNA here is from genome assembly GCF_046095365.1 of Mycobacterium sp. Classification (GTDB taxonomy): domain Bacteria; phylum Actinomycetota; class Actinomycetes; order Mycobacteriales; family Mycobacteriaceae; genus Mycobacterium. The sequence continues at coordinate 4,749 of NZ_JBJTJF010000093.1, forward strand.
GATGCCGACGATCTCGTCGGCCTCGAGGTACATCCCGTGTCCCTGGGCGCGCAGTTGGCCGGGCACCGTCACGAAGGTGCAGTAGTGGCAGGTGTCGCGACACAGGCGCGTCACCGGGATGAACACCTTCGGCGAGTAGGACACCGGCAGCCGGCCGCGGGGACCGAGTCGTCCCGCCGAGGCGAGGCCGGCGTCGCGCACCCTGGCCGCGCTCGCGCAGAGGTCGTCCAGATCGCCACCCCGAGCAGACAACGCCAGGGCGGCCTCGTCGAGGTTGAGGGCTACGCCGTCGCGGGCGCGGCGCAGGACCCGGCGCAACGCCGCGGCCGGCGTGCCGCCTGACGGCCTACCCGGGGTCCCACCCGATGTTGTCCCACCCGATGTCATAGCCGTAACTCCCGGTCTTCAGGCCAGGGGTTCGACATGGCACCACAGTAGTACCGGCCTCCGAGCACCCGGGCATCCCGCGTACCAGGGCCATCGGCTTTCCGGGGTCAGCGCGCGGTCCCGGACCGCACGCTGTTCGCCGCGCGCGCCTTTGCGGCGTTGCGCGCGCCCTTCCCGGGCATCCGGCGGACCGCCCTGCCCGACGGCGCCGACGCGAGATCACCGGCCGGCGCCGTCACGGCAGCCGGGGCGGGCGCCGGGTTCCGTAGCCGCCCGAGACCACGGGCCGCAACGGTCCGGGCCACCTTCTCCCGGATCACCGGCCGGGCCACCTTCTCCGGTGCGGGCGCGGGAACGGTCGCCAGTGCCCGGGTGGCCGGACCGGCGGGGCGGTCGGCGGCCTTGGCCGCGCCCGCCAGGACCTGGCGCGTTCGGGGGGGAAGCGGCGGGAAGAAGCTCGCGATCCAACTGGCCTCGCCCCGGACCAGGTTGTCGACCCCGGTCCGCACGCCGTTGGCCAGTGTCGGCCCGATGAGGTCGAACTCGCCGTCGATGAGGTAGGCCAGGCTGTACACCGAGGCCTGGGTGATGGGTTGGATGGCGTTGTAGGCGATGTTCATCTGCGGGGCGGCCAGGCCGATCGGCCACGGCAGCCAACTGACCGCCCAGGCGCCGAGTTCCACGCTGTACTGCACCCACGGCTCGATCGCGTTGTAGGCGTTGATGATCCCTTCGCCGGCCGACCCGGCCGGCCCGGTGGGGAACGGGCCCGCGGCCGGCTTGGTCGGACGAACGCCGGCCGCCGGCTGGGGCAGCGCGGCCACCACGGCGCTGAGGTGTATCGCGGGGGCGGCCAGCGCCGGCAGGGGCCGAGCCGGGGCCGGAGACGCCAACGCGGCGGCCGCGACCATGCCGGCGGCAAGGCCGACGGACAAGCAGGAACGAACGGACTCCATTGCGCACTCCCGGTTAGCTGTCAGTGCTCCCACTGTAGGCGTTCGACGGGGTTGGCCGCGCGAGGCGCCGCGGTAGCCGGGTAGCTCAGGGCATCCGACGCAGCACCGCGGCGGCCGGCAGCGCCCCCAGCACCACCATGATCAGCGCCGAGTAGCGCATGACGCCCCGGCCGCCGAAAACGAGGTCACTGCCCGGGCCGCCGAGGGTCAGCACCGCCACGGTGGCGAACCAGGTCCACAGCGGAAGGGCGGCAAGCCTTTTCGACCGGGTCCAGTAGCCGGCCGCCCACACCAGCGCGGCATTGGCCAACCCACTGAGGGCAGCGCTCACCGGTATCGGCACCGGTCCCAGGTGCAGCGGCAGGTAGAGCGCGCCGGCAAGAGCGGAGAACACGCCGTCGAGGGCGAGCACCGCCAGCACCGCGCGGGCCCGCGGCGAATCCGCCCCCGGGCCCGGATCCGTGGGCGCCTCCGCCGCGCTGCCCTTGCGGCCGGTCAGGACCCCGCTGCTCTTGCGGCGCATCAGGACAGCGTCAGACCCGAGAGGAGATCGCTCTCGCGACCGTCCTCGCCGGTCAGACCGGGTTCGCCCGACACCAGCACGTAGTGCTCCCGGGCCAGCACCGGGAAGGCGATCTTGTTGGACAACGTGAACGCCCGGCCGGTCGGCCCGAGGACCATCTGGGTGGCATGAGCGCCGATCGCCGCGGCCTTGGCGGCGAGATGCTCCGGTGCGTCGATGGTCGCGGTGATCCGGTCCTCGTCGAAGCCGAACGATCCGTCGGGCTCCAGCCGGATCCAGTCCTCCTGGACATCCTCATCGGCCAGCGCCGCTATCCCCTCACGGAATGCCTTGTTCGACAACACCGTCCAGTAGAACTTCGGCACCGCCCACCGGTCGGCCGCCGCATCCACCGCCGCGGTCGTGATCCGGTGCGCCTGGATATGGTCGGGATGTCCGTAGCCGCCGTCGGGGTCGTAGGTGACCACGACATGGGGGCGCAGTTCGGCGATGACGTCGGTGAGCTGTCCCACCGCGTGCTCGAAGTCGGCGTCGGCGAAGCGGGTCCGGCTCCGCGCCGGGGTGCCGGCCATGCCGGAGTCGCGCCAGCATCCGGCTCCGCCGAGGAATCGCGGGCCGGGCAGGCCGAGGTGGCGCAGGGCGTCGGTGAGCTCGCCGATGCGGTAGCCGCCGAGCTGGTCGGCGTGGCCGACGCCCAGATGCGCCCAGTGGTCGCCGATGACCTCGCCCTCCTCGCCGAGCGTGCAGGTGAGCACGGTGACCTCGGCGCCTGCGGCGGCGTAGCGCGCGATGGTGACGCCGTTGTTGATCGTCTCGTCGTCGGGATGGGCGTGTACGAACAACATCCGCGGGACAGCGGCCATGAACCCTCCTTCGTCCTTGCCTCAGGGCGAGGTCTTTACCCAGCTGCCGGCGTCTCCGACGATGCCGATCGGCACCGCGCCGGTGAGGCTGACGTTCCGGACGCTGGGGCCTGCGGCGACGATTGTGGTGTCCTGCATGATCGGCAGTACCGCGGCCATCGCCCACAGCCGCGGCTCGACGGCTGCGATGGCTTCGTTGATACCGAGCGTGCCGGCCAGCGCGCCGTCGATCGCGGACTGGATCCCCCGGTCGCAGATGCCGGTCAGGTTTGACGGTGCGCGCACCAGCGGCTCGGGTTGACGCGTCGGGCCGGCCGGCGGCTGCTCGGTCCCGCTCGGTGTGGCCGGCGCGGACGGTGCGCCCTCGGCGATCGGGGTCGACTCCAGTGCCGGGCAGCCGTACCGCGACGCCAGTGTCGTGGCCAGGTCGCCACCGGCGGCATGCCAGCCGACGATCGCGTCGACCCGGTTCTTGACCAGTGCCTGGCCGTAGAGCACCGGCGGATCCAGAGCCAGCACCGTCGCGGCGATGCCGACGCTGCGCAACTGGTCGGCGGCGGTGTTGGCGACCGCCACCGACGTCGGGTCGTTGGCCGCCGCGCCGATCACCAACGTCAGCGTCTGGCCGTCGCGGCTGATCCGCCCCCGGGTCGACGCCGACTGGGTGGTCCCGCCGGCGCCGTCGGGCGGCGGTGGGACCGGCGACTCCGGCGCGGAGCGGTCCACCTGGAAACCGGCCTGGGCGAACAGCTGCAGGGCACGCTCCCGGCCCAGCGGCGGGGGCGCCGTGGGGACATAGCCGGGATCGCTCGGTGCGCGCACCAGCGCCTGGTCCAGCGTGATCGAGTTGTCGCTGCCGGCGCCCACCGCGGCGAGCAGTTCGACGTCGAGCAGTCCCAGAATCGCTTTGCGCACAACGGGATCGGACAGCTTCGGCTCCTGCGCGCGCAGCATCAACTGCATCACCCGGGGGGTGACCAGCCGTGCCGTACGCACGTCCGGGATGGCCGAGAGCTGAGCGAAGGCGGCCGCCCCCCCGTGCACCTGGGCCACCTGGGTGTCTCCGTTGCGGATCGAGTCGGCCAGCGCGGCGGTGGCCCCGGCACGGCGGAACAGGATCTGATCCGGCTTGGCCGGGGTCCCCCAGAACCGGTCGTTGCGCGCCAGCAGGATCTCGTCGCGCTGCGGGTCGATGGTGTCCACCCGGAACTGCCCACCGGTCACCGGCAGGGCCCGGGTGAGACCGGCCGGGAATCCGCCGGGAACGTCCTTGACCAGATGGGCCGGCAGCAGGTCGTTGAACAGTTCGCGCCAGGCCGGATAGGGCTGGGAGAAGGTCACCACCGCGGTCTTGCCGCCCTCCAACGACTGCACCGCGGTTATCAGGTCGTAGCCGGCCGGGTCCACCACGCCGGGCTGGCTGACCATCTGGCGCCACAGGTACCAGAAGTCGTCCGCGGCGATCGGCGCGTTGTCGGTCCAGGCCGCCTCGGGCCGGATCTTGTAGGTGATGGTGAAGGGGGCGGTGGCGGTCACCCGAGCCGAGACCAGAAGGTTGGGATCCATCTCCCAGCGCGACCCGGTCGGCGACGCCGGATCGGGCACCGGCCGGAACGAACTGGGCAGCACCAGCGCGCTGATGGCGGCGTTGACCGGCGACTGGTCGGAGAGCAGGTGCGGATTGAAACCGGCGCCGATCGAGTCGATCGCCATGATGACCTGGGCGGCCTTGGGGGCCGGTGCCGAGGACTGGGACGGCTCGGTGCTCTGCGGCGCCGGCGGCGGGTTCACCGTGCAGGCGCCGGTCAGGACCACCGACAGGATGCCCGCGGCGGTCCGCAGCCTGCGTGGTCTCCTCGGCACGCCCACAGCGTATCGGCCGGTGGGCCCGGTGCCGGTCAGCTGCGCAGCGCCTTGGCCCGCGACCGGTTGCGGGCCCGGCTGGTGGCGTCAAGCTCGACCTTGCGGACCCGCACGATCTCCGGTGTCACCTCGACACACTCGTCGACGGCGCAGAACTCCATCGCCTGTTCGAGGTCGAGCTCGATGGGCTTGGCCAGGGTTTCCATCACGTCGGCGGTCGAGGAGCGCATGTTGGTCAGCTTCTTCTCCCGGGTGACGTTGACGTCGAGGTCCTCGGCGCGCGGGTTGATCCCGACGACCATGCCCTCGTAGGTCTCCTGGCCGGGCTCGACGAAGAAGCTGCCGCGGTCGGCGAGCTGGATCATCGCGTAGGCGGTCACCGCTCCGGACCGGTCGCTGACCAGCGAGCCGGTGTGCCGGGCGCGGATCTCCCCCGCCCACGGCCGGTAGCCGTCGAACACCGCGTTGGCGATCCCGGTGCCGCGGGTCTCGGTCAGGAAGTCGGTGCGGAAACCGATCAGCCCGCGGCTGGGAACGATGAAGTCCATCCGGACCCAGCCGGCGGCGTGGTTGGTCATCTCCTCCATCCGGCCCTTGCGCGCCGCCATCAGCTGGGTGATGGCGCCGACGAACTCCTCCGGTGCGTCGATGGTCAGCGCCTCGAACGGCTCGTGCAGCTTGCCGTCGACGGTCTTGGTGACCACCTGGGGCTTGCCGACGGTCAGTTCGAAGCCCTCCCGGCGCATCTGCTCGACGAGCACGGCCAGCGCCAGCTCGCCGCGCCCCTGCACCTCCCAGGCGTCGGGCCGGTCGATGTCGACGACCCGGATCGAGACGTTGCCCACCAGTTCGGAGTCGAGCCGGGAGCGGACCATCCGGGCGGTTAGCTTGTGCCCGGAGACCTTGCCGGCCAGCGGCGAGGTGTTGGTGCCGATGGTCACCGAGATGGCCGGCTCGTCGACGGTGATGCGCGGCAGGGCGTGCGCGTGGTCGGGGTCGGCCAGGGTGTCGCCGATCATGATGTCGGGCAGACCCGCGACGGCGACGATGTCACCGGCGACGGCCTCGTCGGTCGGGTTCCGTTCGACACCGACCGTGGCCAGCAGCTCGCTGATCCGGGCGTTCGTGATGACCGGCGAGCCGTCCACCTCGCGCATCCAGGCGACCTGCTGGCCCTTGCGGAGTTTGCCGTTGTAGATCCGGATCAACGCCAGCCGGCCCAGGAACGCCGACGCGTCGAGGTTGGTGACCAGCGCCTGCAGCGGCGCCTCCGGGTTGCCCTTGGGCGGCGGAATGTGTTGCAGCAGAACGTCGAACAGTGGGTCGAGGTTCTCCCCGGCCGGGATCTCGCCGTCGGCGGGCTGCTCGGTGCTGGCCACCCCCGCGCGGCCTGAGGCGAACAGGGTGGGCAGGCCCAGCGCGTGCTCGGCGGCCTGCTGGGCCTCGTCGTCGAGGTCGGATGCGACGTCGAGAAGCAGGTCGTGGCTGGCGTGGACGACTTCGTCGATACGGGCGTCGGGCCGGTCGGTCTTGTTGACCACCAGGATCACCGGCAGGTGCGCGGCCAGGGCCTTGCGCAGCACGAAGCGGGTCTGCGGCAGTGGGCCCTCCGAGGCGTCGACGAGCAGCAGCACCCCGTCGACCATGGACAGCCCGCGTTCGACCTCGCCGCCGAAGTCGGCGTGCCCGGGCGTGTCGATGACGTTGATGACGGTGACCCGGCCGTCGGGGTGGTGACGATGCACCGCGGTGTTCTTGGCCAGGATCGTGATGCCCTTCTCCCGCTCCAGGTCACCGGAGTCCATGATCCGCTCGGTGGTGTCGTCGCCGCGGTGGCTCAGCGCTCCGGACTGCCGCAGCATCGCGTCGACCAGGGTGGTCTTGCCGTGGTCGACGTGCGCGACGATGGCGACATTGCGGAACTCGGGGGCAGTCACGGCGGTGATTGTCGCAGTGCGGGCACCGGTTCGCGAAAACGTCAGCCGCCGAGCAGGCACCGCAGCGCCGGCAACCAGGCCCGGTCCGCCGGGACCCAGCCCAGATCGGCGAGGTCGGCGGAGGTGACCCACCTCAGCGCTCCGTGGTCGTGCGGGTGCAGCGCACCGCCGGTCTGCACCACCCGGTAGGCGCGCAGTATCAGGGCGCCGCCGAGGGCGACGTCGGCGCCGACACGTTCGCCCACCGACACTTCCACGCCGAGTTCCTCGCGCAACTCGCGGACCAGTGCCTCGGCCTCGGTCTCCCCGTCGGCCACCTTGCCCCCCGGCAGCTCCCACAGGCCGGCCAGCTCCGGCGGCCGCCGGCGCTGGGCCACCAGCAGAGCCGAGTCACAGATCAAGGCTCCGGCAACGACGACCTGCATGCCAGCAGACGGTATACCGTGGGTTATGGCCCGGTTAAACGATCACGACGTGGACGTCGCCACAGCGTCACTGAACGGCTGGCATCGGCTCAATGGCGCCCTGCGGCGTTCGGTGACTTTCGGTTCCTTCCTCGGCGGGATCGAGGCGGTGCGGCAGGTGGCCGAGCTCGCCGAACGTGCCGATCACCATCCCGACATCGACATCCGTTGGCGGACAGTCACTTTCGTACTGGTGACTCACTCCGAAGGCGGTATCACCGATAAAGACGTTGAGCTGGCACGGGAGATAGACGCGCTTCTTCCCGCCCAGTAGCCGCGATCCAGCCCAGCGTGAGCAGCGTGGCGATGATGTAGACCAGCCCCGCCCACGCCAGATACCAGGGCCGGCCGACCTGCCAGATCGTCGGCTGGGCGAAGCTGAGCAGCCACGGCACGCCGACCCCGGTGAGCACCAGCCATCCGCAGCCCAACTCCCGCGCGCCGGGGCGGTCGCGCCAGGGCCCGTCGAACAGCCAGATCATCAGCGGCACCACCCAGATCCAGTGGTGGGTCCAGGAGATGGGCGACATCAGCAGGCCGAAGAACTCGACCACCAGCAGCGAGCCCAGCCGGTCGCGGCCGCCCGCCGCTGCCGCGGCCAGGGCCCGCCAGGCCAGGACGGCCAGAACCCCGGTCACCGCGATCCCGGCCAGCACCACCGGTCCGTATCCGGCGTCGTAGCCGAGAACGCGGGAGACCCCGCCGCGCCAGGACTGGTTGAACGAGGTCCCGATCGGACCCACCCGGCTCGCGTCGCCCAGCAGGTCGGTGAAGTAGTAGCGGGCCTGCTGCCCGATCACCGCGTAGGACAGGGCGACCGTGGCCGCGAAGACCAACAGTGCGAACCCGGCCGCGGACCACCGCCGCATGCCGGCGAGGTAGACCCCCGCGATGGCCGGGGTGAGCTTGATCCCGGCGGCCACTCCGACCAGCAGGCCCGACACCCACCAACGGGTGCTGTAGGCGGCCCACAGCACCGCCAGCACCAGAAACACGTTGATCTGGCCGTAGTCGAAGGTGCTGCGCAGCGGCTCGGTCCAGATCGTGACGGCGGTCCACAGCATCGCGGTGGGCCGGCCGGCGCCGGCCGGCATGCCGAGCAGCCGCTGACTGACCCGGACCACCGCGTAGAGCGCCGCGATGATGCCCAGTTGCCAGCCCAGCGCCACCACCGCAAACGGCAGCTTGCTCAGCGGGTAGAACACCAGGGCGGCGAACGGCGGATAGGTGAACGGCAGCGGGAAGTCCGGAGTCTGGTCGGCGTAGACATAGGAGTAGAGCGTTCCCGGGTCGTCCAGGGCGGCCGCCCCGCCCAGGTAGACGTGCAGGTCGACGAAGTTCGCGCCGTTGGGCACCAGATAGGTCCACGCCAACCGGGCCGCGACGCTGACGGCCAGCAGCACCGGCGCGACCCTGGCCAGCCGGCCGGCGATCCCGGCCGTCGCGGTGTCCATCCCGCGACTCTAACGACGCCGCACTTCGGCGCGCTGGCATGCGCCCAGCGGTCGGATTCGCGCCGAACCGCGTCGGTCACCGATGACCATCGCTCCCGTAACGGTTGCATAAATGCCACACGTGTCACTTGAGCAACTCCAGTATCTGGCTACCTTCGGGATCAAGACCTGCGATCAAGGGAGTGGTTTCACATGTCACGTTTCGCAAAGCTGTTCGCCGCCAATGCGATTGCCGCCGCCGGACTCGGCTCGGCCGCCATCGCCCTCAGTCCCGCCGCGGCCGCCGACCCGGTGATCCCGCCCGCGGTCCCCGGCATCCCGGCGCTGAGCATGATTCAGCAGTTCGCCACCAACCCGGCGAGCGTGGGAGCCGTGCTTCAGACCGCGGCCACCGCGCTCAACGGCGCCTCCGAGCTCGTCGGGGCACCGGCGCCCAACACCCTGCCGGTCTCGCCGATCCAGGTCGCCCCCGGCGTGCTGCCCGCACCGGCAGCGCCGGTGGTCCCGGCCGCGCCGGCCGTCC
>NZ_JBJTJF010000094.1:0-10341 GCF_046095365.1 Mycobacterium sp.
CCGGCGCCGTCCGGAAGTTCGGTTGCCGCAGAGGGGGTCTCCTCCGGCTCGTCGAGGAGGTCGAATACCCGCTCGGCGCTGGCCGCCCCGGACTGCAGGGTGTTGTACATGCCGGCCAATTGGGTCAACGGCTGGTTGAACTGGCGGACATACTGGATGAAGGCCTGGACGCCGCCCAGGGTCATCCGGCCGGTGGCCACCTGGAATCCGCCGAGCACCGCGACGGCCACATAGCTGAGGTTGCCGACGATCATGGCGGCCGGGGACACCAGGCCGGAGAAGAACTGGGCGCCGAACCCGGCGTGATAGACGTCGTCGTTCAGGAGGGTGAACTTCTCCTGTGCCGAGGCGCGGTGGCCGAACGTCCGGACCACGGTGAACCCCGAATAGGTCTCCTCGACGTGGGCGTTGAGCCGGCCGGTGTTGGACCACTGGGCGACGAACAGCGTGCGCGAGCGCCGGGTGATTGCCCGGATCGCCAGCAGCGACAACGGGACGATGGCCACGGTGATCGCGGTCAGCAGGGGTGAGAGGAGGAGCATCATCACCAGAACCGCGACGACGGTGAGCGCCGCGGTGAGCAGTTGGCTGATCGTCAACGACAACGACGTCGCGATGTTGTCGACGTCGTTGGTCACCCGGCTGAGCAGCTCGCCACGCTGGCGGGCGTCGAAATAAGCCAGCGGAAGCCGGTGGATCTTGGCCTCCACCTCGGCACGCAGGGTGGTGATGGTGCGCTGGACGATCACGTTGAGCAACCGGGCCTGGCCCCAGATGAGCAGTGCGGCAAGCAGATACAGGCCCAGCGCCACGGCCAGGGTCCGGCCCACCGCCGCGAAGTCAACCCCCTGGCCGGGTATCACGTCCATTCCGGAGAGCAGGTCGGCGAAGCGGCCGTCCCCTCGTGCCCGCGCCTCGGCGATCGCCTGCTCCTTGGAGATCCCGGCGGGTAGCCGCCGGCCGATCACCCCGTTGAACAGCAGGTCGGTGGCGTGGCCCAGAACCCTCGGGCCGATCACCGACAGGGCGATACCGGCCACCGCCATCGCCAGCACCGCCGTGGTGGGCCGGCGATGCGGGGTCAGCCGCCGCAGCAGTCGCAGGATCGAACCGCGGAAGTCGCGCGGGCGCGCGTGCTCGGGATCGGCCAGCATCGCGGGCACCCCGGCCCGCATCGGAGGCGGGGCGGTCACGGCGCCCCCACCTCGACCGCCTGCGATTCGACGAACTCGGCGTAGGCCGGACAGTCGCCGGGCAGCGTCCGGTGGGTGCCCACCCCGACCACCCGGCCGCCGTCGAGCACGATGATCTGGTCGGCGTCGGCGACGGTCGAAATCCGCTGGGAGACAATGACGACGGTCGCGCCGGCGGTGATCTCGCGCAATCCGGCGCGTACCCGGGCATCGGTACGGACGTCGAGTGCGGACAGCGCGTCGTCGAACACGTAGAGCGCCGGGCGGCGGATCATCGCCCGGGCGATCGCCAGCCGCTGACGCTGTCCGCCGGACAGGTTGGCGCCGCCCTGGGCGATGCGCATTCCCAGCCCGTCGGGGCTCGCGCCGACGAAGTCGTCGGCGGCGGCCATCCGCAGCGCCGTCCACATCTCGTCCTCGGTGGCGTCCGACTTGCCGTAGCGCAGGTTGTCGGCGACGGTCCCGGTGAACAGGTAGCCCCGCTGGGGCACCAGCCCGAGCGACGACCACAGCGATTCGGTGGCGTAGTCGCGGACGTCGACGCCGTCCACCCGGACCGACCCGGCTGTCACGTCGTAGAGCCGGCAGATCAGCGCCACCAGAGTGGATTTCCCCGACCCGGTGCCGCCGACGATCGCCGTCGTCGTCCCCGGCGAGGCGGTGAGGGTAACCCCTTGCAGCACCGGGCGTTCGGCTCCCGGATAGCGGAAGGTGACGTCATCGAGGGCCAGCGCGCCGCGTACGCCGTCGCGCGCGAGCAGCGGCGCGGGCGGATCGCTCAGGCCGGGCGGGGTCGAGAGCACCTCGGTGATCCGCTCGGCGCACACCGACGCCCGGGGCAGCATCACCAGGATGAGGGTGGCCATCAGGACGGCCATCAGGATCTGCATGAAGTAGGACAGGAAGGCGATCAGCGACCCGACCTGCATGGTGCCGGCGTCGATGCGCAGGCCGCCGAACCAGATCAGCGCGACGCTGGAGATGTTGACCGTCAGCGTGGTCACCGGCAGCATCAGCGCCTGCCAGCGGCCGGCCTCCAGGGCGGCCCCGGATACCGCGCGGTTGGCGGCGGCGAAGCGCCGCTCCTCGAACGGCTCGCGGGCGAAAGCCCGCACCACCCTGATGCCGGAAAGCTGCTCGCGCAGCACCCGGTTGATCCCGTCGATCAGGCGCTGCATGCTGCGGAACACCGGCAGCATCCGGGACACGATCAGGTAGTTCGCGACCGCCAGCACCGGCACGCTCACCAGCAGCAGCCAGGACAGCCCGGCGTCCTGGCGGATCGCCATGACGACTCCGCCGACGCACATGATCGGGGCGGTCACCAGCACGGTGGCGGTCATCTGGACCAGCGTCTGGATCTGGGAGACGTCGTTGGTGCTGCGGGTCAGCAGCGACGGCGCCGTGAATCGGGCGGTCTCGGCCTCGGAGAAGCCGAGGACGTGGCCGAACATCGCCGCGCGCAGGTCCCGGCCGAACCCCATGCCGGCGCGGGACCCGAAGTAGACCGCCCCGACCGCGCAGGCGCCCTGCAGCGCCGTCACCACCAGCATCACCAGCCCGAGCCGGGCGATCAGCGCGGTGTTCCCGGTGGCGACACCGTCGTCGATGATCGCGGCGTTGACCCCCGGCAGGTACAGCGACGCCAGTGCGCTGAGGGTCTGCAGCACCATCACCATCGCGACCGGTCGCCGGTACGGCCGGATGTACCGCCGCACCAGCGCCAGGAGCATTTCGTTACTGTCCCACACCTGCCGACGGTGGCAAACCGCCTGCTCAGCCGGTGTGTCGGCGGTCGGGCCGACGGCTGCCGCTACAGTGCATGCTGTGACGAGTCAGCTGCCCGGAAAGACGGCGGTGCGAACGTTCGCGGTCGTGCTGGCCGCCGCGGCGGCAATCGCCGGCCTCCCGGGGTGTTCGCAGTCCGGTGGCGCAGATCAGCCCCAGTCCCAACAGCAGGAGCAGGATTCCGGTTCGCCGGCCGCCGGGTCCGGGAAGCACGGTCCGATGTTCCCGGAGTGCGGAGGCGTCAGCGATCAGGTGCTCGCCGAGCAGACCCGGGTGACCGGTCTGGTCAAGACGGCGGTGAACTCGGCGGGGTGCCAGTGGCTGGCGGGCGGCGGGATCCTGGGTCCGCACTTCTCCTTCACCTGGTTCCGGGGCAGCCCGATCGGCCGGGAACGCAAGACCGAGGAACTGTCCCGGACCAGCGTCGAGGACATCACCATCGAGGGCCGCAAGGGCTGGGTCGCGGTGGGCACCGACCCGATGCTGGGGGACAACCTGTGCGAGATCGCGGTCAACGTCAGCGACGACGACTTCATCGAGTGGTCGGTCAGCTTCGCCCAGAAGCCCTACCCGCCGGCCTGCGACGTGGCCCAGGAACTGACCCGTCAGTCGATTGTGAACGCGAAATGAGCACGCCGATGCGTCGCCGGGTCACTGCCGGCGTCATCGCCACCCTGCTGGCCCCGGCGCTGCTCGCCGGCTGCGCCAAGACCGTCGAGGGGACGGCGATGAAAGCCGGCACCGGCATCTCGCGCGGCGACAACTCCGCCGACAAGTACCCCAACCTGCTCAAGGAATGCGACGTGCTGACCGCCGACGTGCTCGCCAAGACCGTCGGCGCCGACCCGCTGGACATCCAGAGCACCTTCGTCGGCGCGGTCTGCCGCTGGCAGGCCCTCAACCCCGCCGGCCTGATCGACATCACCCGGTTCTGGTACGAGCAGGGCAGCCTGGACAACGAGCGCAAGGTGGCCGACTACCTGCAGTACAAGACGGAGAGCCGGGCCATCAACGGCATCGCCTCGATCGTCATGCGCGGCAACGACCCCAACGGCGGGTGCGGGGTGGCCAGTGACGCCGCCGGAGTCGTCGGCTGGTGGATCAATCCCCAGGCGCCCGGTATCGACGCCTGCGCCCAGGCCATCAAGCTGATGGAACTGACGCTGGCCACCAACAGCTGACGCCTACCCCCGCACCGCCTGCAGCAGGGCTTCGGCGGTCGCGTCGGAGGACGCCGGATTCTGGCCGGTGATCAGCAGCCCGTCTCGTTCGACATGGGCGTGCCAGTCCTCGGCGCGCCGGTAGTCGCCGCCGTTGTCCCGCAGCATCTCCTCGACCAGGAACGGAACCACGTCGGTCAGCCCGACACCGGCCTCCTCGGTGTTGCTGAATCCGGTGACCCGCTTGCCGCGCACCAGGGGTGCCCCGGTGGAGTCCTTCACGTGGCGCAGCACCGCGGGGGCGTGGCAGACCGCGGCCACCGGTATGCCACGCCCGACGGCGCGCTCGATCAGGGCGATCGAGCCGGCGTCCTCGGCCAGATCCCAGAGCGGCCCGTGACCGCCCGGGTAGAACACCGCGTCGAAGTGGGCGACGTCGACACCCGAGAGCGGGACGGTCGAGGCCAGCGCGGCCCGCGCGTCGTCGTCGGCCTCGAAACGGCGGGTCGCCGCCGTCTGGGCGTCGTCCGCCAGGCTTTTCGGGTCGACGGGCGGCTGCCCGCCCGTGGGCGAGGCCAGGGTCAGCTCGGCCCCGGCGTCCTTGAGGACGTAGTAGGGGGAGGCGAACTCCTCGAGCCAGAAGCCGGTGGGGTGGCCGGTGTCGCCGAGCCGGTCGTGTGACGTCAGGACCATCAGGATCTTCATATCCGCTCCGCTCTCACTCACTCGGGGGCCAGTTCATTCATGGGCGGGAACAACGACCGCACCGGTCTGACCCACTCGGCCAGCCGCTCGGCCGCATCCGAGTTGACCCCGCCGCAGGCCAGCCCCGACAGCGAGAAGCGCACCGTCCCGTCCTCAGCGACCGTGGCGGAGAAGCCGGTGCCACCGGTGCAGCCTTCCGCGGGTTCGGCCAGTGCCAGACCGCGCACCGCGGGAAACCCAGCTGAAACCTGCTGCCAGGCGGCCGGACTCACCGCAGCGGTCCGGTCGGCCAGCACATCGCCGTAGCTGTCGACGACGATCCTGGCCTGCGAACGGTCGAACACCAGCCTGAAGCTGCGGTGGAACGGCGGTGGAACCGACGAGTCATGGAACTCGTAGGTCACTGTCGCCGAGGGGGGCAGATCCGCTTCGCCCATCACGGTCGACACTACCCACGCAGCCGGGTCGGCGTTAGGCCGAACAGCCGACGTGTCGGTGCGCCGGGGCGGACACTGATCCGATGGCCTCCGCTTCCAGCGCCTGGCCGGATGTTCCGGCTTGGTCGTCGCAGGTCTTCGCGGCCCGAAACGTCAACGAGGCGTGGCTTTTCGTGCAGTGCCAGGGCGGTGAACGCGAGGACTCGCGCGCCGTGGACACCGAACTTCACCTCCTCGCCCGGCATCCGGAGGGCCTTCGGGTGCACCGGTTCACCCTCGGCGGCGGCGCACCGTGGGAGCCCACCGACTTCGGCGACGGGGCAAGCGAGATTCTGGATCCGGCCGAGTTGGTCTTCTTCGCCGACCGTGTGCTGCGCGAGCTTCCCGGCCCGGACGACCCGGTGCACCCGCGCGCCGTGGTGCGTCGGCTGCGGCTGGCCGCGGCGGCGCTGCGCGAGGCCGTCAAGCTCGTTCCGTCCGGCGGTGTCGACGGCGCCCGGTTCTTCACCGTCGCCGCACGCTCCTACGCACTCGCCAATCCCGACCGATTCGCCGCGGCCGAGCTCGGGCGCTATGCCGGCGTCCTTGACGCGTACGCAGACGAGTGGCAGCGCCGCTGATGACGGCCCGCATCGTCGAGACGCTGAAGGGTTTCCGCGAGAACACCGTGTCGCAGGACCACTTCCTGCGCTCAGTGCTGCGCCACCCTGACTGGCACATCCCGGTCGACGAGGCCGGCCGTCCGGTGCTGTGGACGTTGGGCGATCGGGGCTTTGTCGCCGCCCAGTCGGCACCGGTGAGTCCGGACGGATCCGGGACCCGCTGGACGCCCTCGGACGGCCGGAACCTCATTCGCAACCTCCCCTCCGACTGCGCCGGGGTGGTTTTCGAGTTGGGCACACCGGCCGCCTGCGTGATCGAGTTGGACGGGTCAGCCGAGACCCTGGCCTACTGGGTTAGTGTCCTGAATACGGAGGACGCCTTGCTCAATCCCGCTCCGGGACAGGCACGTTCGCTACTGGATCACGAGTGGTTCCTGCTTCGTGACGCCGACGGGGAGCCTCTCGTCGACGAGGTGGATTCATTCCGGGTGGTTCACGTGTTCACTGCGCCTGATCGGCTGCGCGATTTCCTGCAGAGCCGGCCGGCCTTCCGTCAGTCCGGCATCGGCAGCCTCGACGGGCGGATCCTTTTCGCCGAGTTGAACGCCCGCTCGGACTACGACGCGATCCTGTTGCACCACGGTCTCGATTTCACCGAGGTGCTCGGCCCCCAGGGTGCCGCGCTGTTCGCCGACGGGCAGGACGGCCGGTCGACGGCCAGGGTGCTGGCGGCCCGCACGACCGCCGAGATCCACCTGTTCCTCGACCTGGAGGGTGCGAGCCGGGAGAACCGAGACCACCGGTTGGAGTACGTCGGCGACGAGCTGGTGGCGCGCTACAGCGGCACCGTCGCCGGGTCGCCGCGCGCGTGGTGGTTTCAACCGGTCGGCCCCGCCGCGGACCCGTTGGACCTGGGCGAAGGTCCTTCGACGATTCTGTGCGCGGGTCAGCTTGCCGACCTGGTCCGTCGGCGGCTGCGGGGGTTGCCCGACGACCCCGAACGCCCGGACAACGACGACCGGGCATGGGCGGCAGGGGCGGCGCGGTGGGCGGACGAGTTGGCGAAGATGCTTGTCGGCGAAGCGCTTCCGCGGTCGGCGGTCCGGACCCCGGACGGCTCCCGCTACCTTCGGGAGTTCCCCGACATGGCCACCGCCGCCTGGATCGGCGACGCCGGACGCCGCGCCCGGATCCTGGCCGGACTCAGCTGACCGGCTTCAGGCTGACACCGGTCATGCTGAGGTATCCGGTGCCGTCCGTCGCCCGTTCCAGCGTGCCGCTGATCTGCACGGTGCACACCCCGCCGCAGCCCGCCACCACCGACCGGGCGTCGGGGCTCAGGTCGGCCTGCTTGACGAAGATGTCCACCGGCAGGCCGTTGGCGTCGGTGATGTCCCTGCCCGCCCTATCCAGCACCCGGCAGGCCGGCGGGCCGTCGCTGCCGGGGGTGGTCAGCAGCGAACAACGCTGCAGCACCACGGCGCTACCGGACAGACCGGGCGCCTGGACGAGGAACTGCTCGCCGCTCAGGCCTCCGCCGGCCGCCGGACTCGCGGAGGCCGCGGACGTCGACGGGGAGGCCGTGGCCGGCGAGTCGGTCGCCGTCGTCGTGGCGCCGCCGCATGCGGCCACGGACAGAGCCGCCGCGGCGAGCAGAACCGGAGTGGCCGGGAAATCCGCTGCCGTACATGGTCGCTCGGCCGAACGGCGCGACGACCGGCGCGGTGTCAGAGAGGGCCGGCGCGCCGCATCCACAACGCCGAATGAACCACCGCGCGGCGGGGCGGAAGGCCCGCCGAGCGTGCCGCAGGTGCGGCTTCAGGCGTACCGTCGGTGCCGGAAGATAGTGGGAGACAGACATGCCGTACATCGACTTGCCCGACGCACCGGGAATCATGGGCCCGCTGCTGTTCCGGCCGCAGACTGCCGGGCCGCTCTTCGATCTCGCCGAGGTCCTGTTGCGGGGCGAGAGCACCCTGAGCCGGGGTGAGCGGGAGATGATCGCCGCTTACGTCTCGCGGCTCAACCAGTGCCGGTTCTGCCACAACGCTCACGCCACCTTCGCGGCGCTGCAACTCGACGAGGGCGGGGAAGTGGTCGAGGCTGCGCTGCGCGACCCCGACACCGCGCCGATCAGCCCGAAGCTACGGGCACTGCTCGCTGTGGCGGCATTGGTGGCGCAGTCCGGGCTGGCGGTCACCGAGGAGGCTGTCCAGGCCGCCAGGGGTCAGGGCGCGACGGACCTGGAGATCCACGACACGGTGCTGATCGCGGCGGCATTTTGCATGTTCAACCGCTATGTCGACGGCCTGGGCGCCGTCACCCCGCCGGAGCGCGCCGACTATGCCGACATCGGGCGGTTGATCGTCGGCATCGGTTACGCGGCGGTCGTTGCGCCGGTCTCCGACCCCGGAATATCTTGTGCGCCAGAGTGATTGCCGCCCGGGAACCTCCCTCGACGGTTCGCGGGCGGAAGCGCTTCGCCCCGCACCGCCCGCCCGTTGGGCCTGTGGCAGCGATGACGCCGAGCTTATACCATGTGAAGAATGATTAATCAATAAGTAAAACGTGAATACTTGTTGTGATTCAAATCACGGAGATTATCTCGAAAGCATTAAAATTCGCTAGAATCCGCAGGACAAGCACGAAAACTTCTCCGAGGAGTCCTCCGATGGCTCAGCTGGCAGCGCAGGTCTGCGCTGCTGCTGTCGCCCTGGGGCTGTCGCTGGCCGGTCCTCAGGCTGCGGGATCGGCTTCCGCGGACACCGGGGAACGGGACCCGTCGGCGGCGCCTTCATCCCGCTCCGAACCGGCAAAATCCGCCGGACGCTCCCGCAAGCCCGTGGCGATCCGTGTCGGATCGAGCAGTGCACAGCCGGATGCTCGCCGCCGCGCCGTGCCGCGGCCTGCGGCGACGGCCCGCAACGGCTCGTCTGGAAAGACTGCCGCCGACAAGGTACCCAGGCTCGCGGCCACGGCGGCCACGGCGCCGGCCGGCGCTCGCCCAGTTCCCGCTCCCGGCGCATCGGTGGCATTGCCGTCGTGGCTTCGGCCGCCGCAGCCGACCGGCGGGAAGTCCGCGCATCTTCCGGTGTCGACCGGTGCCCCGCCGGCGCGCCGGCTTCGGCTTGAGATTCCGCGTCCGGCCGCGGCGCCGCTCACGACGTGGTCCTCCGGCGCCGAAGTCATGCCCGCACCCCCCGAAGCGGTGCAGGCCCCACGGTCAGCCCTCACCTCGCTTGGCGTGGGGACCGTTACCCGGTCGGTATCGGCGGCTTTGGAGAAGCTGATGTCCGACCTCGTGCCGGTGCAAGGGCTCGCCGAGGGCTCGCTGCTGCTTGTGCGCCGGATGACCGCCGCCCCGACGGCCAAGGCCGCAGTGCCGCTTGCCGCCGCTGCCGTAGGCCCGGCTGCGGTACAGACCATCACCCTCAGCAACCCGGCCGCGGTCACCCAGGGCACGTTCTCGATCGCGGGCGGTGGTTTGTCCAGGCTCAGTCAACTCAGTTCTCCGGGCGGGTCGACTCGCAACTTCGTCGCGACTTACTTCACCGCCGACGAGACCCGGAACTACGTGTTCGGGCAGACCAGTGCTCCGACCGACACCGTGATGATCCTCTACAACGGTGATTTCGACCCGACCCGCCCCGGCGTCAATGCCGTGGTTCTCAACGACGACACGTATTCAGGACGTCCGCCCGGCGTGGTGCCCTCGGGCTGTGGCGGGTCGGCGAGTCTGTGCCCGCAGGTCAGTGCGAACCTCACAGCCGGGCAGGTGGTCACCCTCGTGGTGACCACTTACTCGGCAAACCGGCCGCTCGGTCTGCCCCAGACCTTCTATGCCGACGGGCCCGGAAGACTCTCCGCCGCCCCGCCTGTCGCTGCCAATCGCCCGCCGACAGGCAGCGTCGTCGTCAATTCCCCCGACGGCAGTGGTCAGGTCACCGGTTCGGCGCAGGTCAGCGACCCCGACGCCGATCCGTTGACCTTTGTGGCCTCGACGCCGGGTAAGGGTGTTGTGACGGTCAACGCCGACGGCACGTTCAGTTATGTGCCCACCCCGCAGGCCCGTCATGCCGCGGCCGCTGACGGGGCGGCGGGTGCGGTGCTGGCCGATGCGTTCGACATCACCGTCTCCGACGGCCGTGGCGGCACCCTGGTCCTGCCGGTGGCGGTGGCGGTGGCCCCGGCCAATACCGCGCCGGGGGGGTCGGCCAGTGCCGGCGCTCCGGATGGCGATGGTCGGGTGGTCGGGTCGGTGTCGCTCAGCGACCCCGAAGCCGATCCGTTGACGTTGACCGCCGGGGCGCCGGGTCAGGGCGTTGTGACGCTCAACGCCGACGGCACGTTCAGTTATGTGCCCACCGCGCAGGCCCGTCATGCCGCGGCCGCTGACGGGGCGGCGGGTGCGGTGCTGGCCGATGCGTTCGAGATCACCGTCTCTGATGGGCACGGC
>NZ_JBJTJF010000095.1:0-3318 GCF_046095365.1 Mycobacterium sp.
CGGCGGCTCCGGCACCGCGGGCGGCACCGGCGGCGGGGGCGGCGCCGGTGGCGCCAGGGTGGGCGCCGGCACCAGTGGCGGTGCCGGTGGTCTCGGCGGCTCGGGCGGCAACGGCGGCAACGGCACCGTGACCCGCCCGACCCCCGCCACCGGTGCCGCCGGTGCCGGGGCCGGGGCCGGCGGATCCGGTAGCGCGGGCGGCGCTGTCGGCACCGGGGGCGCCGGCGGTACGTCCGGCACGACCGGTGCCACGGGCAGCGCGGGTGGGACGGCCGCTAACGGCAGTAACGGCACCCCTGGTTAGCTCCACGGCGATGACGCCTAGTCATCGCCGGCTGGTCCCTGCAGGAGGTGCCCGCCCGGGGAGCCACTAGACGGTGGTGCGCTGAGAATCCCTCGTGCGCGGGCCTTTTCGACCCAACTGACCACTGTGCGCGGAGTCACGAAGTACTCGTCGGCCAGGGCCGAAGCGTAGCCGCGCCCGCGCGCAAGATATTCGCGGGCGATCGTTGTCAGGAATTCGTCGCTGAGGGTCCCGCCGCGCCGGAGCGGTTGGATGGCAACACCGGGAAATCCGGTGACCGGCAGGTCGAAGTCGAACGGGTCTACCCCGGCCTCGATCAGACGGGGCAAGATGCCGGTCACGGCGGTCAGCGGAGAGGCCCACCGGAAATCGCGCTGAAGCGCTGCGAGGTCGAGGCCGCGGTGGGCGTCGAAGGACATTTTCACGATCTCGGGTTTCTCGCCGACGACATCCACGAGTGCTTCGATTCGCACCGCAGCTTCACCAGTGGCGGGATCGACGTCGATCCAGTCAACAATCACGGGTAGTTCGACTGTCACGCCGTCGATGGTCCAGGGATGGCGTGGCCCTTCCGGGCGGATGAAGCGCGACGAGATTCCGAAAGGCCGTGGGGCTGGTTCCATAGGTTCATTCTCTTCGACTGGTGGCGCATTTCAGAGGGCAAAGCTGGCATCGTTAGCGCCCGATTCAGCGACTGGGCTGGGGAGTCCGTGAGTTTGCAGAAGCGCGGCAGTGTCGACACCGTCAAGCCGCCGGACGCGTTTACGATGCCTCGCATCCGGCAATTGACCGGTATGTCAGGGCCGCTTCCGCATTGAGCGCCCTCGTCGATCGGACCGATGAACACTTGCCGGGGACGGGAGCAGGCGGTGGACGGAAAGCTGGCCCTGACGGTGACCGACATGCGACTGGCCCAGGTGGACGGTCTGCTGCGTCACCTGATAGCTGACGGCCACTACCAGGATCCGCTGAGCCGTGCCGCCGATCTGGTGCGGCAGGCGCACGGCATTGTCAGGACACTGTGCGACGGGGCGACGGTTGACGGATCCCCGCCGCCGGACATCGACGGCACGACCGGCGGCGCCATCTTCGAGGCCTGACACCGGCCGGCGTGTCGTCGTGGGATCGGTCGGCGCAGGGCTTGAGCAAGACTTGCCCGGATCGCCAGGGTTCCGGAAAACCAGCGGCCGGTCGGCTAGGTTACGGTTCGGCTTCGTAACCCAGCAAAGGATGAGCGTTGTGAGAGTCCCCCTCGGGCCCGCGGCGGGACCGCGTATGCGACTGCTGGGAGCCATCGTCTGCGTGACCGCACTCGGCGCGGGGTGGAGCGGTGCCGCCTACGCCGATACAGGCCAGGACGACGGGTCGAATCGTGGCGATGCACGCCGGTCGGCAAAGCCGGCCGACACGGGGCAATCGGCCCGGCAGGCCCTCGACAGGAAGCCCCGGGCGGGAGACAGGAGGCACGCCGACGCGCCGGCGGTCTCCGATGCCGTCAGGTCTCCGCTGACCGCCCGGCAGGGGCCCGGCAGCGTTGCGGCCTCGATCAGGTCCTCAGCCGACGCCGCCGCGGTGCCACCGGATCTGGAGGACATCGCCGGCTTTGCCATGTCCGCTGCCGCCGAACGGGCGGCTCTGGGACCGGGCGGACCCGTCCCGACCGTGGGCATCGGTGGTCTGGTGCCCAACGCGAGGGCGCTGGCGGCATACATCAGCACCACCTACCCCGGTGTCCAGGCCATCGGCGGGGTACGGGCCGATCCGCTTCCCGATCACCCAAGCGGTCATGCGATCGACATCATGATCGGCTTCGACATGGGTCTGGGCGACGCGATCAACGCCGACGTCCAGGCCCAGGCGGGGCGGTTCGGCGTTTCCTACACGCTGTGGCGAGTGGCCAACCATTTCAACCACGTTCACGTCACGGTCTTCTGAACCTTCCGGGATTCAGCCACGATTTGCCGGACCTTTTCGAAGCCCAGCGGTTTGGACTGAAAGACCAGCTCACAGGAAGTCGCGGGCGTTTGCGAGACCAGTGATCGCGGTGGTCTGCGGTTGGACAACGTCTGGGCCGTTTCGTACCCTGAACAGGCCGGTTGTCCGTGGACAGGCAGTTCGACCAAGAAGATGTCGACGGCAGTCAAAGGATGCGCAGTCTTGAAGTTTCCCCGTCCCTTCGTTGCGAAACCCGTTGCCCGCAGGCAACTTCTCGCCGGGATCGCCGGACTCACGGCTGTCGGCGTGATGTGGGGCGGTGCCGCATACGCCGAGCCGGCACAAGACAACGTGGCGAACTTCAACGAATTGTCCAAGCAGGCCCAGCAGCTGATCGAGACCGTTCAGTCGGTCCAGCTCGACCTCGACAACAAGCTGCGGCTGCAAAGCGAGGCGGACAGGAAGCACGCCGACGACCTGAGGGCACTGGATGCCGCCAGGGCTCAGCTCGCCCCCCGGCAGGCGGCGGTCGACGGCCTGGCTGCCGCCTTCTACATGGGCGGGCGCGCCGACGGCATGTATGCGATCCTCACCGCGGCGTCGCCGCAGGGCTTCATCGACAAACTGGCCGTCCAGCGGGTGATGTCCACCCAGATGTCAGAGCAGCTCGCGGGTTTCCGCCAGGCCGAGCTGACCGCGGCGGCCGTCGAGGCGGCCTCGGCGAAGTCCGCGGCCGACGCAAGGGCGGCAGCCGAGGCGACCGCAGCCAAGCGAGCGGACCTGCAGCGCAGGGAATCCCAGTTGCAGACGCAGATCGCCGATCTGAAGGTGCGCTACGGTCTGCTGTCCCCGGCGGAGCAGGCCCTGCTGGGGCCGGGAGCGGCCATCCCCACTGTGGGGATGGGCGGTCTGGTCCCCAACGCGCGGATGCTGGCGGCGTACATCATCGCCACCTACCCGGGCGTGCAGTCGATCGGCGGCGTGCGCGCCGATCCGCTTCCCGACCACCCCAGCGGACACGCCATCGACATCATGATCGGCTCGGACATGGGCCTGGGCGACGCCATCAACGCCGACGT
>NZ_JBJTJF010000096.1:0-14592 GCF_046095365.1 Mycobacterium sp.
TCAGGCCGACGATCATCGGCAGCGCCGAGGCGACCAGTCCGCCGAACACCCAGACCAGCACCAGGAAGCTCAGCGGCACCGCGATGATTTCCATCCGCAGCAGGTCGGCCTTGGTCTGATCGTTGATCTGCTTGTAGATCAGCGCGCTGCCGCCGGCCAGCACCGTCACGCCGTCTCGGGTTCCGGCCATCTGCTCGGCCAGCGGGGCCGCATACACCTGGGCCTTGTTCTCGCCGCCGAGCTGATCAGCACCGACGGGACCACCGGCCTGATCGTGGCAACCATGGACGGCGGCGAGGTCCACGGCGAGGTGACGCCCAGAACGTTCGGCGTGGCCGCCAGCCGGGCGATTCGGTGCAGCACAGCGCCATCCTCTCGCATGTCAGCAGGTCGGAACCGAGTCTTGCCGGGTCGTCGCGGGCTGGTCAAACGAGGCGCCGGACCCGTCATCCGGAGGTAAGAAATTGCCACCATTTTCCGAAACGTGACTCAAAGATTCCTTAATGGTTACCCATAGGCTCTCAGGCATGTGGATCGACGACTCCAGTGCCGACGTCATCAAAGTGGACTTCGACGCGCTGTATCACGGCGACCTCCTCGTGGAGGGTGACACCTCCGAGCAGTTCGAGGACTCACCGCCGCTGGCCAACGCCAGCTGACCGGCCTCTGCGGCGTCCCCCGACGCCCTCCGCCGACCTGCGTCGCACGGGACTGCACAGTGCCCGCCCGGTAATCCGGGCGGGCATTTTTGCTGTTGGCACCCGCCCCCGGCACTGACCACTCGGGGCCATTCTTTTCCCGCGCGGCAGCAGTCTCGGCGCGCAGCAACTGGCGCGGGCCGGGGTTTAGACGGCGGCCCCGGCGTTCAGCATTCCCGCCAGCCGGCCGTTGATGATCTCCTCGGCCTCACTGACGATCCGGCCGACCAGTTCGCCGCAGGTGGGGATGTCGTGGATCAGACCCATCACGGTGCCGACCGTCCAGATCCCCGCGTCCGGGTCGCCCTCGTCGAACACCCGCCGGCCCCGTGTGCCGGCCACCAGTTCCATCACGTCGCCGAACTGGCCGCCGTTCTTGAGGATGTCCACCACCTCGCGCGACACCGCGTTGGACGCCACCCGCGCGGTGTTGTGCAGGCTGCGGAAGATCAACTCGGTGCCCAGCTCGTCGCCGTCGACGATCGCCTGCTTGATGTTCTGGTGAATGGGCGACTCGACGGTGCACATGAACCGGGAACCCATGTTGATGCCGTCGGCACCCAGCGCCAGGGCCGCCACCAGGCCGCGGGCGTCTCCGAAGCCGCCGGAGGCGATCATCGGGATCTCGACCTTGTCGGCCGCGGCCGGGATCAGAACCAGGCCCGGGATGTCGTCCTCCCCCGGGTGTCCGGCGCACTCGAAGCCGTCGATGCTGATGCCGTCCACACCCAGGCTCTGCGCCTTGATCGCGTGCCGCACCGAGGTGCACTTGTGCAGCACCTTGATCCCGTTGTCGTGGAACATCGGAAGGTGCGGGGCGGGATTGGAACCGGCGGTCTCGACGATCTTGATGCCGGCGTCGACGATGACCTGCCGGTACTCGTCGTACGGCGGCGGGTTGATCGCCGGCAGGATGGTCAGGTTCACCCCGAACGGCTTGTCGGTGAGTTCGCGGGTGCGGTCGATCTCCCGGGCGAGGTCGGCCGGGGTGGGCTGGGTCAGCGCGGTGAGGAACCCGAGCGCACCGGAATTGGCAACGGCCGCAACGAGTTCGGCCCGGCCCACCCACTGCATGCCGCCCTGGGCGATCGGATGCTCGACGCCGAAGGTCTCGGTGAACTTGGTCTTGATCGTCATGTGTCGGTCCTTCCTACCTGGGTGCCATCCGGATAGCGCCGTCGAGGCGGATCACCTCGCCGTTGAGCATCGGGTTCTCGACGATGTGCACCGCCAGAGCACCGTACTCGCTCGGTTTGCCCAGCCGCGACGGGTGCGGCACCTGAGCGCCCAGGGAGGCCTTCGCCGGCTCGGGCAGACCGGCCAGCAGCGGGGTGTCGAACAGGCCCGGCGCTATGGTGACCACCCGGATCTGCTTGTCGGCGAGATCGCGGGCGATCGGCAGGGTCATGCCGACCACGCCGCCCTTGGACGCCGAATATGCCGCCTGGCCGATCTGGCCGTCGAACGCCGCGACCGAGGCGGTGTTGATGATGACGCCGCGCTCCGGGCTGTCTTCCGGGCCGGCCGGATCGTTTTTGACCATCCGCTCGGCGCCTAGGCGCAGCACGTTGAAGGTGCCGACCAGATTGATGTTGACGATGCGGGCGAACTTGTTCAGCGGGTAGACCCCGGCCTTGCCGAGCACCCGGATGGCGTCGCCGGTCCCGGCGCAGTTCACCACGATGCGGACCGGTCCCAGCGTCTCGGCCAGGTCGAACGCCCTGGCCACACCCTCCTCGTCGGTGACGTCGGCCGGCGCGAACCGGACCCGGTCGCCCAGCTCGCGGGCCACGTCCTCGCCCGCCGAGGAGGGCAGGTCGAGGATGACGACCTTGGCTCCCTCGTCGAGCAGCGCCCTGGCCGTGGCCAGGCCCAGCCCGGAGGCTCCGCCGGTGACGACGGCGACGGCGTCCTTGATCTCCACTGCGGCTGCTCCCCTTCGGTTCGACCTACTGGTTGGTTGGCTGGGTTGGGACTATACCCACGCCCTACCCACGCCCAACCCACGCCCTACCCGCGCCTCACATCCAGTCGTTGAGCACCGCATCGTTGTCCTCCCCCGGGGCTCGCGGCGCGGTGGGCTGCCCGGGCCGGGTGCGGGAGAACCGCGGCGCCGGCATCGGGAATACCGAGTTGCCGACGCGGTAGAAGCTGTCGCGCTCGGTGTTGTGCGGTTCGGTCTCGATCTCGGCGAAACTCAGCACCGGGGTGACGCAGGCGTCGCTGCCGGCGAACACCTCGGCCCAGTGGTCGCGGTCGTGGCGGGCGAAGGTGTCGGTGAGGATCGCCCTGAGCTCCGGCCACCGGCTGACGTCGTTCTGCCCGGGCAACTCACCGGGGTCGAGTTGCAGCTTGTGCAGCATCTCGGCGTAGAACTGCGGCTCGATGGAGCCCACCGCGACATACCGGCCGTCGGCGCACTCGTAGACGTCGTAGTACGGGGCCCCGGTGTCGAGCATGTTGGTGCCGCGCACGTCGCTCCACAAACCGGTGTGCCGGAAGGCGAACATCATCTGCGCCAGCACGGCCGAGCCGTCGACCATGGCGGCGTCGATCACCTGGCCGCTGCCGGACCGCTCCCGTTCGTAGAGCGCCGAGAGGATGCCCACCAGCAGGAACATCGAGCCGCCGCCGAAGTCGCCGACCAGATTCAGCGGGGGCACCGGCCGCTCGCCGGCCCGCCCGATGGCGTGCAGCACGCCGTTGAGCGAGATGTAGTTCATGTCGTGGCCGGACTGCTGGCTGCGCGGGCCGGTCTGGCCCCAGCCGGTCATCCTGGCGTAGATCAACCGCTCGTTGACCGCCGCGCAGTCCTCCGGCCCCAGGCCCAGGCGCTCGGTCACGCCCGGGCGGAACCCCTCGATGAGGACGTCGGCCCTGGCGATCAAGGCCAGCACGCGGTCGCGGTCGGCCGCGTTCTTCAGGTCGGCGGTCACCGAACGGCGACTGCGCATGAGGAAGTCTCCGCTGGGACCGGGGTTGGGCCGATTGCTGGGGCGTTCGACGCGCACCACGTCGGCGCCGAGGTCGCCGAGGATCATCGCGGCATGCGGGCCGGGACCGATCCCGGCCAGTTCGACGACCCGCAAACCCTTGAGCGGTCCAGCCATCTGCGTCTGCCTTCCTCGTTGAAGTTGCTTCTTTGTACCGTGTTGACCCATGACCTCCTACACCGGCACCGACCACCTGTCCGTCTCGCTCGACGGCGCCGTCCTGTCGGTGACGTTCAACCGGCCCGACAGTCTCAATTCGCTCACCACGGCCATGATGACCGGGCTCGCCGACACGTTGGACCGCGCCGCGCACGATCCGCGGGTGAGGGTGGTCCGGCTCGGCGGAGCTGGCCGCGGATTCTGTTCCGGGGCGGGTATCAGCGCCGAAGACCAAGCGGCACAGGCGGCTTCGGTGTCGATCGACGATCTGCTCACCGCAGCCAACCGGGCGGTGAGGTCGATCGCCGCGCTGCCCAAGCCGGTGGTTGCGGTGGTGCACGGGCCGGCTGCCGGGGTGGGCGTGTCGCTGGCTCTGGTCAGCGACGTCGTCCTCGCCTCGGACCGGGCGTTCTTCATGCTCGCCTTCACCCGGATCGGTCTGATGCCCGACGGCGGGGCCACCGCCCTGGTGGCCGCGGCGGTCGGGCGGATCCGGGCGATGCGGATGGCGCTGCTGGCCGAGCGCATTCCGGCCGCCGAGGCCCTGGAGTACGGGCTGGTCAGTGCGGTCTACCCGCACGACGAGCTGGACGCGGGGGCGTCGGCGGTGATCGAGAAGCTCGCCGTCGGGCCGGCGGCGTCGCTGCGGCTGACCAAGCAGGCCGTCAACGCCGCGACGCTGACCGGACTGGACCCCGCCATCGAGCGGGAGTGCGAGGGTCAGCTGGTGCTGCTCCGATCGCGCGACTTCATCGAGGGCACGAAAGCGTTCCAGCAGCGCCGCACACCGGTCTTCACCGACGAGTAGGGGCTACAGACCGAAGATCGGCGGCAGTCCCAGCACCATCATCAATCCCCACAGCACGTGGGTGAGCACCGGTGCGAGCACGCCGCCGGTGGCGCGGCGCTGCAGGCCGCACACCGTTCCCAGGACCAGCCCGGCGAAGGCCAGCATCGGGTTGCCGGTGGCCAGCGTCGCGGCGGTATAAAGCAGCGTCGAGATCGCGACCGGGTAGAACCGGCCCAGCGCGGTGTAGAGCGCGCCCCGGAAGAACAGCTCCTCGGCGAATCCGTTGACCAGTGTGATGAACACGATCAGCAGCGGCGGACCGAAACTGGTGTACTCGAGAACCCGGGTGATCCGATCGGCCACCGCGGGGATGTTGCGGACCACCAGCCCGCCGAGCAGGAACACTCCCCCCAGCACCAGGCCCGTCGCAGCCGCGCTGATGACCGGCCGGGTCGCGCGGTCCCGCCAGGTGATGCGCCCCAGGTGCAGCGGACCCGACAGCAGCGCGCCGAACGTCCACACCCCCGCCAGCGCGAGCGTGAGCCAGTAGAACGCCGTCGCCCCCGGCTTCTGGTTGAGCGAGTAGGCCATCAACAGCGCGCCTGCCACCAGCACCACGCAGACGACCACCCGCCGCCGGTGCACCACCGACGGCCGCTCCGCGTGCGGCACGGCCTCACCGGTGGCCGCCGCGCGGAGCTGGTCGATACGCATCCCTTTCACGGTACGAAACAAACCCGTCCGAATCGGTGACGCAACCCTGACGTCGAGCGCATCGCTATTCGGCATCGCGGTAGAGGTCCACCAGCCGCTCGTAGACGGCGGCGTTGTCGCGATTGCCCTTCAGTTCGGCGTCGCTGAGCTCGCGGCGGACCCGGCCCGGCACTCCGGCGACCAGCGACCGCGGCGGGATGACCACTCCCTGCGGGATCAACGCGCCCGCGGCGATCAGCGACCCCGCCCCGATCACCGCTCCGTTGAGCACGATCGCACCCATCCCGATCAGTGCGCCGTCCTCCACCGTGCAGCCGTGCAGCACCGCGTTGTGCCCGACGCTGACCCCGGCCCCGACCCGGACCGGGAATTCGGGGTCGACGTGGATCGCCACGCCGTCCTGGATGTTCGTGCCGGCCCCGATGTCGATCGGTTCGGCCTCGGCCCGCAGGGTCGCCGAAAACCAGACGCTGGCCCTGGCGGCCAGCCGGACCTGGCCGATCAGGCCGGCGTTGGGGGCGACCCAGGCCTCCGGGTCGATCTCCGGGGTGCGGCCGCGGACCGAGACGATCAGCGGGCCGGTGACGGGTGAAGCCATGCCGGGAATCGTAGGTGCCCGGCCGGGCCGGATCGAAACGACTCGGCTTTCGGCCTGATCAGGACGTTTTGGGTAACGAAACGGCCCGCGACTACGATTCCACAGGCGTTGCGGACGCAATGACCGCACGAGAACTGCCGCACAAGAACCGAAAGAGGACCCCGTGAGCACTCGCAGCAAGACCCTCGGTGTCGCCGCGGCCGTCGCCGCCGTCGTCGTGGCCGTCCCGACCGCGGTCCAGGCCTATGCAGACCCGACCACTCCCGAGCCGACCCCGGCTCCCTCCGCGGCGCCGTCCACGCCGACGAACATGATCCCCGCGCCGACGTCGACCAAGGTGCCCGATCCGCAGGGTTCGGGCTGCGACGCGTACCGCAGCAAGCACCCCGCCGGCAGCCCGGGCTCGATCGACTCGATGGCTCTGCAGACCGGATCGCAGGCGCTGGCCAGCAACCCGGATCTGAGCGTGTTCAGCGACGCGATCTCAGGCAAGCTGAACCCCGACATCAACATCGTCAACGTGCTCGACGGCGGCCCTTATGTCGTCTTCGCCCCGACCAACGACGCGTTCGCCAAGCTCGACCCGGCGACACTGAGCACCTTGAAGACCGACCCGGTGGTGCTGCTGCCGACGCTCTTCTACCACATGGTGCTGGGCTACCTCGGGCCCAACGACGTCAAGGGCAAGATGCCGACCCAGGACGGTCGCCCGGTCACCGTCGCAGGCAAGGGCGGGGACATCACGGTCAACGGCGCGAAGCTGGTGTGCGCCTACACCGCTCACAACGCTTACATCTACATGATCGACACGGTGCTGACGCCGCCGACGCCGGCGGCCGAGGCCCCCGCGACCGCCGCCTCGGAGACCACCTCGACGACCCCGTCGACCTCGGCGAGTCCGTCCAGCGAGTCGGCAACCCCGTCGACCTCGGCAGCGCCGACGACCTCGGCGGCCACTGCCAGCGAGTCGGCCACGGCCAGCGAGTCGGCCACGCCGTCGGCGAGCCCGTCGGCGACCGCGACGACCACCACGTCCAAGGCGGCCTGAGCGGCTGTCGGCGCCGGGGTCAGCGCGCCTTCCAGACCGGGGCGCGCTTCTCGGCGAACGCCAGCGGTCCCTCGCGGGCGTCCTCGGAGCCGAACACCGCGCGCATCTCCCGGTTGGAGCGCTTCCAGGAGGCGATCTCGGCGGTGATCGCGCCGTCGTCGACGCCGGCCGCGACCCGCTTGCTGGCCTGAACCGCCAGCGGCGCGTTGACGGTGATGCGATCGGCCAGGGCCAGCGCCGCCTCAAGGGCCGTGCCGTCCGGCACGACCTGATTGATCAGGCCCCAGCGGGCGGCCTCCTCCGCGCTGATCGGGTCCCCGGTGACCAGCATCTGCATGGCCACCTTCCGGGGCAACTGGTCGACGATGCGGAACACCCCGCCGGCAGCGGCGATCAGTCCCCTCTTGACCTCCGGCAGACCGAACTGGGCGCTGGACTGGGCCACCGCGAGGTCGCTGGCCAGCGCCAGTTCGGTGCCGCCGCCGAGGGCGGTCCCGTTGACCGCCGCGATCACCGGCTTGTCGATGAAATGCTGCACGTAGCCGGCGAACCCCCACTCCGGATGGTCCGGGTGGAAGATGTTCTCCCCCCGCGACAGCGCCTTGAGGTCCGCACCGGCGCAGAACGACTTGTCCCCGGCCCCGGTGATGACGACGGCCCAGATCTCCGGGTCGTCCTGCGCCTGCTGCAGGGCGTCGCCGACGCCGACGCTGACCGCCTGGTTGACCGCGTTGCGTGCCTCCGGGCGGTTGATGGTGATGACCAGGGTGTTGCCCCTGCGCTCGGCGAGGGCGCCGGGCACGGTCTCCTGCGACATCGCTACAGCAGCTCGAGGATCGTGGCGTTGGCCTGACCGCCGCCCTCGCACATCGTCTGCAGGCCGTAGCGAATCCCGTTGTCGCGCATGTGATAGAGCAAGGTCGTCATGATCCTGGCGCCGGACCCGCCCAGCGGGTGGCCGAGCGCGATGGCGCCGCCGTTGGGGTTCAGCTTCTTCTCGTCGGCGCCGATCTCCTTCAGCCATGCCATCGGGACCGGGGCGAAGGCCTCGTTGACTTCGAAGACGCCGATGTCGGACAGACTCAGGCCCGACCTCTTCAGCAGCTTCTGGGTGGCCGGAATCGGGGCCGAGAGCATCATCACCGGATCCGCCCCGGCCAGCACGGCGGTGTGAACCCGGGCGATCGGCTTGAGTCCCAACGACTTCGCCTTTTCCGCCGACATGAACAGCAGCGCGGCCGAACCGTCGGAGATCTGCGAGGAGTTCCCGGCGTGGATCACACCGTCGTCCTTGAAGGCCGGCTTGAGCTGGGCCATCTTCTCCAGAGTCGTGCCGCGACGGATGCCCTCGTCCCTGGTCACGACGTTGCCGTCGGCATCCTTGATCGGCACGATCTGATCGTCGAAAGCACCCGAATCCTGTGCAGCCCCGGCCTTTTCATGCGAGTCCAGCGAGAACTGGTCGAGCATGGTCCGGGACAGTTCCCACTTCTCGGCCATCATCTCCGCGCCGATCCCCTGGTTGGGCGTCCGGCTGTAGCGGGCCTTGAAGGCGGCGGTGTAGGGGTTTCCGCCGCTTGCCAGGGAGGCGCCCATCGGGGTCCTAGACATCGACTCCACCCCGCCGGCGATCACCGCGTCGTAGTGGCCGGCCACCACACCGGCGGCGGCGAAGTGAACCGACTGCTGACTGGAACCGCACTGACGATCCACTGTCACGCCGGGGACGGTCTCCGGCCAGCCCGCGGTCAGCACCGCGGTACGGGCGATGTCGAGGGCCTGTTCCCCGGCCTGCATGACGCAGCCCCAGATCACGTCGTCGACCACCTCGGGGTCGATCCCGGCGCGCTCGGCCAGACCGTTGAGGACCTGGGCCGACAGGTCGGCCGGGTGCACTCCGGACAGCCCGCCGTTGCGCTTGCCGACCGCCGAGCGCACAGCCTCGACAATTACCGCTTCCGCCATCGTCTTCTCCTCACATTCCCAGACCGGATGCCCCGATTCTGACAGACCAACCAACCGTTTGGTCAACCCGGGTCGGAGCGGGTTTCCACGTGGACCGGGACGTCGTCGTCCCAGGGCTGGCGAACCACCATGTCGGCAACCGCGACCCACCCGCTCTCGAACTCACCGGTGGCCGCGTCGACGAGCCGGTAGCGCTGGGTCTGGGTGTGGATGGGCTGTGCGTCGAGCAGCACCACCCGCACCTCGCCGGGTTCGAAGTGACAGCGCCGCTGCAGCGCAGCGATCAACTGCTCGTTGTGCATGTGACCGTCGCCGAAATTCCAGCCGATGGCCGTGCTGCAGATCCGCTCGCCGTCGGTCACCGAGTAGTCGTCCTCGTTCTGGCCGGCCATCGCCCGGTGCGCCAGGGTGAACAGCGCCTTGCCGTGGGTGTTGAAGCCGCGGAAGGCATACCCCATGTAGATCGGGATCTGGGCGGCCTCCTTGCTGCCGTAGAACTTCTCCAACTGGGCGGCCGGCATGTTGGCGATCGCCACGACGCCGCGGTCGATCTTGGCCTCGGCGGACGGCTTGACGCACCACAGGGTGGTGTCCCAGTTGCCGGCGTAGTAGCGCATGCCCGGCAGGAAGGAGACCCGGCGCGGCGCGAGGTTTCCGGCTACGACGACACTCGCCATCACCGCGAAGAGGATCACCGGAAGCGGGCCGGTCATGTCGGCCAGGCCGACGTCGGCGTGCGCGACGAACAGGAACAGCACGCAGAAGATCATGAAGACGTTCCACTCCAGCGGCACCCCCATCGGGATGGCCGAGAGGATCCCGAGATGGAAGCACACCATTACGAACGCCGCGATCGCGGTCGGCCACCCGCCGTGGCTGAACAGCAGCACCAGCGGAACCAGCCCCTCGATGGCGGTGCTGACGTGCGCCAGTCCCCGTGACAGCCGGCCGGGCCGCAGGTCGTCCGGAAAGCGTTCGAAGAAGGCGCGTTTGAGCGCACGCGGGCGCACCACCGGACTGTTGGACATCATGGTGGAGATCACGAACGGGAAGTGCCGGGTGAGTTTCGAGGTCGCCGCACCCATCCAGATCGCCACGCAGGCCAGTTTCGCGGCGACGATCGCGTCGAGTCCGCCGAACAGGAACGCGACCACGAACGGGGCGTACACCTCACCCCGGGCGGCCAGGAAGATGACCTTGTCGCGCAAGCCGCTGACAGCGAGCAGTGCCAGCACTGCCCACGACTGCCAGTCCGGCAGCAGGCCGGACTCGGTGGGACCGGACGCCAACGCCACGGCGAGCACCGCCAGCAGCGCGCCGTAGAGGACGACGTCGACCGGGTCGCGGTTGTCGCCGCGGGTGAGCGGCACCCGGTCCGGCCAGGGCGGCAGGCGAATGGTGTTGGGCCGCAACCAGTACAGGGCCGAACCCATCGGCGGGTAGAACCGGTTGTTCAGTGGACCGAACCCGCAGCCCAGGCCGATCACCTCGAAGAGCATGGTGTAGAGCACGACCTTCTGCAGCACGATCGGTTCGGTCCAGGCGTGGCCCCGGTTGATCAGGGCCGCCACACCGACGTAGGCCAGGATCTTGACGACGTAGAACAGGTGCAGGGCCACCGGGGTGCCGAACCCGACCTCGGCCCAGTGCCTGGCCATCGGCCGGATTTTCTCCGCGCGGGTGCCCTTGTCCCACTCGGCGAAGTCGATGACGGGCACTTCCTGCTTCAGAAACCCCATGGGTCTTTCCTAGCCCCCGGGATCGACGTTGTCGCGGGATTGAGCCGCCCGGCCCGGTCTCACGTCCGGGCGCAGGCGGTCAGGGCCCGGGTGAGCCGGTCGAGGTAGCCGTCGACGTCGACGTTGCCGGGGTCGGCCCGCACGCTGACCGCCACCGCATCCCCGATCCCGTGCACCCCGTGGGTCAGGCTCATCATCGGCGACAGCGCCGGGAAGCCCGCGGTGAACCGCACCGGGCGCCCGCCGCCCTGTCCTTCGGCGGGCCCGCGATTGACGCTGGACACCACGGTGTGCGCGGCGACCGTGGCCGACCGCGCCGACGGATCGAACTGCCGCACACCCCAGCGCAGCAGCGGCGCCGGGACGGCGGCGCACGCCGCGGCCGAGGCCCGCTCCGCCGGATGCCGGACCCGGCGGCGGTGCCCGGCCAGCTCAGCGGCGATCAGCCGGGACCGCTCCGGCGCGGCCGCAGCCGCGTGCAGGTTCACGCTGACGTTGCGGAAGTTGTTGCGCGCCGGGGTCCCCTCCAGCGCCATCGGGACCTCGGCGCCGAGCCTGCTGATGTCCTCGCCCCGCTCGGCGAGGTAGCCGCCGAGCGCCTCGGCGACGGCGACCAGCGCGCCGACCGTCACCGTCGGGCGGCGGATCCGGTCGCGGTCGATCACCACGGTGCGCAGCACCGGCGGCCCGGACGGGCGGGCGTTGACGCTCAGCGCCGGCCGGGGCGGGCCGGGCGGCGCGAGCTCCCCGGCGGCGATGTCGCGTTCCATCCGGCGGTGCGCCAGGGCGGCCGCCACCGCCCGCGCCGGCAGGAAGCCGCGGTCCGGCGCGGCCACCGGGTCGAGCCGGGCGCGCCGGCCGAGCAGCGCGGCCGCCATCGCCGCCGAACGGGTGCCGTCGGCCAGGCAGTGCGCGATCTGCACGGCGACGAAGCCGGGCGGGTACACGTGCAGCCGCCATGCCGTCCGGGTCGCGTCGAGTTGACCGAGCCCGGCCACGGCGTCCAGGCAGCACTGCCAGTCGGTGGCCGGATGGACGACGAACTGCTCCCCGGTGACGTCGCACTGCTCCCACCGCGGGTAGCGCCGGCGACTGTCGTCCACGACGCGCACCTGCAGATCCGGATGCGCCATCGCGTTGCGCCGCACCCGTGCGAGGGCCGCGTCGAGATCGGAACATCCGTCGAACGCGTACAGCAGGAACTGGTCGTTGGGCGCCACGGCCGACAGCCAGAACAGTTGCGCGTCAGGCGCGGCCATTCCCAGCTTCGACACGGTCGCCATTGTGGCCTGTGATGGTGCCGCCGCGCGTAGGGTCGGAACTCTAGACCCGAGGAGGTTACTCATGCGACGCATCACCATGGCCATCGCGGCGGTCGGCGTCATCGCCGGCTCGCTGGCCGGCGCGCACACCGCCGGAGCCGCCGCCACCGACAACAACCCGCCGGTGCAGCCGGGAACCCCGGTCCCGGTCACCACCGCACTCAACTGCGTGGGCTTCACCGGGTTCGAGGGCTGCGGCCCGGGATGGTTCTGGCGCGACGGCTGGCGCGGCTGGAGCTGCTACCCATGCTGATGAAGTCCGGACGGAGTCGCCTCGCGGCCGGGCTGAGCGCCGCAGCCGTGCTGTCGGCCGGACTCGCCGGCGCCGGTGCCGCCGCCGCCGACGACTACACCGGCTGGCTCATCGACCCGAACGTCGTCATCGACACCATCGCCTACACCCCGGGCGGACCCACGCCGAATCCCGGCGGCCTGCCCGGTGCGGCGATGGTCTACACCCACCGCGACGGCCGCACGATCACCGACTCGGTGTGGGTGCTGGCAGACCCGGCGGCAGCCGCGGCGGCGGTGACCCAGGTCCGGGGTGCGGTCACGATCGCCAACCCCAAGACGGAGTCGGTGGCGGTCGGGACCGGCGGCCAGCTGACCTCGGGCACATCCGCCGACGGCTCGAGTTCCAAGAGCCTGCTGTCCTTCACCCAGGGCAACGCGGCATCGACGATCGAGTTCACCGGACCTATCGACGATCCGGTGCCGGCCGATCTGGTCCTCCAGCTGGGCCAGGAGCAGGACAGCCTGATCAAGAGCCGCCAGGGCGGCTGAGGAACTCAACGATGCGCCGCCCGACCTCGTCGGGGCGCTCGAGTTGCAGGAAGTGGCCCGCGTTCTCGACGACGGCCACCGCGCTGCCGGCCGGCAGCGCGGGCCGGACCAGCGGGGCGAACCCCGCCGTCATGCACCCGTCGTCGGCGCCGTGCAGGTAGAGCGTCGGCAGCCGCGGCGCCTCAGTCCACCACCGGTGCAGTTCGGCGTACCGGGCCGGCGGGCGATAGTTGCGGATGGTCGCCCGGTAGGGCCCCAGCGCCGCCCGCCAGCGGTCCGGCGCTCCGATAGCGGCGTCGACGTGACGCAGATCCTCCGCCGCCCCGTAGCCGGGTGACCACCGCCGCCAGAGCAGCGGCACGATCCACCGACCCGAACGCTCCGGTGCGAACGGCACCTGGAAGAAGCCGATGTACCAGCTGCGCAGCAGCTGCCGGGGCAGCAACCGCACCGCCCGGGCGGTGCCGGCGCGCAGGGTCGCGGCCGGCGGCACCGACATCACCACCGCCTTGCGGAAGGGACTGTCCGGCATCGCGGCCAGTCCGGTCGCCGCGACGGCGCCCCAGTCATGGCCGATCACCACGTCGTCGTCGGTGGGATCGACGGCGGCCCGCACCTGCAGGGCGTCGTCCATCAGCGCGCCCAGGTGGTAGGCGCGATCCGCGGGCAGCGAGGACGGCCGGTATCCACGCATGAACGGGGCGACCACCCGGTAGCCGGCGGCGACCAGATGCGGCGCCAGTTTTCGGAACCCATGCGCCGTGTCGGGAAAACCGTGCAGGCACAACGCTATCGGGCCGTCAGCGGGCCCCCAGGTGAGCGCCCGGATCGACACGGACGGCGCCCCCACCTCGATCGAACGCGGCTCGATGTTCGTCGGCATGTTCGTCGGCGTCCTCCTAGATCGGTTCGAAGCCGGAGATCAGCCAGCGGCCGTCGACCCTGTCCATGCTGACCCGCACGCCGGAGTTGGACCGGACCGGTGGCTGGTCGCCCTCGGTGGTGGTCTGGTCGACGTAGGCGAGTACCACCGCGTGCTCGGCGGATGCCGACACCACCGCCGCCGCCGGCACCGTCGCCGACGCCGCGACGCCCTTGCGGATCGCATCGGGCACCACCACCGTCGCGATCAGTTGCGTGTAGTCCTCGAGGAACCTCCCGGTGAGCCGGTCACGGGCGGCGGTGGTGAGATCCTGCTCGGCGGTCCCGGGCTGGTAGCTCAGGATCGCCGGGATGGAGTCGCGTGCGACGTCCAGGGCTGCCGCCCCCGCCTGCTCGGCGGTCCGACGCGTCGTGGCGTCCCGGAACAGCAGGGCACTGACGACGAGGAGGATCGCGGCGGCCAGGGCCGTCAGCGCCCGCCTCACGGAACGAATTCCAGTGCAGCGACTTTGAATCGGCCGCCGTCGCTGCTGACAGTCACCCTGGTGCGCCAGAGCTTGGGTTGCCGTTCGGGCTCTCCGCGGTTGGAGGTCATGACGGTCAGCGCCACCAGCACCCGGCCCTGATCGCCGTCGACGGACTCCACCGCGGCCTCGGTGACCGTTCCCACCGATTTCGACTGCGTCCTGCGGGCGGCATCCTTGAAAGACTCTGCGCGGCTGGCGAAGTCGTCCCGAAATTCCCCCGTCGAAGTGTCGAGGATGCGCTGGACGTCGGCGTCCACCTGCCGGTGGTCGATGGTGGTCAGGGCCAGCGCCCCTTCGCGGCCGGCCGCCAGGACACGCTCGCGCACGCTCTCGGCGCGGCGGACCGAGATGTCGCGCCAGCCCAGCCAGCCGGT
>NZ_JBJTJF010000097.1:0-5395 GCF_046095365.1 Mycobacterium sp.
CGTCGGCGATGACCTGCCCGGCCTCCACCCGCTGACCGGAGTCGACGATCGGCTTCTGGTTGGCGCAGGTGCCGTGGTTGGACCGGTTGAACTTGCGCATCCGGTAGCTGTGCCGGGTGCCGTCGTCGGCCATCACGGTGACGTAGTCGGCCGAAACCTCCTCGACCACGCCGGATTTCTCCGCGACGACGACGTCACCGGCGTCGATCGCGGCCCGCAACTCCATGCCGGTGCCGACCAGCGGCGCCTCGCTGCGCACCAGCGGAACCGCCTGGCGCTGCATGTTGGCGCCCATCAGGGCGCGGTTGGCGTCGTCGTGCTCGAGGAACGGGATCATGGCGGTGGCCACCGACACCATCTGGCGCGGCGAGACGTCCATGAAGTCGACCTCGGAGGCGCTGACGTACTCGACCTCGCCGCCCTTGCGGCGGACCAGCACGCGCTCCTCGACGAACTTGCCCTTGGCGTCGGTCGGCGAGTTGGCCTGCGCCACCACGTGGCGGTCCTCCTCGTCGGCGGTCAGGTAGTGGATCTCGTCGGTCACCACACCCTTGACCACCTTGCGGTAGGGCGTCTCGATGAAACCGAACGGGTTCACCCGCGCGTACACCGACAGCGACCCGATCAGTCCGATGTTGGGGCCTTCCGGGGTCTCGATCGGGCACATCCGGCCGTAGTGGCTGGAGTGCACGTCGCGCACCTCCAGGCCGGCCCGCTCACGGGACAGGCCACCCGGGCCCAGCGCCGAAAGCCGGCGCTTGTGGGTCAGGCCGGACCGCGGGTTGTGCGGGTCCATGAACTGGCTCTGCTGCGACGTGCCGAAGAACTCCTTGATCGCCGCCACGACCGGGCGGATGTTGATCAGGGTCTGCGGAGTGATCGCCTCGACGTCCTGGGTGGTCATCCGCTCGCGCACCACGCGCTCCATACGCGAGAGCCCGACCCGGATCTGGTTCTGGATCAGCTCGCCCACGGTGCGCAGCCGGCGGTTGCCGAAGTGGTCGATGTCGTCGACCTCGACGGGGACCTCGACGCCGCCGGGAGCGGTCATGGTGGCCGGGACGCCGGTCTCGGACGCCTCGTGCAGGCGGACCAGGTACTCGATGGTGGCCGCGATGTCCTCAGGGGTCAGCGTCGAGTTGGTGATCGGCTTGCCGGGGTTGAGGCCCAGCTTCTTGTTCACCTTGTAGCGGCCCACCCGGGCCAGGTCGTAACGCTTCTCCTTGAAGAACAGGTTCTCCAGCAGGGTCTGCGCGGACTCCTTGGTCGGCGGCTCGCCCGGGCGCAGCTTGCGGTAGATGTCCAGCAGCGCCTCGTCGGTGCCGGCGTTCTGGTCCTTCTCCAGCGTGGCCATCATGATCTCGGAGAAGCCGTACCGCTTGCGGATCTCCTCGTTGCTCCAGCCGAGCGCCTTGAGCAGC
This sequence comes from Mycobacterium sp., assembly GCF_046095365.1. Lineage (GTDB taxonomy): Bacteria > Actinomycetota > Actinomycetes > Mycobacteriales > Mycobacteriaceae > Mycobacterium. The sequence continues at coordinate 1,422 of NZ_JBJTJF010000097.1, forward strand.
GTGGTGACCGGCTGGCGGCGCTTGCGGTCGATGCGGACGCCGACGGAGTCGCGCTTGTCGACGTCGAACTCCAGCCACGCGCCGCGGCCGGGGATGACCTTGACGCTGTGCAGCGTCTTCTCGGTGGACTTGTCGATGGACTCGTCGAAGTAGACACCGGGCGAGCGGACCAGCTGGCTGACCACGACGCGCTCGGTGCCGTTGATGATGAACGTGCCCTTCTCGGTCATCATCGGGAAGTCGCCCATGAACACCGTCTGGCTCTTGATCTCACCGGTGTTGTTGTTGATGAACTCGGCCGTGACGAACAGCGGGGCCGCGTAGGTCATGTCCTTGTCTTTGCACTCCTCGACCGGCGCTTTGACCTCATCGAAGCGCGGGTCGGAGAAGCTCAGCGACATCGAGCCGGAGAAGTCCTCGATGGGGGACAGCTCCTCGAGCACCTCCTCCAGACCGCCCCTGGGAGCGACGCCACCGGCCGCTGGGTCCTCGGCGGCCGTGGCGCGCCACCCCGGGTCGCCGATCAGCCACTTGAACGAGTCGGTCTGGACGTCGAGCAGCCCGGGAACCTCCAGCGGTTCACGCAGCTTCGCAAAAGAAATTCGCTGTGGCGCCCCCGGAACGGAGTTCGAAGTGTTCGCTTTGCTCTGGCTAGAGACTGCCAAGATGCATCCTTCCAGCACCTCATGCGGACATCCGGGTGCCGGCCTGCGCCAAAACCCTTACACCGCTAATCTGCGTAGGTTCGCGCTCGCCTCGCCTGACCGGATCCGTCGACGCGCACGACACGTAAAAGGTCTACTGAGCTGGGAGGAAAAGGCTCAGACCAAGACCACGGTGTCCAGGTGCGTTGTTGAGGGGGCAGGGTGCAGCCAGCGCAACCCGTCACTCTACAGCAGATTGTTGGCACACTCAAATAGAGGGTGCCGGGGCGACCTCACGCTGGCTGGCGATGGTTAGCCGGGCACTCATGCTGGACAACAGATTGAACCGTCGACGGGCTCCCGTCAAGCGTTTTCGCGGTGTTTGGTCAACTTTGTTCAGCTTTTCGCGCTCAGAGGGTGACCGCCGCGGGCACCGCGCCAGGTCCCGGGAGGGCCGCCGCCGAGCCCGGTGGGTACTGCTTGGTCGGGGTGATCCGGCCCCGCACCCCGAGCTGCTTGGCCCGCTCGACCAGGGCGTTGTACTCCGCCTCGCTGATGGTCTGGTCCCGGGTCAGGATGTAGCCGGTGATGAGACTGGGATCGCTGACGATCGCCCAGCTGTAATCCGGCGCGTAGTCCATGATCCAGTAGTTACCCGGCACCTTGGCCTTGGGCGGGCGCGGGCCGAATCCGACGTTGAGCTGGGTGTTCGTCGGGCTGTTGGCCGGCACCGCCGCACCGGTGATGTTCGTCTGCGGCCCGTTGGGGCCGAAGTAGTTGCCGGCGTTCTCCACCGTGATGGTGCCGTCGAGCTGCGGGGTGTAGGTCGCCGTTGTGTTGACCAGGCCGATCGAGAAGAACTGCTTGACGCTGCCCTGCTCGTACCACTTCCCGGCGTAGGAGTCGACGTCGACCGCCGGCGGCGCCGGCAGCGTGGTCGCTCCGGCCTCACCCATCACCATCGGCTGGTTGGGAACGTAACTGCCGTCGTTGGGGTTGCCATAGAAGCCGTAGAACGGATTCGAGGGGGTGTAGCCGCCGTAGAAATCGTTGACCCAGCCGGTGGCGAAGGTGCGCACCGCCTCCTTGCCCCCCGGCGGGGACTTGCGGACCAGGATGTCGCTGGCGATGGCGGCCAGCCGGGCGAACGGGCTGTCGCCGTCGACGGAGTCGGTGTGCGAACCGTTGTCGATGAGCGTTCCGATGAACTGGCGGGGACGCAGCAGCGCGAGTTGCTGGGTGGTGTCGCCCCAGGCGTTCCAGCTCTGCGGGGTGGCCGCGATCTGGTAGTCCGGGATGCTCAGGGTGTCCAGGGCGGCGATCGCGGGCGCGAACGCGTCGGGGAAGGAGACCCCGTCGTACATCACTATCCCGAGCAGATCGGCCGCCGAGCCGTTGGCGACGGTGCCCGCACCGGCCACCGTGGCGAAGCTGCCTCCGGCCGAGTGCCCGGTCAGGATGAACTTCTCCGGCAGCGGGCCCTGCAGTCCGGCCAGGCTGGCACTGAGGTTCAGCGCGCCCCGGTCCCCGACGAACAACTCGGCGGCCGCCTCACCGGAGAAGGCGTCGTCGAACCAGTTGATCTGGGGCACCACCACGATGCTGTTGGTCTCCTGTGCCAGCGCCTGGGCCATGGCGGCGTACCAGCCCTTGAAGCCCAGGAAACCGTGCTGCAGCCAGATGACGCCGTTGGCCTGGATCGTCCCGTCGGCCTGGGTCGGGAAGTACCAGTCGGCCGGGGCCTGGTAGCCGTTGGGGCCGGACGGGATGTTCAGCACCGCGCTGCCGGTCCGCAGCCCGGTGACCCCGTTGGACAGCGGCGGCACGATTACCCCGTCGATGCCGTTGTCCGTGCTGGTCGGGATTCCGCTGGAAATGTCCATGCCGAACAGGCTCAGCACGGCGGCGGTCAGCTTGTACATCGGGGAGGAGGGGTTGGCGATCTGCGTCGGAAGGCCGATGGCCGCGGTCGGCCCCATGATGATCGGGGTGTTGGCGCCGGCGTAGAAGCCGTACTCCGCGGTCTGCGGGGAGTTGCCCGCGTACATGTCGTTGAGCCAGCCGGTGCTGAGCAGATGGGTGGCGGCGGTGTTGCCGGGGGGCACCCGCTTGGTCACCAGCTGCAGCACGGCGTCGAACAGGGGGTTGACCCCGAGCATCGAGTCGACGTGCGAGCCGTCGTTGAGCACCACCCCGACGAACTGCCCGGGCAGGGTGTCGACGAGTTGGTTGGTGGTGATGCCGAAGGCGTTCCAGGTCTGTGCCGGCGCGGCGATCTGGTAGATCGGCTTACCGGCGTCGGCCAGGGTCTGGACCTGCCCGGCGAAGGTCCCGTCGAACGCGCCGTTGGAGACGCCGTCGTACATGACGACGCCGACGAGGTTCGCGTCCTGCAGGTCTGAGCCCTGCTCGATGTAGTCCCCGCCCACGGCGCTGGCGAACCCGCCGCCGGCGGAATGCCCGGTCACAGCGAACTTGCCCCTGAGCTGGGCGGGGTCGCCGGTGTAGCCGGCGGCGACGGCGCTGTCGACCAGGGCGCTGCGGGTCGGGTCCAGGAATGCCTCAGCGGCCGCCTCCTGGGTGGTGGAGCAGATGAGGCAGCCGCCGGAGAAGGTGAACGGGATGGACGACAGCGTCGGTGCCACCACGATGCTGTTGGTCCGCTGGGCGAGGTCCCTGGCCAGATCCGAGTAGAGGAAGTTGGCCGCACCGAACCCGTGCTGCAGCCAGATCACGCCCTGGGCGTCGACGGACCCGTCGACCTGGGTGGGAAAGTACCAGTCCGCGGCGACGGTCTTGCCGATGAAGGCACCCGGGATCGCCAGCCGGGAGTGGCCGACCTGCACGCCGGTGACGCCGTTGCTGAACCCTGGCAGGGAGGGGCCGCCGTTGTTCAACCCGGGCAGGGAGGGAAGGTCCAGGGCGAGCGCCGCCGGGTCCGGCGGGCCGGCAGCAACCTCCGACGTGCCGGTCACCGCGGCCGGGGCGGCGCTCTCCCGCTGGCCGGAGAACGCCCCCAGCGCGGGTGTGGCGACCGCCGCCGGGCTGCCCGAGCCTCCCCCGAGAGCCTCGATGACGCTGGTCAGGAAAGCCCGGATCGGTTTGGCGGCGGCCGCCGCCTTGGCGGCCGGGGCGGTGCTGGCGACGCTCTGCAGGACAGTGCCGCGCGGTGTGTCGTGGGCGGTGTGGACCACCGTGAGCGGGGCGGCCTGGACCGCCGAGGGGCGCAGCCCCGTGTCGGTGGCGGACAGCCGCGCGGCTCACGCTCCCGCGGGGAGCCCCCGTCGGGGGAGTTCCTGGCGTGGCCGTCTCTGCTCATTCCAGAGTGGC
>NZ_JBJTJF010000098.1:0-14447 GCF_046095365.1 Mycobacterium sp.
ACCCGCACCAGCGGACGCAGCTTCTCCAGCCGGGCCGGACCGATACCGTCGATCTCGGCGAGTTGATCGACGGCCGAGAACCGGCCGTTGGCCGTCCGCCAGGCCACGATCGCCGAGGCGGTGACCGGGCCCACCCCCGGCAGCGCATCCAGCTGCTCGGCCGTCGCCGTGTTGAGGTCAATGGGCCCAACGGGTTTCGCGGGTGCCGCGGGAGCAACCGGCACCTCTGCGGCCGGGCCGGCCGAGCTGCCCAGCACCGGCGGCCGCCCTGCCGGGGCCGCGATCCCGACGACGATCTGCTCGCCGTCGGCAAGGCGGCGGGCGAGATTGAGACCGATGGTGTCGGCGCCGTGCAGCGGCCCGCCCGCGGCTGACACGGCATCGGCGACCCGCGCACCCGGTGTCAGCGTCACCAGCCCGGGCTGCCCGACAAGTCCCACCACACTGACGACCACCTGCTGATCCACGGGCGCGCCCGGGGCGGGGCCGGGCGGCGGCGGGGACGACGACGGCACCGGCTCCACCGGCGGCAGCTTCGCCGAGGCGACCGGAGCCGGGTGCTGGCGGGCCAGGGTGAACACCGTCACCATGACGGCAAGCGCGGCGACGACGGCCAGCGCGACTCCCCCGGCGCGGCCCGGGTCGGCACGGACCGCGGCCAGCCAACCTCCCGGCGGCCGCCCGTCGGGCACCCAGCCGGGTTCCAGGGCCGTCTGGTCGGACTCGTCGTCCTCGGCCCGCTCACCGGACGGCTCGACCAGACCGGGCAGTGCCCGCAGACGGCGGTTCAGGGCGATCAGCGGCTCCTCAGTGCGCATGGGGCGAAAGTAGGCCGGGGGCCCGACCACCAGACCGCGCCGCAGCGCCGTCCCCCCCGGCCTGTGGAGGAATCCGGGACTGTGGACCCCGGGCTGTCCATACTGCTGAGCAGACCGTTCACGAGGAGACAGCCATGCCCGCCAGCACCGACCGGCCCATCCGGGTGATCCAGTGGACCACCGGCAACATCGGCCGGCGTTCCCTGCACGCCATCATCGGCCGGCCCGACATGGAACTGGTGGGTGTCTACGCCCACGGCGCCGACAAGGTCGGGGTGGACGCCGCGGAGTTGGCGGGCTGGCCGGCCGGGGAGCGACAGCCGACCGGGATCACCGCCACCAACGACATCGACGCCCTACTGGCCGCTCGTCCGGATGCCTGCTGCTACAACCCGTTGTGGCCCAGCATCGACGAGCTTGAACACCTTCTGGAGTCCGGTGTCAACGTGTGCACCTCGGCAGCGTGGATCACCGGCGGCAAGCAGTCCCCCGCGGACCTCGACCGCATCCGAAATGCCTGTGAGCGTGGACAATCCACGATCTTCGGCAGCGGTGCGCATCCGGGCATGACGAACATGGTCGGCATGGTGCTCTCCGGGGCGTGCGAACGCGTCGACGAGATCCGGATCACCGAGTCGGTGGACTGCTCCACCTACGAATCGGCCGGCACCCAGACCGCGATGGGCTTCTCCCAAGACCCGGACACCCCGGGTCTTGCCGAGAGCGTGCGCCGGGAAAGCGAGGTGTTCGCCGAGTCGGCTGCGATGATGGCCGACGCGATCGGCGCCTCCCTGGACCGGATGACATTCGACGTCACGTTCACCCCCGCCACCGGCGACAGCGACCTCGGTTTCATGACCATCCCGGAGGGCACCGTCGGCGGCGTCATGGGCTACCACCGCGGCTGGGTGGGCGAGCGCAACGTCGTCAGCGTCGGCTTCAACTGGACCATGGGCAACCACGTCGTCCCACCGAAACCGCTCGAGCACGGCCACGTCATCCAGGTTTTCGGCGTGCCGAACATGCGCACCGTGCTGCACTGCCTGCCGCCGAAGGGCTGGGCCGAACCCGGCTTCATGGGCCTGGGGATGATCTACACCGCGATGCCGGTGACGAACGCGGTGCCGGCGGTCGTGGCCGCCGAACCGGGCATCGTGACGCTCAAGGATCTGCCCCCGATCGCCGGGCGGTTCGGGTAGTTTCGCGCGGATGCACATCGAACGCCGGAAATTCATCGCAGGGATCGGCGGGGTCGCGCTGGCCGCCCCACTGCTCACCTCATGCGCCAGGGACGCAGAGAAGAAGGCCGCAACCGAGGGGGCCGCCGCACAGACGCCCAAGCCGATGATCCCCGAGCCGCCCAAGGGCGAGCCGGGAAGCCTGCTCTCGGAGGAACCGATCGACACCGGGATCACAGGCGCGCGCGCCTGGCGCATCCGCTACATCTCCCGTGACGTCAACAACGTCGCCCAGGAGGCGAGCGGCATCGTCATCGCCCCGGCCGACAAGGGTGCGAACCGTCCGATCCTGACCTGGTGCCACGGCACCACCGGCCTCGGCGACGCAGCCTGCCCGTCGGCCCAGCCGGACCCGGCGCGCGAACTCATCACCTACTTCACCCCGGAGGCAACCCGTCAGATCGACTACGGGGTGCCCGGGTTGCAGGGCTGGATCGATGACGGCTGGGTGGTGTGCGCCACCGACTACCAGGGCCTCGGGACGCCCGGGATGCACCAGTACACCGTCAACATCACCAACGCCCGCGACGCGATCTACATGGCCCACGCGGTGCGCAAACTCGACGCCGGCGCGGGAACGGCTCTGGGTTGCGCCGGCTGGTCGCAGGGCGGCGGCGCGGCGGCGGCTGTGGCCGAACTGGATCCGGCCGACTACGGCGATCTGAAGCTCATCGGGACGGTGCCGATGTCCCCGGGCGTCAGCCGAATCGCGTTGGAGAATCCCGCGTCGGTCACCGCGGCTCTGAACAATCCCAGCATCCCCCCGGACTCGCATCTGGTGATGGTGCTGGCCGGCACCTACGCGGCGAACCCCTCGAAGCTGCAACTGCCGCAGGCGTTCACCCCGCTGGGTGTGGAGATCCTCGACAAGGCGTGGAACAACCAACCGGTTCATCACCTCAACGACACCATCTTGCGCATGTTCAAGCTCAAGGGTGCGGTGCTCAACCCGAGCCCGCCGAACTTCAGCGAGTGGAAGGACGCCATCGACGCCAGCTCGGCGGGACAGCGGAAACCCGTCGCGCCGGTGCTGGTGTGCATCGACACCTTCGACAACGGCAGCGTGGTGCCGGTGAGCTGGCAGACCAAATACGTCGACGCGGCCAGGAAACTCGGCGGCTCCGTCGAGACCCGCGAGTACCCCAAGGACGACCACTTCTCACTGCCGCAGAGTTGCGTCGGCGACGCGAGGGCCTGGCTCAACAAGCTGAAAGGCTGACCACCACACCCAGCGCTCCCGGCCCCAGGTGCACGCCGAGCACCGGGCCGAGGTCGGTGATCACCGGAGTTCCGCAGGCCGGCAGCGCGCTGGACAGCGTCGCGGCGAGGTCGGCAGCCCCGTCCGGATTGTCGACATGGTGCACGGCCAGTTCCGCCCGCCCCACCCCCACCACGTCGAGCACCTGCTCCACCATCGCGGCGATCGCCTTGGAGGTCGTGCGCACCCGCTGGGCCAGCACCAGCTTGCCGCCGTCCATCGTCAGCAGCGGTTTGAGCGCCAGAGCGGTGCCCAGCCAGGACGCAGCGGCTCCGATCCGCCCGCTGCGGCGCAGGTTCTCCAGCCGTTGCACGACGATGTAGGAATGCACGGTCGGCACCGCCGTTTCAGCCTGCGCGACAACGGTTTCCAGATCGGACCCACCGCGTGCCGCCCGGGCGGCCGCCAGGGCCACGAACCCGGTGCCCATGCCGGCCGAGCGGGAGTCGACCACACGGACTCCGCCGGCGAACTCGGCGGCGGCGTGCACGGCGGCACCCACCGTGCTGGACAGTTCGGTGGACAGATGCACCGCCACCACGCCGTCACCGCGGCTGGCGGCCAGTGCCGACCGGTACACCTCGGCAAGTTCGGAGGGGCTGGCGCCGGCGGTGCTGACCTGGGGCCGCTGGTAGAGGTCGGCAGGCATCTGGTCGAGGCCGTCGCGCAGGTCTGCACCGTCGAGCAGGACGTGCAGCGGGGCCACCCGGATGCCCCAGTCGGCGGCGACGTCGGCCGGCAGCCGCGCCGAGGAGTCCGTCACCACGACAACCGGCATCGCGATCAGCCCGCAGCGTCCTGCGGAACCCCCGCCTCGGCCAGCGCCTTGAGCATCAGCTCGGCCACCGCTTCGTGCGCTTCGAAGTTCCAATGGATACCGTCCGGGTTGCCGCGGCCGGCCATGATGTGCTCGGCGACGGCTTCCTTGAGGTCGACGAGCGGAACCCGGTGAGCTGCCGCCCAGTCGGTGATGGCGGCCGCGGTTCCCGGACGCCCGTGGTGGGCCAGGCCGTAGGTGGGCGCGATGTGCACCGACGGCAGGGAGGCCACGATCGGGATGCCGGGCCGGTTGAAGTCGATTGCGGCGCGGGTCATTTCCAGGTAGTCGACGGTCAGGTGCGGCGGCAGCGCCGAGCGCGCGACCGGCGACAGCCTGGGCTGCAGCCAGCCATAGCCGTCGCGCACCCAGCGGCGCAGCAGGGGCGGGCGCACATAGCGGATCAGTTCGCGCGCCGCGGTCGGCAACGGGGAGGGCAGCGAGTCCATCCCGCTGGTCGCGAAGATCACCGCGCCCGCCTTCGGCAGCGCTGCCCAGGCCCGCGGATCCTGGGTGGCCGCCCACCATACGTCGCGGCAGGTCCAACCGATGCGGCCGACGATCTCGCAGTCCCAACCCAGTTGAGCGGCAACGATATTGGGCCAGATGCGGGGATCGTCGGCGGGCAGACCGCCCTGCGGACCGTAATAGGAAAGCGAGTCGCAGAAGACCAGCAGCCCCCGGCGGGTAAGGCCGTCAGAGGACATCGTTGGCCACCTGCGCCGATGCGTTCCACACGTCCAGTCGCCAGCGCACATCCTCCGGGTCGGCCTCAGCCGGCCCGTACCCGGACAGCTGCGCCCAGCTGGCGTTACCCATTCCGCCCAGGACCGGCCAGTTGTCCACCGGGAGGTCGAGCAGAGCCGCGGTCAGTGCGGCGATCAGGCCACCGTGCGCGACCAGGACAACCGGCCGATCGGGTTCGTCGACGCCCCATTCCGGTTCTCCGGCAACCAGTTCGGCGACCAGTGGCCGGCTGCGTGCGGCGACGTCGACGCGGCTCTCCCCACCGTGCGGCGCCCACCGCGCATTGTCGCGCCAGGCCGCGCGCGCCCCGGGGGCGGCGGCGTCGACCTGATCGTGGGTCAGGCCCTGCCAGTCACCGAGATGGGTTTCCCGCAGCCGGGCGTCCACCTGCACCGGAAGGCCGCTGCACTCGGCGAGGGTGACGGCGGTGTCGTGGGCGCGGCGCAGGTCGGAGGACACGATCAGCAGCGGCTGCCGTTTGGCCAGCACCTCGGCCGCGGCGACGGCCTGGGCGCGGCCCAGGTCGGTCAGGTCGGTGTCCAGTTGGCCCTGCATCCTGCTGCCCGCGTTGAACTCGGTCTGGCCGTGACGCAGCATGACCAGCCTCCGCACCCTCACGATTGCTCCCCGGCGGCTCCGGCGTCGAGATCGACGTCGACCAGCGGGCAGTCCCGCCACAGCCGGTCGAGCGCATAGAAGTTGCGCTCGTCGGTGTGCTGGATGTGCACGACGATGTCGACGTAGTCCAGCAGCACCCAGCGGCCCTCGCGGGTGCCCTCCCGGCGGGCCGGCTTGTACCCGGCCTCGCGCATCCTGTCCTCGACCTCGTCGACGATCGCGCCCACCTGACGCTCGTTGGAGGCCGAGGCGATCACGAAGCAGTCGGTGATGACCAGTTGGGCCGAGACGTCGATGACGACGACGTCCTGGGCGAGCTTGGACGCCGCGGCCCGCGCCGCCACGGTCGCCATCCGCACGGCCTCCGCTGATGCGGTCACCTCACCGCCTCCCTGGCCACCCGGTACAGACCGCGCTTGGCCACGTACTGCACGACACCGTCGGGCACCAGGTACCAGATCGGCCGGCCGTCGGCGGCGCGGTTGCGGCAGTCGGTGGACGAGATGGCCAGCGCCGGCACCTCGACCAGGCGCAGCGCCCCTTCGGGAAGCGTGCCGATGGCTGCCACCACGTGCGAGCCGGTGAGCTCGTAGCCGGGCCGGCTGACGCCGATGAAGGTGGCCAGCCCGAACAGCTCCTCCCAGCCCTGCCAGGTCAGGATGGAGGCCAGTGCGTCGGCGCCGGTGATGAAGAACAGGTCGCAGTCCGGGTAGAGCGCGCGCAGGTCGCGCAGGGTGTCGGTGGTGTAGGTGGGCCCGGCGCGGTCGATGTCGACCCGGCTGACCGAGAACCGAGGGTTGGCGGCGGTGGCGATGACGGTCATCAGGTAGCGGTCCTCGGCGGCGGCGACGTGGCGCTCCTTCTGCCACGGCTGGCCGGTCGGGACGAAGACCACTTCGTCGAGTCCGAACAGATCGGCGACCTCGCTGGCCGCGACCAGATGGCCGTTGTGGATGGGATCGAACGTCCCGCCCATCACGCCGAGCCTGCGCCGGGACTGCATGAGGTGGAAGCCTACTTCTCAGACCGGCAGAAGCTGGTCGATCACGGCGGCCAGCTGCTTGGCCGAGCGGCACTCGTGCATGGTGATGACGTCTTCGTAGCGCGGGACCGCCGAGTCGCCGCTGCCCCACAGGTGCCTGGGTTCGGGGTTGAGCCAGTGCGCATGGCGGCTGGCTGTGACCATGTGCGCCAGCACGTCGACGGCCGGGTTGCGGTAGTTGGTGCGGCCGTCGCCGAGCACCAGCAGCGAACTGCGCGGGGAGAGCACGCCGGGGAAATTCTCGGTGAAGGAGACGAAGGCATTGCCGTAGTCGGAGTGCCCGTCGCGGGTGAACACCTTGGCCTCCCTCGTGACGCGCTGGATGACGATCGCCAGGTCGGCGTCGGCGCCGAACATGTGCGTCACCTCGTCGGTGGTGTCGATGAACGCGAACACCCGCACCCGGGAGAACTGCTGGCGCAGCGCGTGCACCAGCAGCAGGGTGAAATGGCTGAAGCCGGCCACCGAACCGGACATGTCGCAGAGCACCACCAACTCCGGACGGGCCGGGCGGGGCTTGCGCAGCACCACGTCGATCGGCACCCCGCCGGTCGACATCGACTTGCGCAGGGTCTTGCGCAGGTCGATCGAGCCGGCCCGGGCCCGACGTCGCCGCGCGGCCAGCCGGGCGGCCAGCACCCGGGCCAGGGGCGCCACCACCCGGCGCATCTGGCGCAGCTGGTCACCGGAGGCGCGCAGGAACTCGACGTTCTCGGCCAGTTGCGGAATGCCGTACATCTGGACGTGGTCGCGGCCGAGTTGCTCGGCGGTGCGCCGCTTGGTCTCACCCTCCACCATCCGGCGCAACTGCGCGATCTTGCGCGCCGCAAGGGCTTTGGCGATCTGCTCGTTCGTGGGCGACGGGTCGTCGCCGTAGGGGGCCAGCAGGCCGGCCAGCAGCCGGCCCTCCAGCTTGCCCAGGTCCATCGCCTTGAGCGCCTGGTAGGACGAGTAGGACGGGCCGCGGCTGGAGGTGTAGCGGCCGTGCGCCTCGACGATCTGGGCGATCATCGCCACCAGCCGCTCGTCGAGGTCTCCGATGTCGGGGTTGTCGGTGAGCAGCTCCAGCAGCATCTCGCGCATGGCGTCGAGGTCCTGCGGGTCGAGTTCGTCGACCGTGACGGCGTTCTCGTCAGCCAGCACGGTGCGTCCGCCCAGGGCGGCCGGCCACCACAGGTCGAACAGCGCGTCGTAGGTCTGGCGGTGGTCGGCGCGGCGCAGCACGGCGCAGGCAAGACCCTCGCGGACCTCCTCGCGGTCACTGAGATCGAGCACGCTGAGCACCTCACCGGCGTCGACGGTCTCCGACGGTCCGACCGAAATCCCCTGCGCACGCAGCGCTTCGACGAAGCCGACCAGGTGGCCGGGCAGACCATGGGGCGCCAGCGGCTGCGGCGGTCGGGGTCGGCGGGCCATGTCAGTTCAGCCGCAGTTCGCCGGCGGCGCGCTGCTGGTCGGACTGGTGCTTGAGCACCACGCCAAGGGTGGCGGCGATGGTGGCGTCGTCGATGGTGTCCATACCCAGAGCCAGCAGGGTGCGGCCCCAGTCGATGGTCTCGGCCACCGACGGGACCTTCTTGAGTTGCATGCCGCGCAGCACACCGACGATGCGCACCAGCTCCTCGGCCAGGCGCTCGGGCAGATCGGGTACCCGCGACAGCAGGATCCGCCGCTCCAGATCGGCGTCGGGAAAGTCGATGTGCAGGAACAGACATCGGCGTTTGAGGGCCTCGGACAACTCGCGAGTGGCGTTGGAGGTCAGCACCACGAACGGTTTGCGGGTGGCGGTGATGGTGCCCAGTTCCGGGACGGTGACGGCGAAGTCGGAGAGCACCTCCAGCAGCAGGCCCTCGATCTCGATGTCGGCCTTGTCGGTCTCGTCGATGAGCAGCACGGTCGGTTCGGTGCGCCGAATCGCGGTCAGCAGCGGCCGGGACAGCAGGAACTCCTCGCTGAACACATCGTCCTTGGTCGCCTGCCAGTCACCGGAGCCGGACTGGATGCGCAGGATCTGCTTGGCATGGTTCCACTCGTAGAGCGCGCGGGCCTCGTCGACGCCCTCGTAGCACTGCAGCCGCACCAGGCCCGACCCGGTGGCCTGGGCGACGGCGCGGGCCAGTTCGGTCTTGCCGACCCCGGCCGGGCCCTCCACCAGCAGCGGCTTGCCGAGGCGGTCGGCCAGGAAAACCGCTGTGGCGGTGGCGGTGTCGGGCAGATAGCCGGTCCGGGTGAGCTTGGCGGTGACGTCGTCGATGTCGGCGAACAGCGGGGCCGGACGGGCCGGGGTGGTGGTCAAGAAAGCCTCCAGTCGTCAGGCGGGCCTGGTGTGGCCGTCGCCGTAGACGATCCACTTGGTCGAGGTCAGTTCGGGCAGGCCCATCGGCCCGCGGGCGTGCAGCTTCTGGGTGGAGATGCCGATCTCGGCGCCGAACCCGAACTGCTCGCCGTCGGTGAAGGCGGTGGAGGCGTTGACCATCACCGCGGCGGCGTCGACGCGTTCGGTGAAGCGCTGCGCGGCCGCCAGGTCGCGGGTGACGATCGCCTCGGTGTGGCCGGTGCCGTAGGTGTTGATGTGCTCGATCGCCGCGTCCAGGCCATCGACGACGGCCAGGGCGATGTCCATCGAAAGGAACTCCGCGCGCAACTCGTCCTCGGTCGGTTCCTCGTGGACCTTCACCCCGGCGTCCTGCAACGCACTGACGAGCCTGGGTAGCGCGGCGCCGGCGATACCCGCGTCGATCAGCAGGGTCTCGGCGGCGTTGCACACACTGGGCCGACGGGTCTTGGCGTTCAACACGATTCGCTCGGCGACGTCAAGGTCGGCATCGGCGTGGACGTAGACGTGGCAGTTGCCCACACCGGTCTCGATGGTCGGCACGCAGGCGTCGCGCACCACGGCCTCGATCAGTCCCGCTCCCCCGCGCGGGATCACCACGTCGACCAGCCCGCGGGCCTGTATCAGATGGGTCACGCTGGAGCGGTCGGCGCTGGGCAGCAACTGCACCGCGTCCTCGGGCAGGCCCTCCCCGCACAGCGCCCCGCGCAGCACCCTCACCAGCTCGGCGTTGGAGTTGGCCGCCGAGGAGCTGCCGCGCAGCAGCACGGCGTTGCCCGACTTGAGGGTGAGCCCGAAGGCGTCGACGGTGACGTTGGGCCGGCCCTCGTAGACCATGCCGACGACCCCGAGGGGCACCCGCAGCTGGCGTGTCTGCAGGCCGTTGGGCAGTGTGCGCCCGCGCAGCACCTCCCCGACCGGGTCGGGCAGACCGGCCACCTGGCGCAGCCCGGCAGCGATACCGTCGACGCGCTGCGGGTTGAGCGCGAGCCGGTCCAGCATCGCCTCGGGCGTACCGGCGGCACGGGCGGTATCGAGGTCGGCGGCGTTGGCGGCCAGGATCTGGTGAGTGCGGGCCAGCACCGCATCGGCGGCGGCGTGCAGCGCGCGGTCCTTCACGACGGTGGTCAGGGTGCCCAGCGTGCGCGCTGCGACCCGGGCCCGGCGGGCCGCGGCGTGCACGGCTTCACGCACGTCAGGGCCCGCCTCGGTGTCCAGACTCATCTGCCTAGGGTATCGGTTCCCGACCAACCGGAAGGTCGGGGGCCGAGCTGGCCGAATCCCCTCGCGGCGGTGAATTGCCCGGCCCCCAGGGGCTGGCTAGGTTCTGCGCCGACACGCCGCGAGCGAGGGAGGCCGACGGGCACGTCATGGAACTCAGCGTCGCCGACATCCAACGGTGGGATCCCGAAGCCGTCCGGGAGGTGGTCCGCGCCGCGACCGCGCGGGGGGCCTCGTGCGACGAGGCCTCCCGGATTCTCGCCGAGCTTCCCGCCCTCACGGCCTGGGGCGGGTACGCCGCGGCGGCGGCGTGGGATTCCATCGGGCTGACCCGCATGTGCCTCGAGACCCATGCCAGGGAGGCTCTGGCCGTCGCGCGCGCGGCGGCGCGGGCCGCCGGGGACATCGAGACGATCAAGACAGCGTTGGACGCCCTCGACGACGACGTCCGCGCCGCGGGTCTGGAAATCGACCCGCTCACCGGCCGGGTGCTGCCCGGCCCCGGGTTCCCGGGTGGCGCCGCTCTGCCGACCCTGGCCGTTGCTCAGGGCCGGCTCGACGCGATTCTCGCCGCAGCCGTCTACGTCGACGCGGAACTGGCCGCCGCGATCAGCCTGGCCGACGGGACCCTCGGCTTCCCACGTTCAGGGCCTACCCCGACCGCCGGCGATCCCGCGGCCACGACCGCGTGGTGGCGCTCGCTGACGCCCGGGCAGCAGGCCGCCGAACTGCGCGGCAACCCCGCCGGGATCGGCAATCTCAACGGGGTTCCGGTCACCGCCCGCAACGAGGCGAACCTGCGGGTGCTGCGCCACGACCTCGACGCGGTCGACCGAACCGCTGAGCGCGCCGGCGTTTCGGCCGAGGAGGTGGTCGCCGACGCCGGCCGGTACGGCGTGTCCCCCGCCGCGGTCAGCCGCTACCGCAATGCCGTTCGGACCGCCGAAGGGCTGCGCCACAACACCGGCGACCGCGGCGCCAACCCGGTCTATCTGCTGGCCTACGACCCTCTGGCGTTCGACGCCAAAGGCCGCGCGGTGATCGCGATCGGCAACCCCGACACCGCGCGCAACACCGCGGTGGTCGTTCCCGGCACCAGCAGCAGCGTTCGGGGCGGCTGGCTCTCCGACGGCCACGACGACGCCCTGCACCTCTTCAGCCAGTCCCAGATCGCAGACCCGGGTGCCACGGCCGTCGTCGCGTGGATGGGTTACGACTCCCCCGACGACGTGAGGGATCTGCGCATCGCGACTCCGTGGCTGGCCCGCACCGGAGCCGGCATGCTGGCCGCTGACGTCGAGGGTTTGGCCGCCACCCACCTCGGCGGGGGCAACCACCTCACCGTGATCGGCCACTCCTACGGCTCGACCACCGTCGCCGACGCCGCGGTGGTCGGGATGCCGGCCACCAACGTCGTCCTTTTGGGTTGTCCCGGAACCGATCTGGCGCGTTCGGCAGCGGACTTTCACCTCGCCGGCGGGGGCGGGGTGTACGTCGGGGACGCCTCGACCGACCCGGTCGGCTGGCTGGGAGTCAGCCCCGCCGCCGGCCTGGTGGCCAACGCCGCGATCGGCAACCCGCTCGGCCCGGTGGCGGGCCTGGGCGCCGACCCGGCCGCGGAAAGCTTCGGGGCCAAGCGGTTTCGCTCCGAAGTGCCCGGGTCGGACGGCCTCAGCGTCGCCGACCACTCGCACTACTACACGATCGGCAGCGAGTCGCTGCGCGCGATGACCGAGATCTCGACCGGCCGCGGCGCGAGGCTGGTCACCGACGGTCTGCTCGCCCAAACGCGGCACGTCCCCGACCTCAGGCTGCCGGACACCGTCAGTATCCCCGGATTCGGCGTCATCGACCTGCCGGATGTCTCGATCCCCGTCTCCGGGGCACCCGAGGTGATAGACCCGGAATGGGAACGCGCCGGTGACACCGTCCACGACAACCATGGATACCGATGACCCCGCTGCCGACTCCGAAGCAACGCTGCGCCGTCGCGGCCGCGTTGTGCGCGTCTGCTCTCCTTACCGGAGGGTGCACTCCCATGACCGACGGACCGCCGCCGCCGACCGCCGCGCCGGGCGACGATGCGGCCAAGTCCGAGCTGATTGCCCTGGCACGCCGGATCGTCGCCGTCGCCAGGCTGCGCGACGTCGACGCCGGCTTCTCGTTCACCTCGTGCAACGATCAGGGCGAGCCGCCGTATCAGGGCTCGCTGGAGATCGGCTTCGCGATCCCGGCGGGGCAGCCGGCCGACGGCTATTTCACTCGGATCGCCGCGGCGATGCAGGCCGACGGCTGGGGCCAGGGACCTCCGCCCGGCAGCTCCTACGTCGGCCGGGTACTCGGCCGGGGAGGGGTCGTCGCGCAGTTCCGTCCCCCGACCGCCTACGACCCCAAGGGCGTCGTGCATCTCTACGGCGAATGCCGCACCATGACCGACCACCGCACCGACGGAATGACCAACGGACAGAACGTCACCGCCGAGGTCGTCTAGACGGACCGTCCGGCCGCGCGGGAGACATCCCCGGGGAATCCGTCGCCTAACGAAGCGGTCACGGCCCGCGCGGCACGCGGGAACACCGGCCGTCGAGCCGCTATTTTCCCGGCATGCCGTCCAGGACACGCCCGCGGATCGCAGCCGCTGCCGCTGCGCTGCTGGCCGTCACCTGCGCACCGGCTCCGGCCGCCGACGCGTTCTCCCGCCCCGGGCTGCCCATCGAGATCTTCGACGTGCCCTCGCCGGCCATGGGACGCAACATCCGGATGGAATTCCAGTTCGGCGGGCCGCACGCGGTCTATCTGCTCGACGGCCTTCGCGCCGAGGACGAGACCAGCGGCTGGGACATCAACACCGCCGCGTTCGAGTGGTATCACGGGTCGGGACTGTCGGTGGTGATGCCGGTCGGAGGACAGTCCAGTTTCTACGCCGACTGGTACCGGCCGGCCACCGGTCGCAGTGGAACCGTCACCTACAAGTGGGAGACGTTCCTGACCCGCGAACTGCCGGCCTGGCTGGCGGCCAACAAGGGCGTGTCGCCGACGGGTAATGCGGTGGTCGGGCTGTCCATGTCGGGCGGTCCGGCTCTGACGCTGGCGATCTGGCACCCGGAGCAGTTCCTGTTCGCGGCGTCGTTGTCGGGCTTCCTCAACCCGTCGGTGGGACTGTGGCCGATCCTGATCAACGTCGCCATGCGCGACGCCGGCGGGTACAGCGCCTACGACATGTGGGGTCCCAAGAGCGACGTCGCCTGGACGCGCAACGACCCGATGGTCAACATTCCCCGGCTGGTGGCCAACGGCACGGCGGTGTGGGTCTACTGCGGCACCGGGGCGCCGTCGGAGCTGGACCCCGATCCCTCCCTGCTCGGCTCGTTCACGGCGGGCTACCTGGAGAACGTCACGCTGGACACCACCAAGGAGTTCCAGAAGAGATATCTGGCCGCCGGCGGACGCAACGCGGTGTTCAACTTCCCGGCGGCCGGGACCCACAGTTGGGGTTACTGGGGCGCCCAGCTGCAGGCGATGAAGGCCGACATCCAGCGGGTGTTGGGCGTCCCGCCGCCGGGCTGAGTCGGCGCTACACGGCCGGGATCAGGAAGAACGTCCCGTTGCTTCGGCCGTTGTAATTGACGGTCAGCTTGTAAGCGACCGACGACGCGAGATTGATCGTCACCTTCGTGTTCGAGTTCTTGGTGAGGATGCCGTCAGCGGTGGTGAACCCGTTCGCGGAGTTCTTGGTGAGGGTATTGCTGTTGACGTTGTTACTGGTGTAGGTGATGTGCAGGTCCTGCCAGTTAGCGCTGGGGAAGTCGATGATCATCTTGGTCGAGGATCGGGTGAAGGTGGTGCCGGTCGCCGAGTCGTAGTAGGTGCCGAGGCTGCCGAGGGTCACTGTGCCGCCGTCGGTGGAGGCGATGGCCTGCGGACCGTTGACGGTCCAGACCGCCGACGTCGACACCGGCGCTGCGACACCATCGGAGACGGTGTAGTTCACCGTGACCGTGGTGCTCTGGCCAGAGGTCAGCGTGGAGTAGGCACTGTTCGTCGGATCCAGGGTGAAGGTCTTTGCCGCCTGGTCGTAGGTGACCCCGGCCGGCAGACCGGCCGGTGCGGTGACCGACAAGGTCGCGGTGTCGACGTCGGTGGTGTGGGCCAGTGCGTCGAGGGTGACCACCGCCCCGCCCTGTGTCGCCGTGCCCGTCACCGCACCGCTGACCACCGGGGCGTCGTTGACGCCGGTCACCGTCCAACTCGCCGACGTCGACACCGGCGCCGCGACACCATCGGAGACGGTGTAATTCACCGTCACCGTCGTCGTCGCCCCCGCCGCCAGCGACTGGAACACCGCATCCGCCG
>NZ_JBJTJF010000099.1:0-27026 GCF_046095365.1 Mycobacterium sp.
GGGCGAATCGGGCCGGCGCGAGGAGAACCGAAGCCCGGGCCTCGGGTGGGGCGGATCGCGATGGCGGGCGGGGCAGCAGGCGCCGCACTTCGTCGGCGGGCAGTCCATGCCACTCGTGACCGGGTTCGGGTGCGGGCAGTGGCTCGTCGAAAACCCTGCTCCCAGAACGGAGTCCGGACCACAGGCCCGCGAACGCGCTCATGTTGACCGCGTCGGGGCCGTACCCGGGCACCCCGGGTACGAGCATGAGCGCGCCGATCGCCGAACCCGACATGGACAGCCGAATTCCGCGGGCGGTCTCGGCGCGGGCCGCCGGGACCGCCCGCAGGATTCGCCACGCCGCCGCCAGATCGGCGGTGAAGACGTCGGCGCCCCAGGGCGCGTCGGCACCGCGGGAGATGCCGACGGTGATGTCGGCTTCATGCTGGGCGGCCATCGCGGAGGTGGTCACGAATGCGACCGTCGCGCCGTCGCGGCGCAGGTCCGAGACTGCCTCGGCGAGAGTGTCGTCGAGTGATCCGGTGACCGGCCGCAGGGTGTCGAAGCCCCGCCCCAGCGACCGCAGTCCGTCGTCGTGCGCCGAGACCACCCGGGCTCCGGTCTGACGGGCCGCGCTGACCAGTGCCGTGGCGAAGGGGTCACGCACCGGGCTGACCAGAGCCTCCCCGGCGGCCCCGGCGCCGGGGATGGCGGACAGCTGGTGCCAGCCCGGGCCGAGCAGCCCGGACTCCAGCGCGGCGTGCGCGGCCTGCCAGGCCGCGGTGCGGTCCGGGTTGGCGACGCCCCGCACCCGGGTCACCATCAACGCGTCGGAGTAGAGAGCACGCGGGTCGATGACGACGGCATCGATCCGGTCCAGGGCCCGCAGCGCTCGCGGCCGCATGATGACGGTGTCACCGGCGGCGGTCAGGCCGCGGGTCAGGGCGCAGCCGAAGGCTTCCCGGGCCGCGCGGGACGGCTTGGGTGCGGCCACCAGGGCGGCGGCGCCGGAGACCGCGGGACTTAGCGACAGGGCGCCGATGACCGCTGCTGCGCTCAGGCCGATCCAGCCCGCGCGGTTGGCGTACTGCTCGCCGGGCCCGGTAGCGGGCCCGGTAGCGGGAACGGTTGCGCTGCGGGGAAATCCGCTCGGGCACTGGTCGGCTAACTCAGGTTCGCGCCGGTGCCAGGCCTGGCGCACGTGCCACGCCTCCCGGGCCAGCAGCGTGCGTATCGCGGTGTCGGCGGCGGCCGCGGTTGGCGAGACCGTCAGGACGTTGGCGGCCGCGTTGAGGGCCGCCATCAGAAACTCGGTCCCCTCGTTCCCCAACTGCCGGACGACCCGGTCGCGGACGGCGGGGACCTGGTCGACGAGCGTCGGTCCCACTGCCGCGATTTTCGGCAGTCCCGGCAGCCTCATCGACGCGCCGGCGATCGACAGGCCAAGGCCCACCGCCGCGGTGGCCGCCCCCAGTGTCCGGGCGACCAGCATGGCCTCGTCGCCGGGCAGGGTCAGCGGGCGGTGACGGCGGGCGGCTGCGGTGCGGGCGCGGCGCTCGGCTGCGGCGACGGCGGCGGGGAGGTCCGGCTCGGGTATCCGGGAGTCGAGGGTGACCACGACCCGGGCGACCGAACGGTTGAGGACCGCGTCGATCACACCGGGAACGCCGCGGACCGCCTGCAGAACCTCGTCGGCGACCGCGTCGGCGTCGGGGCCGGACAACCCGCGGACCTCGACCCAGCGCCGGCGGCCGTGCCGGCTGGTGCGCCGTCCCGGCGGGCCGCCGACCGCCTCGACGGCGATATCCGCCACGGCGCGCACCACGCTGCGGGCTCCGGGAACAAAGTCAAGGGCCGCCCCGCCGGCCCGTGCCGCGGTGAAACCGCCGACCAGCGCCGCCGAACCGGCCAGCCCGGCGGCCAGCGCGGTGGTGGTGGCGGCGGCGTCGAGGCCCGCCGATGCGATGCGAAGCGGGGTGCGCAATACGGTCCCGATTCCCGGAACCGCGGGCCGCGACGTCACCCGACCAACGCTACCGCTTTGCGATTGCGGCCTCACCGGCTCGAAGTGGTCGTCGGAGATGAACGTGATGCGCTGTCCAGGTGAATTCCGAATGCGGTTCGGTGGGACCGCTGCCGGAGGGATGAAAATTGCAGTGGCGGGATGGCGGCTAGGACCGCCGGGGATACAGAGCCGCCGCGAAGAACGACAAGTCGCTGGCGGCCCTGCAAACGACCGGACGGTTGGGATCCTTCCTTGACTGCTGAGATCACCCCAGCGTTGCTACTTCGCCGCGGGCTGACGGCCGCATCCGGCGGAACGGGCATCAGTATCGGCGTTGACCGCGATCCGGCCCCGGCTAACGTCGATACTGGTATCTGAGAAGCTACCTATCCGGAGACTGGAGGTCCCACGGCAATGTCTCTGGGCCGGGCCGTCCAGCCCACTGTTCTCGACGTGCTGTCCGTGCGGGTTGAGGAGCCGGCAGTCGCGCCGGTCGAGCAGGCGGTCGTCGACTGCGCGATCTACTCCGACGGGGTTCGTCTTGACGGCTCCCACGACTTCAACGAGGCCCTACTGCAGGTGCGCCAGATGAATAACGAAGGCCGGAAGGCCTTCGTCTGGCTGGGCCTGCGGGAGCCAAGCGACCATCAGATGGCTCCCGTCGCAGAGGCGTTCGGTCTGCACCCGATCGCGGTGGAGGACTGCGTCCACGCCCAGCAGCGCCCGAAGGTCGAGCGTTACGACGACACGCTTTTCGTGGTGCTCAAGACGGTTCACTACGTCCCGCACGAGTCCGTGCAGACCGCCCGCCGCATCGCCGAGACCGGCGAGATCATGGTGTTCGTCGGCCAGGATTTCGTAGTGGCCGTGCGGCATGGCGACCATTCCGGGCTGGCGGGACTGCGCCGCGAGTTGGAGGGCGAGCAGGTTCAACTCCGGCTTGGACCCCACGGTGTCCTTCAGGCGATAACCCGCCATGTCGCCGAAGGCTTTCTGGAGGTGACCGGCCCTCTGGAAGCCGACATCGATGCCGTCGAGGAGCAGACGTTCTCAACTGAGTCATCGACCGAGATCGAACAGATATACCTGCTCAAGCGCGACGTCCTGCAACTGCGAAAGGCCATCGGCCCGCTCGGCACCGTACTGGAGACCTTGACGACCGACGATGCCGATCTGCTGCCGAGCGAGGTTCGCCGGTACATGCGCGACGTACTCGACCACCAGGCTCACGCCGCAGACCAGATCGTCAGCTACGACGAGGTCTTGTCCGACCTTGTCGAGGCCGGGCTGGCCCGCGCGCATCTGCAGCAGAACGTCGACATGCGCAAGATCTCGGCGTGGGTGGCGATCGCCGCCGTCCCGACGATGATCGCCGCCATCTACGGCATGAACTTCGAGGACATGCCCGAACTAGCCTGGAGGTGGGGCTATCCGGCGGTTCTGGCGGTAATCGCTTCGGTCTGTGCAGTCCTCTATGCGACGTTCCGGCGCAATCACTGGCTTTAGCCGGCAATCAGACCCACCGCAGCAGCACATCGTGCGGCCAGCTGTCCGCGCGCCGCGTCGGGCAGCTGCAGCGGCTGCACTGCGACATCAACCATCGTCATCCGGGTCCGCACGATGCGCTTCAGCGACGCCCACAGCGAATCCTCGCCGAGAAAGGCCGTGACGGTCGACGGGGAGCCGTCGCGGTGGTGGTAGGTCAGCCGTAGCGGCTGGACCGGGCGGGCGGTGTCGATCGCGGCCTGGAACAGGGCCGGGCGGAAGCGGCCGCTGTCCAGGCCGCAGTAGGTGGTGCCCTCCGGGAAGGCGACCACTGTGTGGCCCTCCCGCAGCCGCCCGACCACGTTTTGCACGACGGCGGGCAGCTGCCGCAGGCTGCCGCGGTCGATCGGGATCACATTGGCCAATCGGGCGGCCAGCCCCACCGCGGGCCAGTCCACCAGGTCGGCGCGGGCCACGAAGGCTCCCGGCAGGACCGCTCCGACGGCGAAGATGTCCACCCACGACACGTGGTTGCTGACCACCAGCATCCCGCGCAGGTTGCGGATCGGGCCGCCGGAGAGGGTGATCCGCACGCCGAGGCAGCGCAGCACCGCGCGGCAGTACAGCCGTTTGGCGTGCCGATGGCCGGGCAGGGGTACCGCCAGGACGGGCAGTGCGGTGAGCAGCAGCGCGGTTCCCACGATGCGCCGAACGGTGCGGACGGCGGCCAGGGCGGTGTTTCCCGAGCGGCCCATTCCGGATTCGACGCAGTGAGGTGTGCAGGAGGTCCGCGGCAGCCAGGCGTGCTCGACGACGCTCATCGGCCGGTGCCCCCCTTGCCGGCGCCGGAGGCCGATCTCAGCCGGTTGAGGTAGCGCAGGTCGGCCGCCCGTTTGTCCAACAGCGCCGGAAAGTCGCCCACCCCGAAGGCGGGATCGTGCGCCGGTTCGCCGCAGACCCGGGCACCCAGCCGTAGATACGCCCGCAGCAGCGCCGGGACGGTCGTCTGCCCGGGCGGAGCGATGTCGTCGAGGCGTCGTCCGTTCAAGACCACCGGCCGATACGGATGGACCGCGTAGTCGGCGCGGTGGCGGCTGAGAACCAGATCGCGGATGCCGCGTAGCTGGGAGCCCGGAGGCCCGTCGCCGTGGGTGGGCACCGAGACGCAACCAATGACGTAGTCGTATCCGCTTCGGTCCAGATAGGCCAGGATTCCGGCCCACATCATCAGGATTACCGCGCCGTTGCGGTGGTCGCGGCGGACAACCGCGCGGCCCATCTCGACCATTGAGGGCCGCAGTGGATCGAGGCTGCGAATATCGAATTCCGTTGCGGTGTAAAGGCCGCCGGCGGCGATGGCGCCGGGCGGCGGCAGCATGCGGTAGCAGCCGACGATCTCACCGGAGTTCTCTTCACGGACCAGGAGATGGTCGCAGTGCTCGTCGAACCTGTCGGCGTCGAGCGCTTCGTCGCTTTCGAAGGTGTAGCCCGGCTCGGTGGAGAACACGTCATGGCGCAGCCGCTGAGCGGACTCGACGAGGGCCGGATCGGAGGTCAGGAGCAGGGAGTAGCGGGGGCCGGCGAACCGGCGGGTCTCGGTGTGGTCGGGGCCGATGAGTACAGAGGCAGTGCTCACACCTGCACAGTCGATGAGCCGGGTTGCGGGACAACTACTTGTACGTGTGGTGTCGGTGTACGGCTGATGACGAATGACTGCGGAAACACTGTCCACTGCGCGCTGAACCGACAGCCAGTCGACGTCCGCCGTACCCCCGCACGCAACCCGGCCGAAACCGCCGGATGTCACAGTCGAGCCGTGCGAGTCGCCATCATTGCCGAATCGTTCCTGCCCAACATCAACGGTGTCTCCAACTCGGTCCTGCGGGTGCTGGACTGTCTGCGCGCCGCCGGCCACGAGACACTCGTCATCGCTCCGGACAATCCGGGCGGTGACCCCCCCGCTGCCCGGGTCCACGACGGGGTGCGCGTGCACCGGGTGCCCGCTCGCATGGTTCCCACGGTGACCTCACTGCCCCTGGGACTGCCCGGGCCTCGGATCGCGCGCGTACTGCGCGGATTCGACCCGCATGTCGTGCACCTGGCCTCCCCGGCACTGCTGGGTTACGGCGGACTGCTCGCGGCGCGGCGCATCGGCGCTCCGACCGTCGCCGTCTACCAGACCGATGTGGCGGGTTTCGCGGCCAGCTACGGGGTCCCTTTCGCGGCCAGGCCGCTGTGGGCGTGGACCAGGCACCTGCACTCCCTGGCCCACCGGACCCTGGCTCCCTCTGCCTCGTCTATCGCCGCCCTTCGCGCGCATGGTGTTCCGCGCGTGCACTATTGGCCGCGTGGAATCGACGTCACCGGCTTCGCCCCCTCGGCCCGCGATGAGGATCTGCGCCGACGGTGGTCTCCGCAGGGCAAGCCGATCATCGGCTACGTCGGGAGGCTGGCTCCGGAGAAACACGTCGACAGGCTCGCCGTCCTCGCCCGCCGGGAGGACATCCAGGTCGTCATCGTCGGCGACGGTGTCGACCGGAGCAAGCTGCAGGCGGCGATGCCGTCGGCGATGTTCACCGGCGCCCTGCACGGGCCGGAGTTGTCCGCCGCATACGCAAGCATGGACGTCTTCGTCCACCCCGGCGAGCACGAGACCTTCTGCCAGACGGTTCAGGAGGCGCTGGCATCGGGACTACCGGTTGTCGCACCCGACGCCGGGGGGCCGCGGGATCTGATCGCCCCGTTCCGCACCGGCCTGCTGCGGCCGGTCGACCGGTTCGAGGTTCTGCTCGGCCCGTCGGTCGACCACCTGCTCGCCGAGCGGCCGCGCTACTCGCTGGCCGCCCGCCGCAGCATCCTGGGCCGCACCTGGCCGGTGATCTGCGAGCAGCTCGTCGACCACTACCTCGACGTGCGCCTGGGAGGGCGGCGAACCCGGCCCGACCCGGCCCGGACCGCCTAGCCAGGCGCCGTCTCGTCCGCGCCGCAAAGCCCCGATCGGGGCGCCGCGGGCTGCTAGATTCGGCATCGACCGGGCACCCGGCCGCGCAATGGAGGTCCCTGATGAGCAATGCCGGAGAGCGCGCCCGACAACTGGCGCTGGTGTCTCGGCTGAAGACCGTTTTCCCGGAGGTGCCGGAGTGGCCGACCCCCGACGAGATGACCCACGACCACTGGTTGGCGTACATGAAGACCAGTCACGACGTGGGCGGGGAACTGGACTTCCCGCACCTGTACGAGAACAAAGAGGAAGAGCAGTGGGAGCTGATGACCTACGTGCTCTGCGAGGCCCTGGGCTGGGGCGGCATCTGGGTGTCCGAGGAACGCCGCCGGATCGGCAACGTCGACGTCGGCCGGGCGATCTATCTCGGCGTGCCCTACTACGCCCGCTGGCTGTGGGCGGTGGGCCGGGTGCTGGTCGAGAAGAAGTACATCACCTGGGCAGAGCTGACCGATCGGCTCGCCGAGGTGCAGGCGCGCTACTCCGGTGGTTTGGACGGCAAGTACCCGCAGGCCAAGCCGAAGTTCGAGGGCGACCCGTCGAAGGTCAAGCGCAACAGGCACATCGAAGAGGCGAGGGGCAAGGGCGACCCGCAGCGCTTCGCCGGGATGGCCGGTCCGGCGAAATTCTCGGTGGGCCAACGGGTCCGGGTCCGCGAACTGCCTGCGATGTACTACACCCGCACCCCGGAGTACTGCCGCGGCGCCGAGGGTGTGATCGCTGAGGTCACCTACGAGACCCCGGCACCCGAGGACGAGACCTGGGACATCGAGGACGCCAAGCCGGAGTGGATGTACATCGTCCGCTTCAATCAGTCCGAGTTGTGGGACGTCTACACCGGGCCGGCCAACGACACCCTGCAGACCGAGATCCCGGAGCGCTGGCTGGAGGCCGTGCATGTCTGACCATGACCATGACCACAGCGTCGACGGTGACCACATCCGGACCGTAAAGCCGATGGTGGACGAGATCACCGACTTCGAGGTGCTGGAGATCGCGCTGCGCGAATTGTGCATCGAGAAGGGACTTTTCACCGCCGAGCAGCACCGGGTGTTCACCGAGTTCGCCGAACAGATCGGTCCCACCCCGGCCGCCCGGCTGGTGGCCAAGGCTTGGCTGGACGCGGATTTCAAGCAGTTGGCGCTGACCGACGCCGTCGCCGCCGCCAAGCAGGTCGGGGTGGACTGGCTGGACCCGACCGGCTTCGGCACCCCGAGCGACTTCACCGCGTTCAAGATCCTCGAGAACACCCCCGAGGTGCACAACGTGATCGTCTGCGCACTGTGCTCCTGTTACCCGCGGCCCATCCTGGGCAACTCCCCGGAGTGGTACCGCACGCCGAACTACCGACGCCGCATCGTGCGCTGGCCCCGGCAGGTGCTCTCGGAGTTCGGTCTCGACCTGCCCGAGGGGGTCGAGGTCCGGGTGGAGGACTCCAACCAGAAGCACCGCTTCATGGTGATGCCGATGCGGCCGGAGGGCACCGACGGCTGGAACGAGGACCAGCTGACCGCGATCATCACCCGGGACTGCCTGATCGGCGTCGCGCTGCCCAAGCCCGGGGTCACCACCAACGTCACCCCGATTGCCCGGCCGGCCGTCCGGCCGATCGAAGAATGAGCGGCCAGACCCGGTCCGGCGCGGAGGATTTCGCAGTCCTCGACGAGATCGTCCAACGCAAGCAGGTGTGGCCGGTGCTGGCCGCCAAGTACGGGGTGGACAACCCGCTACCGCCGTGGAAGACAAGCCTCGACGGCCTGTGCGACGTGCTCGACCGGTCCTGCGCCGCCGACGGATCGGCAGACCTGTCGTTCAAGCAGCGGCGTGACGAGGAGGACGAACTGTCGGCGGCCCGCTACGCCGAGCTGCCCTATCCGGAAAGTCAGCTGGTCGCCCTGGCCCACTCACTGCTGGCCCGCGGGCTGATCTCGGAGGACGATCTGCGGGAACGGCTGGCGTCGATCCGCGCCCGCCTCGAGGCCTGAGCGCCGGCCGTGGCGGCCACCTCGGCGCCTGAGGGACGGCAGTCGCTGCCGGACCGTCTGGTCGGACTGGGGCCCAAGCGGTGGTATCAGGGTCTGGCGGCGGTCGCGCTGGCGATCACCGGCCTGTTCGGCGGCCTGGACCGGGTGGACACCGCGGTGACCCGCATCGAGCCCGATGCCGAGTTCGACGACGGTGCGCTGACGGTAACGGTCAAGCGGGCCAGGCTGCTGCCGGAGGTCACTGCGGGGGAGAGGGTTCTGATGAGTGCCGCGCCCGGCTGGCAGTACCTCGCGGTGGTGACCGCGCTGGCCAATGACGGGACCGAGCCGGTGCCGCTGCCCGATGAGATCGACCTGCGCAACGTCGAGACGACCGGCGACGTCACGGTCTTCCGCCTGGCCGACGGGTCGCAGACCGCATCGCTGGGGCCCGGGCTCTCCGGAGAGTTCGCCTACGTCTGGCAGCTGCCCGCGACCGCCCTGCGCCCCGGAGAGGGCGTGAGCCTGCGGATCTGGAAGAAGAAGTACATCGAGTTGTCGGTGGCGCTGGGGAGAGGCTGGATCGACAGCAGCACCGACTACGCGGAAATGGAACTGCCGGTGGGGGAACGGAGGTGACCGCCGCCCCGTACCGAAACGCAGCGCGGGCGCTGGCGGCCGCAGCGGTCATCGGCGCCTCGGCCGTGGTCTGGCACGACCTGCCGACCCGCAGTGAGGTCTACGCGCCGTTCCCGGTATCCGGCGTCCTCGGTGCGCCGGCCAACGGCCGGGCCCTCACCGCGACCTTATCCGCTGTGCAGATCGCGCCGGAACTCGAAATCCGCTCCGAGAAGTTCCGAGCCGCTTCGCTGGCCGCCATCGGCCAGTGGCTCGTCCTGGAGACCGAGATCCGGTCCGGGGATCAACCCGAGCGTGCGCACGCCGAACTGATCGCGGGTCCCGACAGATACCTGCCCACCGACCGCCTTCCGGCGTGGGCGAGGATGACCGGCACCCTCCAACCCGGATTCCTCACCCGGGGCGCGTGGGTTTTCGATGTCGCACCCGCGGCGATCACCGACCGGCCTGTCACCCTTCGCACCTGGGTCGGTGACGGATTCCTGGACTCCAGGCTCGACATCCGCATCGACCTGCGTGACGGACGGGTCGTACGGTCCGAGGTCGCCTCGCTGCCACCGACGCGGGTCGTGGTGGCGTGAACACCGTTCCGCTGTGGCGGCGCAACGTGGCCGGCGCGATCGTTCTGGGAGCCTCGCTGACCTTCGTAGCCGTCACGCAACTGTGGCCGGACTGGTCGCGGTACCGCGCCGGCATCGAGCCCGACCAGACGGTGGGCCGTGACGAAGCGGCGAACCTCGAGGGCCGGCGCTGGCAACTGGAGTCCGTGCGCCGGACGGATGGCGGTCCCGACGTCCCGGCCGGTGCGGTGGAAACCGTTGTGACGCTCAGCCGTTCCGGCGAAGCAGCCGGTCAGGACTGCTCGGGAACACTCACCGACGGCACCCGCAGATGGGATGCTGAGCCGTTCCCGGCCGTCGGCGCGGGAGCCACCAGCCGGTGCGGGCAGGCCGGTCCGCTGGAACTGGCCTTCCTGACCCCTGCCGGTGTGACACCGACCGCCGTCGATATCACGCGGTCAGACGGCAGGATCCTGCTTCGCCTGCTGCTGTAGTCCGGATTCGGCCGTGCGGGCGTGATGGACGCAGTACGCGAACGCCGTGGCGATGACGCACATGCGCACCGGCTGCACGATCAGATGCGAGAGCAGGCTCAGCGTCGGGTCGAAGCCGTGGTGGAACGCGCTGGGTCGTGGACCGAAAAACATTGCCATGCCGCGGAACAGGTAGCCGGGGGTCGGCTGGCCCGTATAGAAACTGCCCGACATGTCCAGCCACGCCAGAACCAGGTAGGCGAGGACATAGGCGGCCAGTCCCAGCACACCCGCGTGGACGATCAGCCGGGCCGACTCGGCCAGCGGCCGGTACTTGCCGAGCTTGGCGGCGGCGTCCTCGCGGCTCCTCTCGCGCAGCTTCTTCGGCATGGCATCCCAGCGGCGGCGCAGCCTCCGGCCCGGCCGGTTGGCCCGCGCAAGAACGTCGTCGGCCCTCCTGCCGATGACCCGGCGCCCGATACTGAGCCAACTCGCGCGGGCCGACACCCCGTAGACGATGCCGGCCACGGCCAGCCAGATCAGCGGCACCGCAGCGCCGCCGAACACCGCCCGGACCGATGCGCACAGTCCGTCCCAGACGATCCGCAACGGATGGAATTGGGAGACCGCCGAATTCACGACGGAGTCCAGCCAAACCACCACCCGGCGTTCCCTGACCCATCCGCCCGGATTGATCAGCAGTTTGAGGCCATGGCTGGCAGACAGGGTCAGCACCAGGAAGACCCAGAGCGCGTCGATGTAGACCCGTAGCACCACCGTCCAACGCGGTAGACGGTCGTCGAGCCGGCCGAGGACGAACCGCATCAGCAACGCCGAGAGAATGATCGCGATGGTGACGTGACTAGCCGGCAGCGCTTCGGGGTGCAGGTCGGCGGGAGTGGCCGCGGACATGGCTTCGCCGATGCGGTAGGTCAGGGCGCGTGACTCGAAGGCCAGCCAGTCCTCCTTGAACATCTGCCAGCCCAGGTAAATCGCGAAAGCCGGTACCACGACGCTGGCGAAGACGTTGATCGGCCGGCGGGGTTCGGTGGCGTCGGTCGCGAACTCGGGGAAGGCCGGACGCAGAGCCAGCAGCATCGCGACCAGGGAGCCCAGCCGGGCCAGCACGGCCAGCGGCATGACGAGCGAGGCCCACACGTCGTTGTCGTGCCCGGCCCACGCCGCCAGCGAGATGGCGCCGTCCCGCGCCAGCAGGCCGACCAGGTAGATCGCCGCCAACTGCGGCCAGTACTGCAGGCATACGGCCATCCGCTGCAGGGCGAAGCGCACGGTCGTCATCGTAGATGTCGATAGATTCATACCGATGAGTTGGCAGGTGCTCCAGCCCTACCTCGTGGCGCTGGCGATCGGGTTGATGCTCGGCTTCGAGCGCGAGCGCAGCCACAACCGCACATTGCCGGCCGGCTCTCGCTCCTTCGCGCTGCTTTCGCTGCTGGGGGCGGTCGCGGCCACCTTCAGCCCGTGGGCGGTGATCGCCGGACTCGTGGGAATCGCCGCGCTGATGGCGCTGGCGTATTTCCGCACCAGCGACGACGACCCGGGCACCACCACCGAGATCGCCGCGCTCGTCGCCTACCTCCTGGGTGCGCTCGCCCACAGCCGCCCCGCCGTGGCGGTTGCGCTGGCCGTCGTCGTCGTCGGCCTGCTGGTTTCCAAGACGCGCATCCACCGGTTCGCGCGCGACATCGTCACCGAAGTCGAAATGGAAGACGCCATCAAGTTTTTCGTGGTGGCATTCGTGGTGTTGCCGTTGCTGCCCGATCAGCCCATGGGCCCCTACGGCGTGCTCAACCCGGCGAAGGTGTGGCTGTTGGTCGTGCTGCTCACCGGGATCGGCTGGCTGGGCTATCTCGGCGTCCGGGCGCTGGGATCCGAGCGGGGACTGCTGATCACCGGACTGGCCGGCGGCTTCGTCTCGGCCAGCGCGACCACCGCGTCGATGGGCCGACTCAGCCGCACCGCCGGTCTGCGGGCCCCGCTGGCCAGCGCGCTGGCCGCGAGCCTGGCCACCTTCGCCCAACTGCTCATCGTCATCGGCTACGTCGATCCCGCTGTGCTGCGCCGGTTGTGGCTGCCGGTGGTTGCCGCCGCGCTGGTGCTCGCGGGGGTGGCCGCCTACGTCTACCGCGGCGCGGTGAATCACCGCGGGGCCGGCGCGGCGGCGATCCCGGCCGGCCGGCCCTTCGCCCTGAAACCCGCACTGGTGCTGGCGGCCGTTCTGGTGTTCGCCCTGCTCGTCGGGCGGTGGGGCGCCGACGTTCTGGGGCCCCGGGGAGCGGTGCTGGCCGCGTTCGGCGCCGGACTGGCCGACGCGCACGCCGGATCGGTGGCCGCCGCCGCCCTGGCCGCCAAGGGGGACATCACCGTCCGCGTCGCGCTGGCTTCGATCGCCGCGGCGCTCGGCTCGAACCTGCTGGTCAAGGTGGTGCTGGCCTTCAGTGCCGGCGGCCGCCGGTTCGGGCTGGGTTTCCTGGCCGGGATGGCCGCTCCGACCGCGGTTTTCGCCGCCCTGATTACCGCCGCGATAACGATGGCCTGATTCCGTGAGCGGGGCCCGCGTGGGTGGGACAATTCCGGACATGTCTGATGACGAGGTCACCGACCCGCCGATGCACGGCCTGCAGTCCAAGGGCCTGAAGAAGGGTTCGGTCTCGCTGATCGGCGCGGTGGCCATCGGCCTGGCCGCCACCGCACCGGCGTATTCGCTGACCGGCGCGCTCGGGCACGGGGTCGACGAGGCCGGCTACCAGATGCCGATCGTGTTCATCCTCGCGGTGATCCCGATGTACTTCATCGCGCTGGCCTACAAGCACCTCACCGACGTCGCACCCGACGCGGGCACGGTGTTCACCTGGGGGACCAAGGCGATCCTGCCGCACATCGGCTGGATCGGCGGTTTCGCCTTGATGTTGTCGAGCATCCTGGCCGGGGTCGGCGCGGCTGGCATCACGGTCAACGCCGCGACCGTCGCGTTCGGGATCGAGGACCCGCCGGACTGGCTGAAGATCCTGATCGCCGCCGTCTTCATCCTGGTGACCACCTGGCTGGTGGCCAGGGGGGCGGAGGAGTCCTCGCGGACCACCCTGGTGCTGACGGTCATCCAGTACGGCGGCCTGGCGTTGTTCGCGGTGATCCTCGGTCTCAACATCATTCGCGAACGGCGCAACCCGACCGCCGAGCCGTTCTCCTGGGACTGGTTCAACCCGTTCGCCATCACCAGCTTCAGCGCACTGCTCGGCGGTTTCCTGGTGGCGGTCTTCATCTTCTGGGGTTTCGACGCGTCGCTGTCGATGTCGGAGGAGACCGAGGGCACGCCCGGACAGTCCGGGCGCAGCGGTATCACGGCGATCATCATCACCGTGATCACCTACGTGGTCTTCAGCGTCGCCGCCCTGGCCTACGCCGGTATCGACGACAACAGCCCCAGCAGCCTGACCAACAGAGAGAACATCGACGACATCTTCTCCAGCCTGGCACGTGACGCCGTCGGCCCGAGCGGCGCGCTGATCGCGGCGGTGATCGTCGGGTTGTCGGCGTTCTCGGCCACCCTCTCGACGGTGATGTCGACGGTCCGGGGACTGCTGTCGATGGCCACCTACAAGGCGCTGCCCAGCAGGTTCGCCTCCGTCGACGACGTCCGGCAGACCCCGAAGTTCGCCACCTGGTTCATCGGCCTGACGACGCTGGCGATCTACGCCGGTCTGGTGGTGGTCAGCGACAGCATCGTGGAGGACACCGTCTACAGCGTCGGCATCGCGATCATGACCTACTACACCGTGGTGGCCATATCGTCGGTGATCTACTTCTGGGACACCGCGTTCTCGAACTGGCGCACCGCGCTCGAACAGGTCATCCTGCCGGCCATCGGCGCGATGGTTCTCATCCCGATCGGTGTGATCCAGGCCTACCAGATGGCCCAGCCGGAGAACGGGTCGAGCGGGTCGCTGGCCGGCATCGGCACGGTGTTCGTCATCGGCGTGCTGAGTCTGGTCTTCGGGGTCCTGTTGATGATCGTCTGGAACCTGAAGTCCCCGGCGTTCTTCCGTGGCGAGACGCTGGCCCGCGAACGGGCCCAGCGAGCCGGTCAGCAGTGAGAGCCGATGTAGCCGAGGCGCTGAAGCGTATTCTGGACGCGCACGGAGGGGTGGAGTACTGGCAGTCGCTGTCCGCGGTCGAGGTGTCGATGTCGGCCTCGGGATTTCTGTTCCGCGCCAAACGGATTCGCCCGCTGCACCACGCCGTGGTCGTCGTGGACACCGATGACCCCCGCGCCGTGATGAAGGACTTCCCGACGCCCGGGTGCACCGCCTCTCTGCTCGGAACCCACCGGGTGGAGATTCGCGACGCATCCGGCGCGGTTCTGCGCCACCGGGACGATCCCCGGCAGGCCTTCGGCCCGGGACGCCGCTCGCTGTACTGGGACGATCTTGATTTCGTCTACTTCAGCGGATACGCGATGTGGTGTTATCTGACGCTGCCTTTCCTGCTCTTGCACCGCGGCGTCAGCATCGAGAACTGTGAACAGGGCGCGGACGGCTCGACGGTTCTGACCGCCGCGTTCCCCGACTACCTGCCGGTGCACTCCCCGGTGCAGACGCTGTACTTCGACCCGTCGGGACGGCTGCTGCGCCATGACTACACCGCCGAGGTGGTGGGCGGCTGGGCCAAGGCCGCGCAGCTCTGCGCCGACTACCGCAAGTTCGGCGGCCTGTGGGCGCCGACCCGGCGGCGGGTCTACCCGAGGGGTCCGGCCAACCGGCCGCTGCCGCTGCCCACCCTGGTGGCCCTGGACATCCACCATGTCCGGCCGATTCCATACTGACTTCAGCGCCGGGCGCCCAGCGCCTTGTAGATCTCGAACCAGGCGACGCCGAGCAGTCCCGCGGCACCGGCCACCAGCCATCCGGTGGGCGGCATCGCGCCGAAGCTGAAGGCCTGCCGCAGAGCGGGCACGGTCAGGATCGTCACCAGCAGCGCCGACGCGCCGAGCAGGATCCACTTCAGGGCGGGGTTGCGGCGCTCGCGGAACGTGTGCCACACCGGCAGCCGCCAGGACCGGTTGACCACGATCAGGGCCAGGTTCCCGAGCACTAGCGCCGCGAACGTCACCGACCGGACCGAGTCGGCGGGGTAGCCGTTGCGCAGTGCCCACAGGTAGACCGCGATGATCGCCGCCAGAACCGAAAGGCCCTGGAGCACGGCGATGGTCAGCACTCGGGGGCCGAACATCGGCTCGGACACGGCGCGGGGCGGTGAGTCCATGATCTTCGGGTCGATCTGTTCGGCCTCGAAGACCACCGAGCAGGCCGGGTCGATGATGAGTTCCAGGAAGGCGATCTGAACCGGCAGCAGCACCAGCGGCCAGTCGGCCACGAACACCGGGATCAGCGACATCCCGACGATCGGCAGATGCACGGCGATGACGTAGGACAGCGCCTTGCGAAGGTTGTCGAAGATGCCGCGCCCCAGACGCACGCCGCTGACGATCGAGGAGAAGTCGTCATCGGTGATCACCAGAGCCGCGGACTCGCGCGCGACGTCGGTCCCGCGGGCGCCCATCGCGATCCCGATGTCCGCGGCGCGCAAGGCTGGTGCGTCGTTGACACCGTCGCCCGTCATGCCGACCACTTCGCCGTCCGCCTGCAGGGCCCGCACCAGTTGGAGTTTCTGCTCCGGCACCATCCGCGCGAACACGCACACGTCTCGGATGCGTTCGGCGAGCGCGGCGCCGGTCAGGTTCTCCAGGTCCCGGCCGCTGATGAAGCCGGGGCCGGTGTCCAGGCCGACGTCGCGGGCGATTGCCATCGCCGTGCCCGGGTAGTCGCCGGTGATCATGATGGTGCGCACCGAGGCCCGGCGGCACTCCGCGACCGCCTCGGCCACACCGGGCCGGACCGGGTCGTGCAGGCCGGCCAAGCCGAGGTAGCCGAATTCGTAGTCGCGCTGGTCGGCCGGCAGTTCGGCGCCGGCGGGCAGACTCGCCCGCGCCACCCCCAGCACGCGTTGCCCGTCGGCGGTGGCCTGCTCGACCTGGGCGGTGAGCCGGGCGCGCTGGGCGTCGGTGAAGCGGCACAGGTCGGCGATTGCCTCCGGGGCGCCCTTGGCGGCCACCACGTATCCGCCGTCGGCGGCCCGCCATACGTGGGACAGGGCGAGCAGGTTCTCCGAGAGGGGATACTCGCGGACGAGTTCCCAGTCCGGGTGGGTGCGGGCGGTGCCGGAGAGGTATCTGCCCTCGAGTTCGCGGAACGCCCTGTCCATCGGGTCGAACGGGTCGATCGGGGACGCCAGGACGGCGGATTCGGCGATGGCGTGGAACTCCTCGGGCAGCGGCGCCTCGTCGAGGGTGTAGGTCTGGCCGTCGACGATCAGCTGGCGCACCGTCATCCGGTTCATCGTCAGGGTGCCGGTCTTGTCCACGCACAATACGGTCGCCGATCCCAGCGTCTCGATGACCGGTGGCCGGCGGGTCAGCACGTGCTTGCGCGACATCCGCCAGGCGCCCAACGCCAGGAACACCGTCAGCACGACGGGGAACTCCTCGGGCAGCAAGGCCATCGCCGCGGCGATACCGGCGAGAAGACCGTTGAGCCAGCTGCCGCGGGTCAGCCCGTAGACCACCACGACGATAACTGCGGCGAGCACCCCGACCGCGGCGAGAACCTTGACCAGCCGGTCGATTTCACGCTGCAGGCGGGTGCGCTCCGGTTCGATGCCGCGCAGCGCCGCGCCGATCCGGCCCAGTTCGGTGTCGGCGCCGATCCGGTTGGCGACGGCGATACCGTGGCCCTTGACCACCAGCGTCCCGGAGAACACCCACGGCGTCGCGTCCCCGCCAGGGCGGCCCATCCGATCGGTGTCCGGGCTGCCGACCTTGCGGACCGGGACCGACTCCCCGGTCAGCGCGGACTCGTCGACCGACAGGTTGGTGCTTTCGGCCAGGACCGCGTCGGCGGGCACCCGGTCACCCTCGGCGAGCAGCAGGACGTCGCCGCGGACCACGTCGCGGCCGGCGATGCGCACCTGCCGGCCGTCGCGGATCACCAGGGCCCGCGGTGAGGACAGGTCGCGCAGCGCGGCCAGGGCCCGTTCGGTCTTGTGCTCCTGATAGATCGAGATGCCGATCACCACCAGGACGAATGCCAGCAGCATCGCACCGTCGAGCGGCTCGGCCAGCAGGAAGTTGACCGCACCCGCGCCGAGAAGCAGCAGCAGCATGGGCTGGCGGATCACCGCCCACGCCTCCTGAGCGAGGTTGCGCCGCTTGGCGGTGGGCAGTTCGTTGGGTCCCTCGGACGCCAGCCGGCGGGCGGCCTCGACGGCGGTCAGCCCCTCCGGCAGCGGCGTCGTCATG
Organism: Mycobacterium sp.; assembly: GCF_046095365.1. Classification (GTDB taxonomy): domain Bacteria; phylum Actinomycetota; class Actinomycetes; order Mycobacteriales; family Mycobacteriaceae; genus Mycobacterium. Next base: position 17,482 of record NZ_JBJTJF010000099.1, read on the forward strand.
GGTCCGATTCTGTCGCACCCCGGCGGTGTTCCCGGTTACAGGTTCGCGTCCCGGGCCCGAACCGGCGGTGTTCGCTCCGGCTCCGGTGGCTCGACCGGGTCATGGCCGGGCGGCAGGTGGTCGGGCGGCTCGATGCGCAGTTTGTGCGCAACCGGCACATCGGTGGAGGAGTGCACGACGATCGACAGCGCGATCGTCACGGCGATCAGGTCGAAGAGCTTCTCCCCCTCGGGGATGCCGGCCTGCAGGACCAGCAGCCCGTAGACCACCGACGCGAAACCCTTCGGCCCGAACCAGGCCGCGGTGAGCTTCTCCGCCCGCGGCATGCCGGTGTTCACCAGCGACAGCAGCATCGAGGCCGGGCGCACCACCACGATCGCCAGGACCGCCAGCAGCCAGCCCTGCCATCCCAGATGCGACAGCCGTTCGGGGGTGATGAGCGCGCCGAACAGCAGCAGTGCGGCGAACTTGGTGAGCTCGGAGAGCAGGTCGCCGAACGGCTCGAAGGTCTCCGCGGCCACGTGGTCGAGGGTGGCCAGCGCCGAACCGGCGGCGAAAGCCGCCAGATACGGATTGGCATGTGTCAGATGGCATGTCGCATACACCACGATGGCGATGGCGACCGGCCCCAGCGGCTGCAGGCGCGGTTCGGCTTTGAGGATCGGGCTGCGCCAGGCCAGCGCGACGAGCGCGGCGACGCCGACGCCGATGACCAGGCCCAGCACCAGCTCCAGTAGCACCTCGCTGATGTGGGAGCTCTCGTGCTTGGCCAGGGCGAGGAAGATCAGCACGAACGGCAGCGCCAGGCCGTCGTTGAGGCCGGACTCGACGTTGAGCAGACGGCGCAGCCGCAGCGGAATGTCGCTGCGACCCACCAACGCCGAGGCGAACACCGGGTCGGTGGGGGAGAGGATCGCGCCCAGCAGGAAGGCCGTCGGCCAGTCCAGGTTGGCCAGGAAGTGCGCGGGAACCGCGATCCCGACCATGGCCAGCGGCATGCCCAGCCCCAGGGCCCGGCCGGACAGCCGCCAGCCCTCGCGCAGGGCCGGGACGCTGGCCCGCTGACCGTCGGTGAACAGCACCGTGAACAGGGCGATGTCAGCGAGCACCGCGACGATCTCGTCCTCGGCGCTCTGGGTGACGATCCCGAAGCCGCCCGGGCCGAGCAGCGCGCCGGCCACCAGGAACAGCAGTGCGGTGGACAGCACCGTCCGGGCCGCCAGGCCGGACAGCGAGACGCTGATCAGCAGTACCACGCCGTACGCGAGGACAAGCGCCATCGGGCCCACCTTCCATTGCCTGCGATGATGTCTACATCATGCGAAGCATTCCCACACGGCTGATCGGCATGCTGATCGGTACGGCAGTTGCCGTTTCGCCGATACCGGTTGCGGACGCCGACGTCCAGGCGCTGAGTCCCTACGACGTCAGCAACCCCGCGGTCGGGTATCTCAACCCCGCCCTGCTGGGTGCGGTCCAGCAGGCCGCCACCGCCGCGGGCGCCGACGGCGTCACCCTGACCATCACCTCCGGTTGGCGCTCACCGGAGTTCCAGCAGCAGCTGCTCGACGACGCCATCGCCACCTACGGCAGCCTGCCGGCCGCGCTGCAGTACGTACAGACCCCCGGGCGGTCCCGGCACGTCCTGGGTCAGGCGGTCGACATCGGCGGCCCCGCCGCGGAAGCCTGGCTGCAGGCCAACGGCGCCCGCTTCGGCCTGTGCCGGATCTACGCCAACGAGCCGTGGCACTTCGAACTGGCCGCCGACCCGGCCGGCTACTGCCCGCCGATGCTGCCCGACGCGGGCTGAGCCACACCCCCTCCTCGCCGCGAGATCGCCCTCATGGTTGCGGTTTCGCCTGGACCGCAGCCCTGGTGGTGATCTCGCGGAGGAGAATAGGGTGGCGGGCATGGCAGTGCAGCGCCCGGAGTACGTCGATTTCCACTTCGACGTGATGTGCCCGTACGCCTACCAGACCTCGCGCTGGATTCGCGAGGTCCGCGACCGCACCGGCCTTCGGGTGAACTGGCGTTTCTTCAGCCTCGAGGAGATCAACCGCGAGGAGGGCAAGAAGCACCCGTGGGAGCGGGAGTGGTCCTACGGGTGGTCGATGATGCGCATCGGGGCGCTGCTGCGGCGCCGGTCGATGGACGACATCGACGCCTGGTACGAGCGGGCGGCCAGGGCGCTGCACGTCGAGGGACACAAGCCGCACGAGAAGTCCGTCGCCCGCCATCTGATCAGCCAATTGGGTTTCGACCCCGGCCTGGTGGACGAGGCGATCGCCGACCCGACCACCTCCGAGGAGGTGCTCGCCGACCACCGGCGCGTGGTCGAGGCCGGCGGCTACGGTGTGCCGACGCTGTTCTTCCCCGACGGCCAGTGCCTGTTCGGACCGGTGCTCATCGACCCGCCCGCCGGCGACGCCGCGGTGCGACTGTGGGAAGCGGTGGCGGCGTGGACGGAGTTCCCGCACCTCTACGAACTGCAGCGGCCCAAGACCTCCGCCGACGAAAAGGCCATCGTCGAGACCTTCCGCCCGTATCTGGAAGCGCGCGACTGGGTTTCGATCAACCGCGGCCAGGTGATCAGCTTCGACGGCCGCGATTAGCTAAACCGGCGGGGGAGGCGGCGCCGGAGCCCCGGCCGGGGCGGGGATCTTCGGGTAGCTGCGCCCGGTGCCCACCGCGGGCGCCGACTCGGCTGCCGCGGGCCGCTCCCGGCCCGGTGCCGGATCCCACCCGGTGTCCACAAGCCGACGCTGGACAACGACCGCCAGTGTCAGCAGACCGGCCCCTATCAGCAGCATCGCGACCATGCCCCCGGTCGAGCCCAGCTTGGCGGCGTTGCCGAGAAGAATTCCGTACCAACCGAAGTCGGCGTCACCGAAGGTGGTGTTCTCCTCGCCGAACGATCCGAGCACCTTGACCAGCAGAGCGGGCAGGAAGGTGATGAGCAGACCGTTTACGAAGGCGCCGGCCACCGCACCGCGCCGGCCGCCGGTGGCGTTGCCGTATACGCCCGCCGCCCCACCGGTGAAGAAATGCGGCACCAGGCCTGGCAGCACCAGCACCCAGCCGAACGCCGGGCCAAGCCACAGCGACAGCACCGCCAGGCCGACGAGGCCGCCGACGAAGCTGGAGATGAACCCGATCAGGACCGCGTTCTGGGCGTAAGGGAACACGATCGGGGCGTCCAGCGCCGGTATCGCGCCGGGCACCATCCGCTCGGCGATGCCCTGGAACGCCGGAACCAGTTCGCCGAGGATGGTGCGCACCCCGAACAGGATGACGGCGACGGCCACGCCGAAGCTCAGGCCCTGCGTCACTCCCATCATCAGGAAGTTGCCGACGCTGGTCGCCGCGCCGTCGCCGGACTCGTCGGCATAGGCCGCGAACGCCGTGGCGCCGCCCGCCCTGAACAGGTAGATCAACCCGACGGCGGTGTACATCAGCACCATTGACAAGGCGGTCGCCACCATCGAGTCGCGCAGGAACCGAAGCGACTCAGGCAGTTTGAGATCCTCGGTGGACCGGCTCCTCGAGCCGCCGGCGAAGCGGCCGGTGATGCCGGAGGCGATGTAGCCCAGGGTCCCGAAATGCCCGATGGCGATGCTGTCGTCACCGGTGATGCGCTTGGTCCACGGCTGGGAGATGGCCGGTAGCGCCACCATGACCACCCCCAACAGCAGACCGCCGAGGAGCACGACCGTGGCGCCCGGCAGGCCTGCGCTGGCCAGCACAATGGTCAGCAGGGTCGCCATGAACAGAGTGTGGTGGCCGGTGAGGAACACGTAGTGCAGGGGGGTGAACCGGGCCAGCAGCAGGCTGATTGCGAAGCCCAGGATCATCAGCCAGGCCACCTGCGCGCCGAACTGTTTCTGGGCGATCCCGACGATCGCCTCGTTGGTCGGCACCACCCCCTTGGTGCCCGCCGCGCCCTGGATCATCACCCCCAGCGGTTTCAGCGAGGCCACCACCAGGGTTGCGCCCGCGCCGATCAGCAGGAACCCCAGCGTGGCCTTCAGCGCCCCGCCGATGACCTGCCCGGTGCTCTTGCGCAGCGCGATCAGACCGACGGCGGTGATGATCCCGATGAGATAGGCCGGGACTGCCAGGATTTCGTTGACGACGAATTCGGCGACGGCGACCAACCAGTTCATCGGTTCCCTAGATGTCATAGGAGTCGCGCAGCGCGGCGTCGATCTCGCGGGTCGAGGTGAAGTTGTCGATCACCTTGACCGGGACGCCGACGTCACCGAGGGTCTTGGCGATCTCGCCGGAGGTCATGATCAGGTCGGCCTCCTTGGCACGGCCCTTGGCCGAGATGGTGTCGGTGGCTTCGACGGTGATGAAGGGTGCCCACCCCCAGCTGCCGAGCACCTGCTCGAGGGTGTTTTTCAGAAACAGGCTGGTGCCCAGGCCGTTTCCGCACACTGTCAGGATGAGGTTGGACGTCCGGCCGCCGCCGGCCGCCGGCTGGGTCGGCTGAAGGCCGCCGAGGATCCCCATCACCGCCGACGGTGTCGCGGCAGTGTTCAGCGCCGCACGCTTGTCCGGGCTGCCTACGATCTTGGCCAGTTCGGCCATCGAGGTGGCATGTGCGCCGTCGTCCGTCGCGGCCAGGGCGACCACCAGGTCGACGGGGTCATTCGTCTTGTGCCCGAAGGAGACCGGGTGCGCCAGCCGCACCCAGGACATGCCGGTTCGGTGCACTGCCTCTGACGGGCGGGCGTGGGCGAAGGCGAATCCCGGTGCCACCACGATGTAGGGACCGTTGGTCTGAACGTTGTCGATCATGGACCCGGTGTAGGCCGGACCGGCGATCCCCGCGCTTTCCAACAGGCCGCCTGCGGCGAGCACCGCCTCCTCCCAGGTGGCGGCGTCCACGTCCAGCGCGATGCAGTCCTCGGCGAGAAGACCGCTCAGACCTGCCATGGCCGGGACACTAACACCGAAGCCGGCGCGCCACCTCGCCATAGCGCTCAAGTCTTTCCGGGCTCGTCAGCGCGTTGTAGATCACGATGCGCGAGGCGATTCCGCCGTATTTGGCGCGCAGGGCGTCGGCCATGCCGTCCCAGGTGGACTCGGTGGCGAAGACGGCGATGTGTTCGTCGGTGATCTGCGCGGCCATCCCCGCGACATCCCCGGACTTCTGGCGCTCCCGGATCCGGGCGGTGGTGCCCTCGAAGCCGGCCTCGTCCCAGATGAACGCGTAGTTGGGCGTGCTGCCGTAGAAGCTCAGGCTGGCGCGCACCAGTTCGCGTTCGGCGTCGCGTTCGGCGTCGGTGTCCCCGGCGATCGTTGCCACCGGCACGATGACCGCGACGTCCTGTGCTGACCGGCCCGCTCTCGCCGCACCCTCGGCGATGCGGGGGACGACATGCCGGCGCAGGTAGCCGGGTTCTCCGATCGGGTGGACGTGCACCCCGTCTGCCACCTCGCCGGCCATCCGGAGCATCCACGGATTCACCGCCGCGACATCGACTTTCGGGTCGGGTGCCGCGATCGGCCCGGGACTCCACTGCGGCGTGATGAAGTCCAGTTCGTAGAACTCGCCGTGGTGCTCGAGGTGTCCGCTGCGGAACGCCTCGAAGCATGCCTTGACGGCCCGCACGTAGTCGCGCAGCCGTGGTCCGGGGGGGTCGAAGGCGCTGCCGTAGCGGCGCACCACGTGGGTGCGAACCTGGGTTCCCAGCCCGAGCCGGAACCGCCCGGCCGGATTCCGTGCGTAAACGGCCTCCTGCAACTCCCACGCGGTGGCCGCCGTGACGAACGGGCTGCGGGGGAAGGCCACCGCGACCCCGGTGGACAGGTCCAGTCCCGGTGCGGCCTGGGAGGCAACCGCGGCGCTGAGATAGGGGGTGCGGCCGGTCTCGGTGAACAGCAGGCCGGAGAAGCCGGCCGCCTGGACGCCGCGGGCGATGTCGCCGGCCCGGACCAGCGGCTGGGGCAGGGTCATCGCGTCGACGTGCATGCCGGTGAACTCTACGCACGGACCGAGCCGGCCATTTTCCATCGCGGACCCTGCGATTCTGGCAAACTTCACCCGCGACCAGGCAGGAGATCAGAGCGTGACGACCACTATGGAGAAGCCTCCGCTGCTGAGCAAGCGCGACCTCATCGTCATCGCCGTGACGGTGGTCGCGGCCGTGCTGGCCGGGGTGATGCACTACGCGCACATGAACGCCGTGCTGGCCTTCGTCGTCGCCGCGATCGCCCTGGCCACGCTGGCGTCGCTGGTGGGCCGGTCGGTCGAGGCCCTGGGGGATCGGCTGGGTCCGGCCGCCACCGGAATCCTGCAGACCGCGCTGGGGAACCTGCCCGAGCTGTTCGTCATCCTGTTCGCGCTCAAGGCAGGCCTGTTCGGCGTCGTGAAGGCCACCATCGTCGGGTCGATCCTGGCCAACGTGCTGCTGGTGCTCGGTCTGGCTTTCGTGGTGGGCGGCCTCAAGCACGGCCGGCAACGCTTCGCCGCCGAAGACGGCCGCACACTGGGGCTGATGTTCACCCTCGCGGTGTTCATCCTCGCCGTCCCGTCGCTGACAGCGGCGATGCACACCCCGGCCGAGTCGCACGAGCGCGTGGTCTCGGTGGTCGTCTCGGTGGTCATGCTGGCTTTGTTCGCGCTGTCGTTGCCGGCCACCCTGGGCAACAAGCAGCCGGACCCGGTCGCCCATGCCGGGCACGAACACCGCGGGGCGTCTCCGATCGCGGCGAGCAAGGATTCGGCCAAGGCGGCCAGTGCCGCGTCGGCGCACGGCGAGTGGCCGCTGGCGATGGCGATCGGCATGCTGGCCGCGGCGGGTATCGGCGCGGCGTTCGTCTCCGAGTGGTTCGTGGCCGCGCTGGAACCGGCGATGGAAGCGGCGGGGATCAACGAGGTGTTCGCCGGTCTGGTGATCGTGGCGATCGCCGGCAACGCGGTGGAGAATTTCGTCGGCATCCAGCTGGCGGCCAAGAACCAGATGGACTACGCCGTTCAGGTGGTGCTGCAGTCACCGGTGCAGATCGCGCTGACCATCGCCCCGATCGTCTGCCTGTCGGCGGTCTGGCTGGGCCAGCCCGGGTTCGATCTGGTCTTCTCGCCGCTGCTGCTGGCCGCGATGATGATGTCGGCGCTGGTCGCCGTGCTGGTGACCTTTGACGGCGAGTCGAATTGGTTCGAGGGGGCTGTGCTCATCGCGCTGTACATCGCCATCGCCACTGCCTTCTGGTGGGGGTAATGCTGTCGCGGGGGGCGACAGTGGTTGCAGCAGTGATCGTTTCGGTCCTTCAGGCCTCGTTGCCCGCGGCCGCCGACAGCTCCGCGGACGCACTCGCCGCTCTGGATTCGCTGGCGGTGAAGGGCCGCGCGCCGAAGACCGGATACGACCGGGATCTGTTCGGGGAGCGGTGGACCGACGACGTGACGGTGGAGTACGGCCGCAACGGTTGCGACACCAGAAACGACATCCTGCGCCGCGATCTGGTCGACGTGGTGATCAAGCCGGGGTCCAATGACTGCGCGGTGCTCAGCGGAATCCTCAACGACCCCTATACCGGCACCAGCGTCGAGTTCCGCCGCGGCCCGGGTAGTTCGGCGGAGGTCCAGATCGACCATGTCGTAGCACTCTCGGACGCCTGGCAGACCGGCGCCCAGGAGTGGGACGACTTCACCCGGCGCAACTTCGCCAACGATCCGATCGAATTGCAGACCACGCTGGGCTGGGTCAACCAGGAGAAGGGCGACGCCGACGCGGCGACGTGGCTGCCGCCCAACACGTCCTACCGATGCGTGTACGCCACCCGCATCGTCAACATCAAAGCCGCCTACCGGCTTTGGGTGACACCGCCCGAGCGCGACGCGCTGGCCCGGGTGCTCGCCGGCTGCTAGGTGACCGCCGGCCAGAGCGTTCCGTCGGCGGCCGACACCACCGCGTTGTACAGGTAGGCGGTGGCCAGCGACTGGTCCATCCGGTGCAGCTTGGCGAAGTCGCCCCACGGCGCCGCACCGGCCTGGCCGGTGAACTGGAAGTCCATGTAGAGGTCCATGCCGGCCGCGTCGAGGCCTTTGAGGTAGTCGCGGTAGATGTCACCCATCCGCGGATCGTTGGTCGCGGCGTAGAACGCGTTCTGATAGGCCGCGCCGCGGCCGTCCAGGTGCGGGCCGCCCTCGTAGGCGACAAGCTCGATGGGCCGGCCCAGTTTCGCCGACCACTCCTGGGCCAGCCGTTCGTGGCTGGCCGTCCACTCCAACGAGGTGGCTACATTGGCGCGGGTGTCGGCGATCACCTTGTCGACGGAGGTGGCGGCGGAGTAACCGGCCCGCTGCTCGTCGGTGGGGGTGATGTAGGGCGCGATCGCGATCGCGTCGAACGAGCCGCCCATGTTCTCGGCGACCTGGTTGGTCACCCAGTCCACCGCCGCCCAGCCGGCGGCCACCCGGACCAGATTCAGCGAGGACTGGCCGGCGAACACCTGCGACCAGATGTCCATGTCCCGCTTTGCCTCCTGCCCGGCGACGATCCACTGGCCGAAGTCGGGATCGAGGCCGGCCGCTTTGGCCTTGTCGGACACCCACTGCGAGGCCTCGAAGCCCCATCCGAAGTTCCACACCTCGTTGGCCCATTCCACGTAGACGGTGCGTCCGGGCTCCAGGTGCTGGCTGACATAGGTGGCGAAGTTGCGGACGAAGGTGTCGTCGGCGGCATACGGCATGTTGAACCACGGGTCGGCGTCGAGTTCGTTGGCCAGTTCGACCATGTACTCCACCGAGATGCCGTTGGCGAGCGGCTCGCTCGGGGTTCCTTCGGCCCCCGAACCCTGCCGGATGTCTGCCGCGTCGCGGCGCTGCGCCCAGGTGGTGATGTCGGAGCCGTTCGTCTCCTGCATGCCCATGAAGCGCAGCGCTCCGAACGGCTGGAGGCGGGACAGGAACAGCGGGTGGAACGGGGAGAACGGGGCGCCGGGCTGCCAGCGCTGGCCGACGAAGCTCTGGCCGTTGTAGTCGGGCATCCAGACGTTGAAGTTGCGTACCGGATCAGCCGGGCTCGTCTCCTCGATGCGCATGTAGATGCCGCTGTCGGTGGGGGTGACCCGCAACTCGGCGAAGTTGCGTCCGGCCGGGGTCTTACCGCTGGAGGTGACGACCGCGTCGAAGCCGAAGGTGACCACACCGGTGCCGTCCCACTCGGCGTGGTAAGTGCCGCCGGCGTAGTCCCCGCCCAGCGCGTCGAACATCAGGGTTCCGGCGTACTGCTTCATCTGCACGCCGTTGGCCGTCCAGGTCTTCAGCGAGCGGATGTTGCCGTTGGCGTCGATGTCCAGCGCCGGCGCCTGCGCGGGATCCCAGGTGGTTGCCCAGGTCTGCGGGTTGAAGGAGTGCGAGATCCACGGACGCGACGCTTTGAACGCGTCGGTGAACGTCCATGCCGGTGACCAGTCGACGACACTCTCCAGGTTCATGCCGACGGCCATGTGGCCGGTCTCGGGATTCGGGGGCGGCGGCGGGGGCGACTTCGCCAAGCTGCACCGGATGGACCAGTCGCTGGCCACCGCCTACC
>NZ_JBJTJF010000100.1:0-7083 GCF_046095365.1 Mycobacterium sp.
GCCACCGTTGCCGCCGGCTCCGCCGTTGCCGCCCGCCCCGCCGGCCTCACCGGGCAGTACGCCGTCCGTTCCGGCGATGCCGTACTTACCGGCACCGCCGGCACCGCCGTTGCCGCCGTCACCGAACAGTGAGAGCACCCCGACGTTCCCGCCGTCGCCACCCGCACCGCCGTTACCGAACAGCAGCGCCGTGCCGCCATCGCCACCCCGGCCGCCGTTGCCCATGAACACACCGGCCGTGCCGCCCGTGCCGCCGTCGCCGCCGCCGGAAGCCCCGTTGCCGCCGACGCCGCCGTCGCCGCCGGCGCCGTCCGAGCCGAAGCCGGTGGCCGGATCCAGGTCCAGGAAGGAGACCCCGCCACCGGCGCCGCCTGCGCCGCCCCGGCCGTACGTGGAGCCGCCGCTGCCGCCGTTGCCGCCATCCCCGGCGGCACCCTTGATGATCAAGAAGCCCGAGTTGCCACCGGCTCCGCCCGCACCGCCGTCACCGACCAAGCCCGTCACCGAACCGCCGTCGCCACCGTTGCCGCTGGTGCCGATGAACAGTCCCCCGGCACCGCCGGCGCCGCCGGCGCCCCCGCCGGTCAGCCCGGCACCGCCGGCCCCGCCGTCACCGCCCGAACCGGCCAGGGACAGCACACCCGACAGACCCGAACGACCGCCGGCACCGCCGTCACCGCCGACCCCGGTCAGCGATGCGGCACCCGAACCGCCGTTGCCGCCGTTGCCGCGGAGCGCGCCGCCGTTGCCGCCGGCGCCGCCCTTGCCCGCGTTGACTCCGGTCGCGCCGGCGCCGCCGGCACCGCCGTTGCCCCACATGCCCGCCGAACCGCCGTCGCCGCCGGCGAACCCGCCGCCGCCGTTGCCGTACAGGAACCCGGCCCGCCCGCCGTTGCACGCCCCGCTGGTGCAGGCGCCCTCGTACTGGGTGTAGGTCCAGCCGTTGCCGCCGAGCAGGCCGGCGTTCGGGTTGTTCGCCGTGCCGTCGCCGAACAGGCGGAACTGATTGGCGGTCAGCTTGCCCGTCGACGACGCCTTCGGTGAGTTCAGCAGCAGCCCACCGGAAGTGGTCGTGGTCGACGACGCCGGCGCCGCCGACCCCCTGCCCAGATCCCGACGGGCGAAGGCCGCCGCAGTCCACGCCAGCGGGGCCACCGCCGGGGCATCACCGGAACCACCGGAAGCCAACCAGGACAACAGATTTCCGCCGACCCCGGACACCGCGCCGCGAGCCGCGGCCGCCGTCATCGACGGCGCCGAGGCTGCGGCCGCCCGTGGAGAGCTGACCACCGGGGAGGCGACCTGCGCGGCCACCGTCGCCGGAACCGCCGCGGCCGGCGCCTGCGCGGGGGCGGGGGCGTTCAGCGACGGCACGGAACCGGGGGGCGACGCCTCAGGAGCCGGCATGTCGGCGGCGGCGGCCCTGGGTGCGGGCGCCGCGGGCGATCCCGAGGGACGCCCGGAGGGCAGGGCGCCCGCCCTTGAGCGCTTGTTGCGCGACGCGGCGGGCGCGGGTGCGGCCGCTGAGTGACCGCGTCGCGCCCGCGGTGTGCGCGGCGCGCCGGCCGTCGCGTCCGACGACGGTCCCGCCCCGGCCGGTCGTGCGTTGCCCGGGGTGCTCGCGGCGCCGGTGTCCGTGGAACCCGAGGATCCCGATGACCCGGTGGTGTCGGCGAAGGCCGCCGGCATCGCGACGACCGCGGCACCCACACCGAGCGCGACCGCCAGCGCGCCGACCCTGCCGACGTAGCGGGAGTACCCCGCAGCGGCGGACGTCCCTGAGCGCACCCGCCCGTCCGCGCTGTCGAGAAGGTGGGGATCGCGGGCAGGCAGCGGCGCAACGGTCATCAAGGTTTCCTTTGATCAATCGAGGACCCCATCTGCCCTCGTGGAACACACATTGCCATCGAGGTGCGGGAAACGGAAGACAACTTCCACGGGCGTTTCCGATTTCCCGCGCCGCGTGGCGGTAAGGAGCAGGTCGGCACTCACCGTCGAGGTCAAGAAGGGACTTTTGTCCCGGGCCGCCGGACTCGGCGGGCTACCGCTTGCGCACGTTGACGAACACCATCCCCGCTCCCGCGAGAGCGATGATCGGCCCGAGCACCGCCCACGTCGTGGTGTTGCTCATCGGACTGCCCTGCACCACCCCCAGGCCCTGCAGCGTGAACAGCACGCCGCACAGCGTCATGATGATGCCGACGAGCAGAGAGAACTGGCGCATGTCCGTCATCGTGCCGTACCCGCCTCCACCCGGAGACCGGATGGGCCGATCCCGACCGGGCGCCTAATCCCCCTGGGCTTCCCCCTCGGCGCGTTCCAGCACCACCAGGAGGTCCAGCAGTTCGTCCTCGCCGACGATGCCGCGCCGGTAGCAGGCCCGGGCCATCTCCCGCAGCACCGGCAGGCTGAACCGGCGCCGGCCGTTCTTGCCGATCCGCATCGGCTCGATGGCCGTGCCGTCCGGGCGGGTGAAGACGCCGGTGCGCATCGCCCAGTACACCCACTGCGGCGACTTGCCGAAGAATCTCGCGACCTCACCGGTGCTGTAGAACCGCTCCCCGACCGCGGTCGGCCGCTCCCGGACGGCCGGCGCCGGAGCAGGATGCTCGGCGGCATCGGCCAGCATCCGCGCGATTTCGGCGGCCAGCGTGGTGACAGCACCCGCCGACAGCGCGGCGTGGTCGAGCCCGTCGACCGCGCGGACCTCCTCGCGCAGCGCGAAGTCCGCCGCGCTGAACCCGCCGTCCATGGTGCACGGTTCCAGATCGCGGCCCATCAGAATGTTCAGCCCGTGGCGCTGCATAACCAGGCTCACCCGGCGCACGTGCGCCTCGCGCCCGAGGTCGTCCATCGGGAAGGGCAGCCACAGGTCGGTCCGGGTGCCGATGGCCCGGCTCAGCGCCTCGACCACCACCGACAACTCGGTGAGGTCGTCGTGCTGACCGGCCTCGCCCGGCTCGAGACTGTAGGTCCCGGTGATGATCGCGCCCTGCGCGGCCGCGTTCTCGAGCAGGTCGGCCCGCTGCACGGTGTCCCGGTCACCCAGCACGATCACCGCGTAACTGATGTTGGTGGACTGCGCCACTGAACCCCCTTCGCTCGTCGTCGCGGCCCACGCTAACGACGGCCTCTGACAAATCCGCTGCGCCGGCCGTCCCTCACCCCCACCGCTCGACGAACCCCCGCACCCCCGGGACGATGTCGCGGTACCCGACGATCCGCACATCCAGGCCGGCGTCGGCCACCACCGTCAGCGCGCGCTCGATCGCCCCGTCGATCCAGGCCTCGTCGTTGCTGAACACTCCCCCGCCGACCCGGGTGAGCAGGACGGTGTCCGACCCGCCCGAACCGGCCCGTTCGGCCGCGGCCAGCAGGGTCGCCTCGTAGGTGGCCTCCAGCACCAGGCGGGCGAACGGCCCCCAGTCCGCCGACCGCACCCCGTAGCCGATCGGCAGCGCCGAACAGAACGCCTGGGAGACCAGCCTGCGCTCGTCCCCGTCGAGGTCGGTCACCTCGACGTCGCGATGAAGCCCGATGGCCAGCCGGCCCCGCAGGTCGTCGAGCACCTCCTCGGAAACCCCGCCGAGCAGCGCGGCGATCGCGCGCAGTCCCTCGGTGGTGCACAGCGCGTAGCCGTTGCGCATCTCCCACAGCGCGCGCAGAGGCAGGCCGATGTGCTCGGCCAGCGCCGCGCCGAGGCCGGCCAGGTTGTCGACCTGGCGGCGAGCGGTCTGCCCGACGCCGTCGGGGAACGGCACGAAGTAGTTGCGGTAGATCGTCGCCGCCCCGGCCGCGATCGCGCACGCCGGGCCCTGGGTGGGGTCCCACGCGTAGCGCGCGACGCCCTGCTCGGGGGTGACGTGCTCCGACGTCATCTCCAGCACGTTGAACTGCGACGCCACCTGGAACAGCGCCCCCTCGAACTCCGGCTCGCGGTGCAGCAGGCGGGCATCGCCGACCAGTCCTCGCACCGAACTGCGTTGCCCCCGCGCCGGATTCACCCGGGCCCGGAGCTCGGCCAGGGTCGGCAGGGTCAGCTCGCCGATGCCGTAGCGCCTGTCGTTGACGTTCGACACCAGTTCGTCGCCCTCGACCCGCAGGCGGGCTTGTGTTGCGGCGTAGCCGTCCTCGGCGAAACCGGTGAGACGCTCGAACCAGTCGGTCATGCCCAGGCCTCCCTTCGCTGGGCGCGGTCGCGCAGCACGTCGTGCTGGTCGGAGGTGTCGGGCACGGGATGCTCGTCCTTGCGGGATCCCCGGCGCAGTTCCTGCAAGCGGTCGATCACCGCCGGGTAGCCCAGGCGCTCCCGGTCGATCAGCCAGGCGCCGACCACGGTTCCGGTGCGGCCCTTCCCTCCCCAGCAGTGCACGTAGACCACCTCGCCGGATTCGATCTCGGCATTGATGTGGGCCAGGATCCGGTCGTAGCCGGCGTCGTCGATGACGTCGGTGTCGCGGATCGGACAGCGCAGGTACCGGGCGGCCAGGCCGTCGTCGTAGGGCACCATCGGGGCTCCGCCCCGGGTGCTCTCGCCGCGCTCGGTCAGGTCGACGAACGAGGTGATCCCGGCCTCGAGCAGCGTCTGGATCTTGCGGGCGGCCTTCTCGGGCTCCTTGGCCCCGGGGTACTCCCCGGCAAGCAGCCTGCCGGGCACGACCCAGTAGGCGTGGATGAGCTCGTCGTGCTCCCAGCTCGGGATCCTGTTGGTTGAAGTCATAGCGGTATGTCCTTTCAGTCGATGGATGGAGCAGGCGAAGCGACCCTCAGGTCATCGCATGCGGAAGGTGTTGTGCGAGTTGGTGTCTGGTGCCCACCGCAGGACGTGGGCGCAGCGTGCACTACCGCGCCGTGCGGGACAGCTCGGCCAGCACCCGCTCGCACTCCCGCCGGTTGATGACGCCGAGACGATGGCACGAGCGCGCCATGTCCCGGATCATCGGCACGGTGAACCGCCGTCGCCGGCCCCGGCCGACGCGCAACGGCTCGATGGGCGCACCGTCGGCGTCGGTGACCGCACCCTCGCGCAGCGCCCAGGACACCCAGCCCACGGACTGGCCGACGAACTCGGCCGCCTCCCTGGTGCTGAAGATCCGCTCGCCGCGGCATGCCCGGGGCCGCGCCGGAGCGCTCACGCGCAGGGCGGCCTCGATCTCCGCGCCCAGGGTACGCAGTCCGGCTGAGGCCAGTGCGGCGTTGTCGAGCTCGTCGACGGCCTTGACCTCCACCCGCAGCGCGGCGTCGACGGCGCTGTAGCCGCCCTCGAGCGGGCACGGCGCCATATCGCGGCCGATCAGCAGGTTCAGTCCGTGCCGTTGCAGTGCCAGGGCGAGCCGCCTGAGGTGCTGCTCCCGGCACAGGTCCTCGAGCGGGAACGGGATCCAGATCGAGGTGCGGGTGGCCACGGCCCGGCCCAGCGCCGCGACCACCGCCTCGATGTCGGTGATGTCGTCGTTGGCCGCCCCGGCGCCGGGCTCGAAGGCGAAGGTCTCGGCGATCTGTACGCCGTTCTCCGCCGCCCTCTCGGCCAGCATCTCGGTGCGGTCTTTGGTCGCGGTGTCCCCCAGCACGAGAACCGCGTCGATGATGTTGATTCCTGTCATATCTCCCCCTTCTCCCGAACGCCACTCTACCATATTTGCGCGATTATCGCCAGAACTCTAAGCTGATCCACTATGGGCGACAAGCGTTTACCGGACTCATCTGAGACGACGGTATCAAGAGGGTCTGACAGAAAACTGCACGGTTTTCCGCGGCCAATCGTCGCGGTGGACATCGCGCTGCTGAGCCCGGACCTCGAAGAGCGGGCCCTGCTGGTCGCCCAGATGTGGCGCGAGGACACCCAGACATGGGCGCTGCCCGGAGCATTCCTACGCAAGGGCGAGACGCTGGCCGACGCGGTGCAGCGCTGTCTGCGCGACAAGCTCGGCGTCGAGGGCATCCGGCAGCGCCAACTGGCGGTGCTCGACGACCCCGACCGCGACGACCGCGACTGGGTGCTGTCGGTCGCCCATGTGGCCGCCGTGCGGCCAGAGCGTCTGCAATCGCTGGGCTCGGGTTCGGCCACGCGGGTCCGCCTGGTGCCCGTCGACCGGCCGGGCGAGTTGGCCTGGGACCACGCCCAGATCGTCCGGTTGGCCCGCAAGGACATCCGCGGGCGCTATCTGGAGGCGGCCGACCCCGACCACCTGCTGGGCCGCGAGTTCACCATGCGCGAGCTGCTGGAGACGCACGAAGCCGTCGCCGGACACACGATCGACCGTGACGTCTTTCGCCGCTCGATGGACGAGCGTTTCGAACGCACCGGCAAGCGGCAGGACGCCGGCGGCCGGGGACGGCCGGCGGAGCTGCTCCGCAGAAAGCGCTGAGACGGCTACTGCTGCTCAGCCACGCGCTACTGCTTGGCCACCTTGAACGAATCCAGGATCGCGGTGGCGGTGTCGAGGTCGTTGTTGCCCTCCGGGAAGACCGCGCCCCAGATCTCGGCGATCGACTTCGGGCCCAGCGCGACGACCGCCGAGAGGAACTGCACCGCGTTTCCGTCCTTGTCCTTCCCGGTGCCCGAGAGCTGCGCCCCCGGCTGGCCGTCGACGGTTACGTCCTTGGGATCGTCGAGCTTGACGTCGGTGTAGTTGTCCTTGAGGAAACCCGTGGTCGAGTCGACGATGTCGTCGATCTCCTTCTTGGCCTCGGTCTCGGTGTCGAAGTTCTGCGCGCGGAACTGCAGGACGGAGCCGTTGGGGCTCTCCAGCGACCCGAAGTCGCCGACCTGGGCGATCTTGTCGACCTTCCAGTCGTCGGGGGCCTCGATGGAAAACATCGCCCCCTGCTCTTCGGGGTAGAACAGGGTCGTCTTGCCGGTGACCGCACCGGCGGCGCTGCCGGCCGCCGACGAGGCCGCGCCGGCGGCACTGGTCGCGACGCTACTGGCCGCGCTACCGGCCGACGACGCCACACTGGAGGCGCTGGAGGCGACGTCCTTGGTGGCTTCTTTGGTCTGGGAGCAGCTCACCGCGAAGGTGGCGGCGACGGCGAGGCTGACGGCGGTGGCGGTGACACGGGTGATGGTGATGGGCATCGGAG
>NZ_JBJTJF010000101.1:0-8008 GCF_046095365.1 Mycobacterium sp.
CTGCGGCGGCTGCAGCGGCGGAGCGTCCGGCATCGGCGTATCGCGCGGCCGCGCGGCTGCAGCCGCGGCCTTGGCCGCCGCCGCCTCCGCCGCCGCGGCCTCGGCCAGCCGTGCGCGCTCCCTCTTCTTCTGCTTGCCGCCCTTCTTCTTCCTGCCGCCGCCGCCGCCGCCGCCGCCGCCGCCGCCGCCGCCGCCGCCGCCGCCGGCGGCGGCGTTCGGACCGCTGGCGCTGCCTGCGGCGGCCACGGCGACGGACGGCAGGGCGGGCGCGGACACGGAGTCGGCCGGCACCGCGCCAATGTCCGTTGACGGCGCCCGGCCGTCGGACACCAGCGCCGCGGCGCGCGGGCTCCGCGACGCCGGGGACCTCACCTCGGTCAGCGCGGAGCTCGCGGCAGCGGAGATGGCGCAGGACCTCGGCCAGGCGGCGCCGCCGCGCCGCGCGGGGAGCGGCGTGGGTTGCGACGGCGTCAGCTCCGACGATAACACGGAGCCCGTCCACGCCCTCCAGTCCTTCGCCGACTCCGCCGACTCGGCACCCCCTTCGCGGCCGTCCTCCCCCTCGGCCTCCACTCGGTCGCAGGAGGCGGACAGCGGCGCGGGTGCGGCTGCCGCGGTCAACGGCGACGGCGCGGGGGCCCCCGCTGACGGCGGCGGCACCTGGGTCACCGTCGTGGGCCGGGCCGCCCGCAACGCCGAGCGCCGGGCGGCGGCGGCCGCTGCCGCTGCCGCCGACGGGGCGCGGCGGTCGCCGCCCCCACCGTCGCCCCACCGCATCCTCGCCGCCGGCGCCGGGCGCCGGCGCTCGCCCTCACCGACGGGCTACCGCCTGCCGTCGCCCGCCGGCTCGTCGTCGTCGTCACCGCCGCAGCAGCAGCGCCGCGCGCGCGTCCTGCCCGACCGGGAGGCGCGCCGGCGCGGGCCGCCCCGCCCGGAGGAGCAGTACTCCGCCGCCGGCCTCGCGCAGCGTGAGCTGCGCGTGCGCTCGTGGGCGGAGGCCCTGGCCAGGAAGTAAATGGCGGGACCTCCTCAGGGGCGGCGGCCGCCGGGCCGCCGCCGCCTCAGCGTCGTCGCGCACAACACCAACGGACTGCGCTCGCCGGCAAAACGGCACGCGCTGTTCAGCGGCATCGTGCGTGGTCAGTGGGACGTGGCAGTGATCGTCGAGACGCACACAGCCGCGGACGACGACCTCGACGCCTGGCTCGCGGCGGCGCTCGGCGCCGGCCGCCCACTGCCTGGCCGGGCCTTCTGGGCCCACGGCCGGCGGGGCAGCCGGGGAGTGGCCATCCTCCTCGGCAACCAGCTCTGCGGCATCGAAGACGCCTCCGTCCAGTTCTCCGACGGCGACAGCACCGGCACCGACGGCGGCCGCCTCCTCCGCGTAGGCTGGCACGACGGTCCGACGGGCGAGCCCTGGTCGGTGGTAGCCGTCTACGCCCCAAACGATGAGGCGGCCCGCCGTGCCTTCTTTGCGGCGGACGGGCCACTCGCCCGCGCGCTGGACGCGGGGCCAGCGAACGCCAATGTTGTCGTTGCCGGAGACTTCAACTGCATACTCGACCCGACGGACAGCTCGACAGCGTCAGCGGTGGCGGAGGCCTCGGCCGGGTCCGCCGCGGCCCTCCGCGGGCTCCTCGCCGGCGCCGGCTTGGCCGACGCCGGGCTCGAGGCCCGCGTTTGGGCGGCGGCGGGACAAGGTCCCGCACACCGGAGCCCCGCCGACGCCGCCTACACCTTCTTCTCCTCCACCGGTTCAGCCCGGCGCCTCGATCGAACCTACGTGTCCGACACCCTCATCAGTACTCGGCGGCTGGTTGCCTGCCAGCACCTTCCCCCCGGGGACCTCCCCGGGGACCACTGCGGCGTCGACCTGTCCCTCGACCTTGGCAGCGGCAGGGCTGCCGCGGCGACCGGCGGCGCGCCGCGGTGGAGGCTCCCACTCGAGCTTCTGGACGACGACGCCTTCCTCGACGCCGTCAGAGAGGCCGCGAGGTGGGAGCTTCGGGGCGCGGGGAGGGCGGCCACGGGCGTCGGGGGCAGGGGCGCCATGGCCAGGTGGCTTGCCTTCAAGCGCCGCGTCGCAGCCGCCGCCCGCATCCACGCCGCCCGCCGGCGGCGGGCGGCGGACGCCAAGCGGCGCAGCCTCGCCGCCCGCGTCCGGGCCGCCACCGACGCCCACGCGGCCGTGGCCGCGCGAGCGGCTCAGCACGGCGCCCCCGCGGCGGCCCAAGCCGATGCGGGGGAGGCCGCGCGCCGCGTGCGCGCCGCGGCCGAGGAGCTCCGCGCCTTCGCCGCTGGCAGAGCGGCGGTTCAGGCGGACAGGGCAGAGGCAGCCTGGCACGAGTACGGCGAATCGCCGACGGCGTGGTTCCACCGCCTCGGCGAGCGCCGCGCCGCCCTCCGTCACATGACCGCCGTCGTCGACCCGTCGTCGGGGGAGCGCGTCGTCGCCGACTCGCCCGCGGCAGCGCGCCGCGCCGCCGACCTCGCCGCCGACTTCTTCGACTCCGATCATCCAGGCGGCCTGTTCCGGCCGCCCGACATCGACGCCGTTCATCGCTCAACGATGCTGGACTACATCGACCGACGGATGACTACCGACCAAGCAGGCCAAGCGGACGGGCCCTCCACCGACGGCCGGCTTACGAGGGAGGAGCTGCTGGCCGCCCTCAAGTCCACACAACCGGGCAAGTCGCCCGGTCTCGACGGCCTGCCCTACGAGTTCTACGCCGTGCTCTGGGACGACATCGCCGACGACTACACCGCCGCTGTCAACGAAGCCTACATCGCCGACGGCGACAGCCCCGCCTACGCCGCCGACTTCACCGAGGGGCTCATCACCCTGGTCTACAAGGGCAAACCGTCAGCACCCCTGCCTGAGGACGCCGTCGGCAGCTACCGGCCCATCACCCTGCTCAACACCGACTACAAGATCGCCGCCAAGGCAATCACCCTTCGCCTCTCCCGTGTTCTCGGACACGTCATCGATGACACCCAGACCGCGTTCGTCCCCGGCCGCTGGATCGGAGACAACGTCCTTTGCCACCTCGAGACCTTCGACTACGTCAAGTCCCCCGACTCCGCGTGCATCCTCTTCCTCGACTTCGAGAAGGCCTACGACAAGGTGTGCCGGGGGTGGCTCCTCGCATGCATGGAACGCATGGGCTTCGGGGAGCGGGCACGCCGTTGGGTCCTCCTGCTCTTGGCGGGCACGACGGCGTCCGTCGCCGTCGCCGGCGCGCTGTCCCGCCGTTTCGCGGTGCGGTCCGGCGCGGCGCAGGGCAGCCCTTTGTCGCCGCTGCTCTACGTCGTCGCGGCGCAGCCCTTAGCCGCGGCGCTCCGGCAGCTTCAGGACGCCGGGGCCATCGACGCCGTCCGGCTACCAGACGGCACCGCGGCCCCCGCGAGTCATCAGCACGCCGACGACATCACCATCCACACCGCAACCGCCGCCGCCGCCAAGACCGCCCTGGACCGCGCCGTGCTACCGTTTGGCGGCGCGTCTGGGGCAGTGCTCAACATCCCCAAGTGCAAGGGCGTCACCCTCGGCGCGCACCCCGTCATCTCCGGCGTCGACCCGTCTACTGGCATCGAGTTCATCGACTCCACGGCTACCTTGCGTCATCTCGGCATCCTCCTCACCAAGGGCGACGTGCGTGAGGCCGCCAAGGCCGCGTGGCAGAAGCTCGTGGCTGCGGTGGCAATGCGCACCCGCCATTGGAGGACCGTCCCCCTCACCATACAGGGGCGGTCCTACGTCGCCAAGCAACTCATGTCATCGGTCATCACTCATCTGGCTACCTTCGTCGACCCACCGTCCCAACAGCTCGAGGCCCTTCAGTCGCTCATCGACGGCTACGTGCTCAACACCGCGGTGGACGGCACGCCGGACGACCGGCCCCTCCGGCATCACCCGTCGGCGGCCGTCACCGCACTGCCACCGGCGGAGGGGGGCCTCGGCGCACCCGACGTCGCTCTGCAGGCAACGGCTCTACGGGCGCGGACGGCGGCAAGGCTACTCCACCCGCAGCGGAGGCCGTGGAAGGCCCTCGCCCGGGCTCAGTTCGAGCGCGCCTACCCCGGCCTCGGCGTCTCCGTCATGCTGTCCGGCGTCCGCCCGGTTGGGGCCCAGGGGCTGGCGCCGCGGCTCGTCGCCTACTGGGCGGCGCTCCGCGCGACGCGCCCCCACCGCCTCCTTCCCCCCCAGCGCATGTCCCCACAACAGGTCGCCGTGGAACCCCTCGCCGGCAACCGCCGTGTCGGCACGCGACACGGCGGCGGCGTACCCGGGCCTGTGCCCTGGGCGGCCGCACGCCGGGAGTGGGGCGGCGCAGCCCGCCTTCGTGACTTGCAGCCCGGCGCGGGCGGCGACTTCCCCGCCGCCATGCCCGACGAGTGGAGCGCCGCGCTGACCGTGGCGGGCGGGCAGCCCTCGGCGTGGTCTGTCAGCGCCAACGGCAACTGGGTACGGCACTCGCCGCCGGCGGGCGGACCGCCGCGGCACTTCGTCGTTGAGGACGACGGCCGGCTGGTGGACCCCGCGGCCAACGCCGTCGCCCCGGCTGATGCCGTGGCGGGTTGGGAAGACGCCTGCGTCGTCGAGGGCCAGCTCGCCAAGGGGCGTACCCCGGGAGCCCGGGCGCCACTGCCGCCGCTGAGGGGCGACGCCGCCGGGCCGGCGGCGGCGACGGCGGCCGCCCCCCAACCCACCCCGCGGGACCTCTACCTCGAGGGGCCGTGGCGGCGCACGGGGCACGACCTCACCTTATGGGGCCACGGCTCCACGCCCCTCACGCTCCTCACCGTCCGTCAGGCGACACTTCGACTCATCCGCCTTCGGGCTCTCGGCCTTCTCTCCGCGATCTACTCCCCCACACAGGCGGTGCGCCCAGCCATCTGGGGTCGGGGCGCCGTCCCCGGCGCCGCCGACCCCGGCGCTCTCCAGGACTTGGCCAGCCGTCAGCAGGCAGTGTACGACGCGAAGGTGGCGGCAGCGGCGCGAACCACGGCCCGGCAGGGCCGCGGCGCGCGGCGGCCGCCGCCGACCGACGAGGAGCTCGGAGCGCTGTACCGGCAGCCGTGGATGCAGCCATCGCCTCCTCGGGAGGCGCCGGCCGTGCGCGCGGCGCAGAGGCAGGGGGCGGCGGCGGGTCAGACGCCGACGGCGGCTGGAGGGGACGACAACTTGGACCCCCTATCGCAAACGGGGGCAGGCGGGCCGGAGTGGCGCGCGGCATGGCGGAGGGCCTTGGGGCGGGCCCGCCGACGCCACCACCGCGCCTTCGCCTGGGCACTACTGCACGCAGCTTTACCGTGCAATGCCGCCAGGGTCCCCTTCTGGCCGCCGGACGCCGACGACATCGCCGCCGCGGCGTGCTGCGGAAACGCGGCGTGCCGCCCTGGCCCCTCTGCGGACGCGGCCGCGCGCCCGGCGGGCGCGCTCGAGACGCTGCTCCATGCCCTCCTCGACTGCCCGGCGGTGCGGCCTGCGATCCGATGGGCCGCAGGTGTGTGGGCGCGAGTCGAGGGCGGCACCGGGCCTCCCCTGACGCCAGCAGTGTGGCTACAGGGGGACTCGGGCGCGTGGCAGCCGCGGGACAAGCACCATGTGCACCTGTGGCACGCCTTGCGGATCGCCGTGCTGTCGGCAGCGTGGACGCTGCGCTGCCGCCGCGCGGCGCGGGGCACTCAGTTTGCCCCGGCCGATGTGGCGGCGGCGTGCGTGGAGGATCTTCGTGCCGTTGTAGGCGCGGAGTGGCAGCGCGCGACATCGGACGTGCGCAGCCTGGACGGTGTCAGCTCGCGCCTGTTCCCCCGCCGCCGCGCCGCCGCGGCCGCGGGAGCGGCCGCCGTCGTCGAGTTTGAACTCGCGTGGTGCGGTGGCGGGGTCGTCGCATATGTCAGCCATCGTCGCGGCCGTGCACCGGCCTTGGAGTTTCGCCTGGAGGCGCCCTCAGGGGCGTTGGTCTAGATCTTTTCGCTGTTGCGTTGCGCGTTCTCTGCTTCTCGCCCTTCGCCTTCATTTGGCCGGCTCCGGCCCCTTTGCGCAGGCCCCGATCGTTTGCGGGGGCGGCGCCGGCGGCTGCCTTCGGGTGGTTGGCCGGTGGCGCCAAGAGCCCCCCGCGCCGGAGAGGTCCGAACGGGCCCGGTGCGGGTGCGGCGTCATGCGCAGGGGGAGTCGGGCCCGCCGTCTGCGTCTCTTTTTTTTTTCGTTAGAATTCGGTTACACAGGGTTTCTATGCAACCTAGAGAGGGAGCGAGTCGCGGGTATCGCGAGGGCTGCAAACCCTGCAAGCAGCCTCGCGGCTGCGGGGGTCGCCCACAGCAGTGGCAACAGGCGTGGAGCATAGCTCAGAGATGGCAGGGTGCCATCCCCCAGGGACCTGAGACCCCCCACGAGTGCTCGAGGACGAGGACGAGATGCCGGGGACAACAGGGGGCCTGCCGCCGCAGCATTGGCGAGGATCGAGAGGTGAATTCATGTTTTTTTGGGGGGGGTTAGGGGAGAGGTGGTCGAGGCAGGCGCGATTGAATCCGGGCCGTCCGCAGACCGGAGGTCCGCACAACCTTAGGGTTTCAGATCCGAGGGCGCAAGAGCAACGCGCAAGCCCATCACTGCAGCCCCCACTGCAGTGTCGAGCCCGGGAGATGCCGCCGCCGTCGTCCAACCGAGACGCTCTGATGCCGCCGGTACGCGCGCGCGAGCTCAAGCCGCCACCACAGATGCGGGCATTAACCTGTGGCTCGGCTGCTGTCGCTCCTGTACGCGCACCAGCGTGCAACGGAGAAGGCCACCGCGGGGGTCGCCCACAGCAGTGGCAACAGGCGTGGAGCAGAGCTCAGAGATGGCAGGGTGCCATCCCCCAGGGACCTGAGACCCCCCACGTGTGCTCGAGGACGAGGACGAGATGCCGGGGACAACAGGAGGCCTGTTGCCGCAGCATTGGCGAGGGTCGAGAGGTGAATTCATACTTTTTTGGGTTAGGGGAGAGGTGGTCGAGGCAGGCGCGATCGAATCCGGGCCGTCCGCAGACCCCGAGGCCTGCACAGCAGCCCAAGGGTTTCAGATCCGAGGGCGCAACAGCAACGCCGCAAGCCCATCACTGCAGCCCCCACTGCAGTCTCGACCCTGGGAGATGCCGCCGCCGTCGTCCAACCGAGACGCTCTGATGCCGCCGGTACGCGCGCGCGAGCTCAAGCCGCCACCAGAGATGCGGGCATGCATTAACCTGTGGCTCGGCTGCTGTCACTCCTGTACGCGCACCAGCGTGCAACGGAGAAGGCCACAGCGGTGGTCGCCAGCCACGCGCCACACGCCGCGGGGAGTGCAAGGCGCGGCCGCTCGCGCCAGGCCGCTGCCGCGCGCCGGGCGCCGCTCGCCGTGCGCCGCCGCGCTCCGCAGCCCCGCGCTGGGCCGCTACCGCGCGCAAGGCGCCGCTTGCCGCGCGCCCCCGCGCTCCGCAGCCCCGCGCTGGGCCACTGCCGCGCGCCGGGCGCCGGGCGCCGCTCGCCGCGCGCCGCCGCGCCGCAGCCCGTGTGAAGCCGCGCGCCGCACACTGCCGCGCGTGTAGTCGCTTGTAGCCGACAAGGAGCGCCAATACGTGGGACCAGGGCGGGCCCTGGACGCGGGGCTCCCAGAAACGGATCGCAGCTAACCGCTGCGGCCCGTCCCGGGCTACAGGCCGCGACCTGCTGCCCCGCGCCCACGCGATCAGCTAATAAAAGCCGATCATGACGTATTTAGCGTGCGAGGGGGTCGCGGCCCCCACCCCCCGCCCGCGGCCGGGCCGCGGACGGGGGTTACGGGGTCGGGAGAGGTCGAGAGCGAGAAGTAGAATCGAGAAACGATGGTCGAGTTTTTTTTGCTATCTGCGCCGCGGCCGTCGCGGTCCAGGCACTGACCACGCCGGCAGCCATTAAGCTGGCGCTGGGCAACCTCGGGGTCTGCGGACGGCCCGGATTCGATCGCGCCTGCCTCGACCACCTCTCCCCTAACCCAAAAAAG
>NZ_JBJTJF010000102.1:0-3305 GCF_046095365.1 Mycobacterium sp.
CGGCGGCGGGGCGTCAGCCGGCGGTGGGGGTTCGGCCGGCGGTGGCGGCGGGTTGTTGTAGTCCGGCGTGTAGTCGTCGTAGGTCGGCGTGTAGGTGTTCTGGGGCCGGCTGTAGTCCGGGGTGTACGCCGGCGGTGCCGGGGGCGGGGTGTAGACCGGCACCGGCGCCACGCCGTTGCTGACGTTGATCGTCACGATCGAACCGGGAAGCAGCGCTCCGCTGGGCGTGGTGCCGATCACCGTGTCCTTGGTCGAGTAGCTGTTCAGCGGCGTCGGCACGTCGGCCACCTGGAAGCCGGCGTCCCTGATCCGCTTCTTGGCCGCGTCGAGGTTGAGGCCCACCACCTCGGGCACCGGCACGCCGGGCGCGCCGTTGACGTAGCGCGGATCGGTGGGCGGCAGGGCGACCTGCCCGAAGTTGGTGGCGATCGGACTCATCGCCAGGAACCAGGTCTGCGCCGGCGAGGTGCCGCCGTAGAGGTTCCCGCTTCCTCCGCACTTGCGGAGCGGGAAGGCGCACAGCGCAGCAGGTTTCGGAGAGTCGTCGAACACGTAGCTGGCCGCGGCCAGCTGGTTGGTGTAACCGACGAAGGCCGACGACCGGTGCGACTCGGTGGTGCCGGTCTTGCCCGCCATCGGCAGGCCCCAGCCCACCGAGCCCGCAGCGGCTGCGCCGGTGCCCATCGTGGTGTCCTTCGCCAGGGCGTTGGTCAGGGTGTTGGCGAGGCCCTCGGGCACCACCTGCTCGCACTTGGCGGTCGGGATCGAGACCTCCTTGCCGTTGCGGTCGAAGACCGTGTCGATCGGGTTCGGCGGGCACCACATCCCCCCGGAGGCCAGGGTGGCCGCGACATTGGACAGCTCGAGTGCGTTCACCTCGAACGGGCCCAGGGTGAACGAGCCGATGTTCTCCCGCTTGATGTAGTCGGCCAGGCTCTCGTCGCTTTTGACGTAGTCGCGGGCGGTACCGGCGTCGGCGTAGGACCGCAGGCCCAGCCGGACCGCCATGTCGACGGTGCGGCCGACCCCCACCTGCTGGATCAGCTTGGCGAAGGCGGTGTTGGGCGACAGCGCGAGGGCGTCGGTCATGCTCAACGGGCTGCGGTAGCCGGCGGCGTTCTTGACACACCAGGTCTTGGGCGGGCAGCCCGGCGTCTGGCTGTCGCCCAGACCTTTGCCGGCGAAGTACGGCGGTACCTCGAGCATGGCGTTGATGCCCATGCCCATGTCCAGGGCCGCGGCGGCGGTGAAGATCTTGAACACCGATCCCGCGCCGTCGCCGACGAGGGTGTAGGGCTGCGGCTGCACGGTCTGGCCGGCCTCCAGCTTCAGCCCGTATCCGCGGTTGTCGGCGATGGCCACCACCCGGTGGCTGTCCTTGCCCGGCCGGATGACGCTCATCACGCTGGCGACGTCGGCCAGGTCGGGGCTGGCCACCGCGTTGATCGCCTGCTTGACGCTGGTCTGCACCGTCGGGTCCAGCGTGGTCTTGATCAGGTAACCCTTGCGGGCGACGTCCTGCTTGCTGATCCCGGCCCGGGCCAGGTACTCCAGGGCGTAGTCGCAGAAGAAGGCGCGGTCCCCGGCGGCTATGCAGCCCTGCTGCAGCGAGGCGGGCTGGGGCAGGACGCCCAACGGCTGGCTCTTAGCCGCGCGCAACTCTCCGGCCCGATCCGGAATGTTCTCGATCATGGTGTCCAGCACCAGGTTTCGCCGATCCAGCGCACCCTCGGGATTGGTGTAGGGGTTCAGCGCGGAGGTGGACTGCACCATGCCGGCCAGCAGCGCCGCCTGTTGCCAGTTCAGTTGGGAGGCGTCGACTCCGAAGTAGGTGCGCGACGCCGACTGCACCCCGTAGGCGCCGTTGCCGAACGGGACGAGGTTGAGGTAGCGGGTCAGGATCTCCGGCTTGCTCAGTGCGCGGTCCAATGCCAGCGCCATCCGGATCTCCCGGAGTTTGCGGGCCGGTGTGGTCTCCACCGCCGCCTGGCGGTCCGCATCGGTCTCCGCGTTGACCAGCAGGTTGAAGTTCTTGACGTACTGCTGCTCGATGGTCGACCCGCCGCGGGTGTCGCTGCCGCCCTTGAGGAACCCGGCCAGACCGGTCAGGGTGCCTTGCAGGTCGACGCCGTTGTGCGCGGCGAAGCGCTTGTCCTCGATCGAGACGATCGCCAGTTTCATGGTGTCGGCGATGCGCTCGCTCGGCACCTCCCAGCGCCGCTGGACGTACAGCCAGGCGATCGGTTTCCCGGCCGCGTCGACCATGGTCGAGACGGCCGGGATGTCACCGCCGACGAGGTCGGCCGAACCCTGGGTGACCAGATCCGAGGCGCGGTTGCTCGCCACCCCGAGACCGCCCACCACGGGGAACATCAGGCCGGCGACCAGCGCGCCGGCGAGCACGCAGAACAGCGCCATCCGGCGCAAGGCGGGCCGCGTCGGGGATTGCTGATCCGACATTCCGCTCACCCTAGGCCGAACCCGATGCACGGTCCAACGCGGCCACCCCCCTAGGGGGCGACGACGACGATCCCGTCGTCGTCGCTGACGGCGACGTCGCCCGGACGGAACTCGACCCCGCCGAGCACCAGCACGACGTCTCGTTCACCGGCCCCGGTCCTGGCACTCTTGCGCGGGTTGGTGCCCAGTGCCTTGATGCCGATGTCGAGGGTCCGCAGCGTGGCGGCGTCGCGCACGGCGCCGTTGATGATCAGACCGGCCCATCCGCCCGCCCGGGCCGACTCGGCGATGACGTCTCCGACCAGTGCGGTGTGGAGCGATCCGCCGCCGTCTATCACCAGGACCCTGCCCCCGCCCGGTTCGGACAGCACCGACTTGAGCAGAGCGTTGTCCTGGAAGCAGCGGACGGTGACGATCGGCCCGGCGAACTCGGTGCGGCGGCCGAACTGACGGAACTGGATGTCGCAACTGCGGGCGTCGGGTCCGATGTCGTCGACCAGGTCGGCGGTCGGCCTGAAGGCCTCGGTCATGCCGGCGGGTCTCAGCTGCGCCGCAACCGGCGCAGGACGATGGCCGCGCCGGCGAGCGCCAGGCCGATCGCGATCGGGACCGCCAACCCGGATTTCGGCGGGCGCGCGACTTCGGCCCGGGGCTGCGGCGGCGCTCCGGGCGGGGCGGCGGGGAGCGATAGATGACAGACCCGCAGCACCGGCCCGAGAAGCGCGGCGGGCCACCCGCTCCCAAGAAGGCACCCGCGAAGAAGGCACCCGCGAAGAAGGCACCGGCGAAAAAAGCACCGGCGAAAAAAGCACCGGCGAAAGCGGCGGCGGCTCCTGCCACTCCCC
>NZ_JBJTJF010000103.1:0-11444 GCF_046095365.1 Mycobacterium sp.
ACCGGAGGCCAGCACCTCGCGCAGCGAGAACCCCACCCGCTCGAGGAACGCCGGCTCCAACTCCTCCACCGCCGCGGCGAACGCCGGCTCCTCGGCCAGCAGCCGCCGGCCCATGCCCGCCCACTGCGAACCCTGACCGGAATACACGAACACCGTTCCCGACCGGCACGGACCGGGATGCGGACCGGCCACACCGGGCGCGGGGTAGCCACCGGCCAGCGCGCGCAGACCCTCCACGGCCTGGGTGCGGTCACCGGCGACGACGGTGGCGAACATCGGGAAGCGGGCCCGGTGGTGGTTGAGCGTGTGGGCCACCTCCGCCGGCCCCAGGTCGGCGGTCTCCAGCCAGTCGGCCAGCCGCTGCGCGGTGGCGGCGATCCGCTCGGGTGTGCGTCCGCTCACCACCAGGGTGCTGACCGCCGGCTCCGGTTCGGTGTCGGCGATCGCCGCGGTCGACGGGGCCTGCTCGACGAGCACGTGGGCGTTCGTTCCGCTGACCCCGAAGGAGGACACCGCGGCCCGGCGCGGACGGCTGACGGCCGGCCAGTCCTGCGGCTCGGCGGCGATGACGAACTTCGACGCGCCGGGGCCGGCGTGCGGAGTCAGCCGGGAGAAGTGCAACTGGCGCGGGATGTGACCGCGCGACACGCTCAGCACGGCCTTGATGAAGCCGGCCACCCCGGCTGCCGACTCCAGATGACCGAGATTGGTCTTCACCGAGCCCAGCACCAGCGGCGCCGAGCCGTCCCGCTCGCCGTACACCTCGGCCAGCGCGTCGAGTTCGATCGGGTCGCCCAGGCCGGTGCCGGTGCCGTGCGCCTCGACGTAGTCGACCTCGGAGGGGGCGAGCCGTGCGGCGTGCAGCGCCTGGCGCATCAGCGCCTGCTGGGCCGGTCCGTTGGGCACGGTCTGGCCGCTGCTGGCGCCGTCCTGGTTGACCGCCGAACCGCGGATCACCGCCACCACCCGGTCGCCGTCGCGCTGGGCGTCCTCTAGTCGCTTGAGCACCACCACGCCGCAGCCCTCGCTGCGGACGTAGCCGTTGGCCTCGGCGTCGAAGGTCTTGCACGAGCCGTCCGGGGAGAGCATGCCGAACCGCGAGCAGGCGATGCTGTTCTCCGGGCTGAGGATCAGGTTGACCCCGGCCGCCAGGGCGGCGTCGCTCTCCCGGCGGCGCAGGCTCTCGCAGGCGAGGTGAATGGTGACCAGCGACGACGAGCACGCGGTGTCCAGCACCACCGCCGGCCCGCGCACGCCGAGGAAGTAGGACAGCCGGCCGGCGGCGAAGTTGGGGGCGTTGCCGAACGGGATGTAGGCGTCGATCTGTTCGCGGCGCAGCTTGGAGGCCACCGAGTGGTAGTAGTCGTTGGTCGTCATGCCGATGAACACACCGGTCCGCGATCCGCGGATCGACTGCGGGTCGACACCGGCGTTCTCCAGTGCCTCCCAGGCGACCTCGAGCAGCAGCCGCTGCTGCGGGTCGATCCCGGCCGCTTCCCGCGGGGAGATGTTGAAGAACTCCGCGTCGAACTCGTCCGGCTGCCAGGAGGTCAGGAAACCGCCCACCCGGTTGCAGATGGTGCCCGGCACGGTGTGGTCGGCGGAGTAGTAGGCGTCGGCGTCCCAGCGGTCGGCCGGCACCTCGATGACACCGCTCGCGCCGTCGGACAGCAGCGTCCAGAAGTCGTCGGCGCTGCCGACGCCGCCGGGCAGGCGGCAGCCGATCCCCACCACGGCGATCGGCTCGGTGGAGGCTTTCTCGGCGATCGCCAGGCGCGCGGTGAGGTCGTCGATCTTGCGCAGCGCCTCGGTGATGATCGCGCGGCGGTCCGGGGCCGGAGCGGTCATCGGGTCAGCCCAGCCTCTCCGAGAGCTGCGCGAGAAGCTCGTCCTCGGCGAGGTCGTCGTAGTCGTCGGCGGCGGCGGGAGCGGCGTCGGCGGGGACGGCCGTCTCCGGAAGCTTCGCCGCCAGGTAGGAGACCAGGGCGTCGACGGTCGGGTAGTCGAAGATCACCGAGGCGGGCAGTTCCTCGCCGATCGAGTCGCTGAGCGATCGCCGGAGCGCCACGCTCATCAACGAGTTCATACCGGATTGGAAGAACCCGGCGGACCGGTCCAGCAGTTGGGTCGAGGAGAGTCCCATCGCCTCGGTGACCAGAGCGCAGACGTGCCCGGTGAGCATCTGGTGGCGTTCGTTCGGCTCGCACTCGGCCAGCGCGGTGCGGAACTCGGTTGTGGCCGAACGCGTCTCGGCTTGGGCGTCGGCGACCATGTCGTCGATGATGCGCAGCGACGCGCGGGAGCGGTAGGCACTTGCCAGCCGATTCCAGTCGGCCGCGACGATTGCGCAGGCGACCGGAGACTCCGGGGCGGTGAGCACGGACAGCGCGCGGATCGCCGTCGCGTCGTCCATGGGCAGCAGCCCGGACTCCAGCGTCACCAGCCGTTCGGAGTCGGACTGGTTGTCCGCCAGGGACTTCCACCAGCCCCAGTCGACTGCGGTGGCGGGCAGTCCGGCCGCGCGCCGCGCATAGGCGAACGCGTCCAGGAATGTGGTGGTGGCCGCATAGTGACCCAGCCATCGCGAGCCGAGCAGTCCGGAGATCGAGGTGAACAGCACGAACTGGCGAACTGGGTGCTTCAGTGAAAGCCGGTGCAGCAGTTCCACCGCGTCCAGCTTGGGGGCGAACATGCCGGCCACGTCGGCGTCGGTCATCTCGCGCAGGGTCACCGGGCCGCCTCCGAAGGCGGCCAGGTAGACCCCGGCCAGCGGGGGCAGGTCGGCGCCGAAGCGGTCGAACAGCGCCGCCAGTGCGGTCGGGTCGGCGGCGTCGGCTGCGACGGTCACCAGCCGGACTCCCCTGCGCGCCAACGCTTCGGTGAGGTCATCCAGCCTGGTGCCGGGGTTGCGCGACACCGCGACGATCGTGCCCGCGCCCTGGTCGGCCAGGTGACCGATCAGGTGCGGGCCGATGTTCCCGGTCGCGCCGACGACGAGGTGGCTGGCCTCGGAATCGAGCCGGACCGGAGCCGCGGCCATCGACGCGGGGCGCAGCCGGGGAACCCGTCGCACCCCGGCGCGGTAGGCGACCTGGTCCTCGGCGCCGCCGGAGTAGGCCTCCGCCAGGACCAGCGGGGCGGTCAATTCGGCGGGCACCGACTCGTCGACGTCGATGACCCGGCCCCAGATCTCGGGGTGCTCCAGGGCGAGGGTGCGGCCCAGGCCCCACAACACGGCGTGGGCGGGGTTGGCCCGGTCACCGGCGTCGACGGGCGCGGCGTTGCGGGTCAGCAGAACCAGCTTCGGCGGCAGCGGCCGCTCGGTCAGGGCGGCGGCC
Organism: Mycobacterium sp.; assembly: GCF_046095365.1. Classification (GTDB taxonomy): domain Bacteria; phylum Actinomycetota; class Actinomycetes; order Mycobacteriales; family Mycobacteriaceae; genus Mycobacterium. The sequence continues at coordinate 3,339 of NZ_JBJTJF010000103.1, forward strand.
AGTTTCCTTGCGGCGGTGAAGATCCGGTAGCCGCCGGCGGCATCCCAGGCGCCGGCCGACTCCGGCGCGTACAGCACGTGGGTGACCCCGGCGAGTTCGGCGATCACCGCGTCCGGATCCCCGGCGAGTTCGGCCGGCGGCACCACCGTGACCGAGGCCTCGCCGCCGAGGAGACGGCCTAACTCCGCCCCGATCGCGGCATCGGCCACCACCAGCCAGCCGTCGCCGGCACCGGGGCCGCCGTCCTGGGCCATCGCGCGGGACGGCCAGTGCAGCCCGCAGATCCACTCGGCGGGAACCACCGACGGGCCGGTGGGCACGCCGGCCGCGGCGGTCCGGTGCGGCGGTCCGGCCTTGACCCAGTGCCGGGTGTGCCGCCAGGGCGCGCCGGGCAGCGTGGTGTGGGGGCCGGGCGGGTGCGGGGTCACCGGCGGATGCGTGGTGTGAGTGGCGTTGAGGTTGGTGTGGAAACTCAGCGTGTCGTCGGCGTCGCGGACCAGGGTGCCCAGAGTGTGGTGGTGCGCCTCGGCCACGGTGTCGTCGATCGCGCGGGCCAGGATCGGGTTGGGGCTGATCTCGATGAAGGTGCCGTGGTCGGCGGCCGCGGCGCTGACGGCCTGCTGGAACCGGACCGGCCTGCGCACATTGGCCACCCAGTAGTCGGCGTCGAGCAGCGGGGTCGTGCCCGGATCGGCGACCGTGGACAGCATGGGGATCGAGGGCACCCGCGGGACCAGGCCGGCGAGTTCGGCGCGCAACGGTTCGCACACCGGATCCATCAACGCGGTGTGCGAGGCGACCTCCATGTTGACCCGCCGGGCGAACCGGTTGGCCGCGGTGGCCGCCGCGATCAGCGTCTCGACCGCGCCGACCGGCCCGGCCACCACCGTCTGGCGCGGCGAGAGGTATCCGGCGATCTCCACCCCGGGATAGTCGCCGATCAGATCCGCGGTCGCGTCGGCGTCGGCGTCGAGCAGAGCCACCGCGCCCGGCCCGGCCAGTTCCGCCATCAGCCGCGACCGGGCGGCGATCACCGTCAAGCCCTGCTCGGCGGTCAGCGCGCCGGCGACCACGGCGGCGGTGACCTCACCCATGGAGTGCCCGATGACCGCGTCGGGGTGCACCCCGTAGGACCGCCACAGCGCGGTCAGCGCCAGTTGCAGTCCCATCACGACGGGCTGGACCCGGGCGTCGCCGCGCACCGTCTCGCCGTCGGCGATCGTCGCCCGCAGCGAGAACCCGACCCGTTCGACGAAGACCGGCTCCAGTTCGTCGATGGCCGCGGCGAACGCCGGCTCGTCGGCCAGCAGCCGGCGGGCCATCCCGGCCCACTGCGAGCCCTGGCCGGAGTAGACGAACACCGTGCCCGCCCGGCAACGGCCGGCGTGCCCGGCGACCACCCCCGGCGCCCAACGCCCCTCGGCCAGCGCCGCCAGTCCGGCCAGCGCCGCCGCCCGGTCACGGGCACACACGGTGGCGAACACCGGATGCCGCGTGCGGTGGTGGTTGAGGGTGTGTGCGATCCGGTCCAGCGGCACCGCCGCCCCGGCGCCGCCCATCCACTCCGCCAGCGCCCCGGCCGCCGCGGACACCCGCTCCGGACTCCTGCCCGACACCACCAGCGTGGTCAGAGCCGAGCCGGAATCATTCTGCGGCGCAACGGATTGCACGCCCGTACCGGGTGCCGACCCGACCACCACATGGGCGTTGGTGCCGCCGAAACCGAAGGACGAGACCCCCGCGATCCGCGGGCCACCGTCGTCACCGGACCACGGTGTCGGTTCGGCGACCACTTTGAGCCGCAGCTTCTCGAACGGGATGTGCGGGTTGGGGTTGCGGTAGCCGCGGTTGGGCGGAACCGTTCCGCGGTCGACCGCCAGCACCGCCTTGACAAGTCCAGCGATGCCGGCGGCGGCCTCCAGGTGGCCGAGGTTGGACTTGATCGAGCCGATCAGCAGCGGCTGGTCGGCTTGCCTGCCCCGTCCCAGCACGGTGCCCAGCGCCTTCGCCTCGATCGGATCACCCAGCAGGGTTCCGGTGCCGTGGGCCTCGACGTAGCCGACCTCCCGGGGATCCACGCCGGCGTCGGCGTAGGCGGATCGCAGCACCGCCATCTGCGCGGCGGGGTTGGGCGCCATCAGTCCGTTGGAGCGGCCGTCCTGGTTGACCGCCGACCCGCGCAGCACCGCCAGCACCCGATCGCCGTCGCGCAGCGCGTCGCCCAGGCGCTTGAGCACCACCACCGCGGCGCCCTCACTGCGCACGAAACCGTCCGCCGCGGCATCGAAGGCATGGCACTCACCTGAGCGGGACATCACCTCGGCGACATCGAAACTCCGTGTCGGCGCGGGGGTCAGCAGCACGTTGACCCCACCGGCCAGGGCCACGTCGGACTCTCCGGACCGCAGGCTCTGGCATGCCATGTGCACGGCCACCAACGACGATGAACAGGCCGTGTCGATGGTCACCGACGGGCCGCGCAGGTCGTAGTGGTAGGACACCCGGTTGGCGATGATGCTCGGCGAACCGCCGGTGCCCGACCAGGCGTCCACCACGGTCAGGTCGGCCGACGCCATCGGCCAGTACTCGGCCGAGCAGGCACCGGCGAACACTCCGGTGCGGGTCTCGGCCAGCGAGTCGGCGGGGACCCCGGCGTCGTCGAGGGCCTGCTGGGTGACCTCCAGGAGCAGCCGTTGCTGCGGATCCATCTTGTCGGCCTCGCCGGAGGGGATCTCGAAGAAATCGGAGTCGAAGCCCGCGACATCGGTCAGATAGCCGCCCCACCGCGTGGTCGCGGCCACGACCGCGGCCTGCTCGGCGGAGCCGTCCTCGAACACCGACCACCGGCCTTCGGGCACTTCCCGGATCCCCGACTCCTGCGCCGCGAGGAAATCCCACAACTCGTCGGGACCCCCGATGTCGCCGGGGAACCGGCAGCCCAGCCCGATGACGGCGATCGGCTCGCGTCCGCTGAGCCGTGGCACGTCGGTGAATGCCGGCTCGACCTCGCCGCCGGTGAGGAACCGCGCCAGCGCGGTGACCGTCGGGTACTGCCAGAACTCCACCGGGGAGACCACCCGGCCCAGGGCTTCGGACAACACCCCCGTCAGCACCACCGCGTCGCGGGAGGCCACGCCGAGGTCGTGCATGGATGCGTCGCGGTCGATCTGCGCCGGGTCGCAGCCGAGATTGGTGACCAGGTAGTCGGCCAGCCAGCGCCGTAGACCGCCCTCGTCAAAGGTCATAGAGCGTCCAGCCGACTCAACTGGCCCGCAAGGTAGAGCTCCAGCGACGCCTTGCGGCGCACCTTGCCGCTCGTCGTGATCGGCAGCGAACGCGGGGCCACGAACATCGCGTCACCCACCCGGACGCCGTGCTCCTGGGAGACCGCCGCCGTCACCTTCTCTTTCATGTCGCCCAGCCGCTGCGGATCGGTCTCCTTGACTTCGGCGATCACGATGAGTTTCTCGGTGATCCCGTCGGGGACGGACACCGCGGCGACCCTGCCGCCGGTGATCCCGGTGACGGTGGTCTCGATGTCGTCGGGGTAGTGGTTGCGCCCGTCGACGATCAGCAGGTCCTTGAGCCGGCCGATGATGAACACCTCGTCGGCGAACATCACCGCGAGATCCCCGGTTCGCAGCCACCGGTCCGCCGGGGACTGAGCCAGCCGGCCGTTGAACGCGGCCTCGGTGGCCTCCGGGTTGCGCCAGTAACCCGAGCCGACCTGCTCGCCCCGCATCCAGAGCTCCCCGACCTCCCCGGCCGGCCTTTCCACCAGCGTCTCGGGATCGACGACCACCAGCTCGCAGGTGCGCGGCCGCCCGGCGGTCACCAGTTCGGTGCCGCCCTGGGCGCACACCTCCGCATGCCCGGCCGCCAGTTTCTCGGGGTCGAAGCGCGCCATCGTCGGCGGCCGTCCGCCGGCGGAGGTCACCACGAACACCGCGGCCTCGGCCATCCCGAGGGTGGGCCGCATGGCTGAGTCCGCGAGCCCGTGCGGGCCGAACCGCTCGGCGAACCGCCGCACCGTGGTCGCCTGGACCCGCTCGCCGCCGTTGATCATCACCAGGACCCCGCTCAGGTCCATCCCCTCCAGGTCGGCGTCGCTGCAACGGCGGGCGGCGACCTCGAAGGCGAAGTTGGGCCCGGCGGTGATCACACTCGGGTAGGCCGCCATCTGCTGAATCCAGCGGAGGGGCTTCTGCATGAACGCCACCGGGCTCAGCAACACACAGGGCCGGCCGGTGCCCAGCGGCATGAAGACGCCGAGGATCAGTCCCATGTCGTGGTAGAGCGGGGCCCAGCACACGATCGTCAGATCCTCGGGCAGACGGTCGAGGTTCTCGAAGTACTCGGTGACGGCCTGATCCACGTTGACCAGGGCGTTGCGGTGGGTGATCTCCACGCCGGCGGGCGCCCGGGTCGACCCCGAGGTGTACTGCAGGTAGGCGATCTTCGGATACGACTGCACTGCAACAGGTTTCACCGGGGAGTCGAAATCAAGGGCGTCGACTTCGATCACCTTGGGCGGACGTTGCGAGGACGGCGTCTGGGCATATTTGCGGACCTCGTCGACCACAGCCGATGTGGTCAGCACGGCTACCGGGGCGCAGTCCCCCAGCGCGCTGGCCACGCGGGCATCGTGCTGACCCGGCTGCGGCACCGACAGCGGAACGGCGATCATGCCGGCCTGGATGGCACCGAAGAAACCGATGACGTACTCCAGTCCCTGCGGGGCCACGATCGCAACCCGGTCTCCGGGCGAACCGATCCTGGCCAGCGTGTCGGCGACGACGTAGACCCGGTCCCGAAGCTCCGACCAGGAGAGGCTCTCGGACACTCCGGCCGGGTCGGCTTCGTAGTCGACGAAGGTGTAGGCCGGGTCGTCGGCCTGGTGCTCCGCCCTGAAGTCGATCAGCGCGGGGATGGAGTCTCCGATCTCCGGCATCGCGGCATCCTTTCGGGTCGGGTCTCGGGCGGGAGGACGGTCAGGCCTCTACGACGTCGCCTCGACGGTGTCGAACAGGGAGTCGAGCACGCTGCCCGCGGAGTCCTCGACGGTCTCGTCGCCCTCGGTTGCGGCCTCCGGCATCACCCGGTTGGCGAGGTAGCCGGCGAAGCCGGCGATCGTGGGATGGTTGAACAGCATGGTCGCCGAGAGTTCGATGCCGACGAACTGCTCCAGCTGCCGGCGGATGGAGATCGCCATCACCGAGTTCAGGCCCATCTCGGCGAACGGCAGATCAAGGTCGAGCTGGTCCTCGCTGATGCGCAGTTCGGCGGCCAGTATCGATCGCACGCCCTTCTGCAACTCGGCTCGCAACTCCTCGGGCGACAGGTGTGACCAGTCCACCGTCGGCAGGTCGGCCTGGTGGGCCGTGACGTCGGCCGCGCCGGCCAGCAGCGGGGCCATCACCACCTGCCCGCTGTCGAACCGGGTCACGTACTCCCACGCCGCGGCGGCTTCGGCGGGATTGATCGGACGCGATCCGACCCGTTCGAGTTCGTCGACCACGATCTGGGCGTCCTTGCCCAGTCCGAGACCCTCCCAGGCCACCCAGTCCAGGCTGATGGTGTCGTCACCCAGGCTGCGCCGCGACCGGGCCAGCGCGTCGAGATAGGCGTTGCCCGAGGCGTACGCGGCCTGTCCGGGTACGCCGAACACCGAGCCGGCCGAGGCGATGAAGTACAGGAAGTCCAGCCGCCCGGGCGGGAACGCGTCGTGGAGCACCTGCGCGCCGGCGATCTTGGGCCACACCGTGCGGCGCACCCGGTCCGGATCGAGATCGGTGAGCAACTGGCCCTCGGTCACGCCGGCGGCGTGGACCACACCGCGGATCGGCGGCGCCGCCTCGGCCTCGCGCCGCTCCAGCAGCGCCTGCAACTCTCCCGGTGAGCCGATGTCGATCGCGGCGGTCTGAACCGTGACTCCGCCGCGCTCCAGCGCCCGGATCGCCGCCACGCGCCGGCGGGTGGCCGCATCGGTCTCCGAACCGCCGTCCGCATCCCCGCCCTCGCGACCCCCGTCCTCGAGGTCGAGCTTGGTCCGTCCCAGCAGGACGAGGTGCCTGGCCCCGCGTTCGGCCAGCCAGCCGGCCGTCAGCAGGCCGAGGTCACCGAGCCCCCCGGTGACCAGATAGGCCGCGTCGGGACGGCACCGCAGCGGCTGGCGCACCGCTGTTCGGGGCAGCGGCGCCAGGGCCGACTTCAGCAGAGCGCCGTCGCGCAGCAGCAACGTCCCCTTGGCCGGGGTGTGCAGGATCGCCGACAGCGTCGCCACGCAGTCCGCCGCGTCGACGTCGGGGTCGATATCGACCAGACCGCCCCACAACTGGGGCTGTTCGGCGCCGATCACACCGCCCAGCGCCCACAGGCAGCTCTGCCGCAGCGCTGCGCTCGTGCCGGCTTCGTACACGCCGCGGGTGAGAATCCACAGCGTGGCCGGGTTGCGGGCGTCGCGTTCGGCCAGGCGCGCCACGATCTCGCCGGCGTCGCAGACAAGACCGGCCGCGGCATCCACGTCGGTCCCGCTGGTCGCCGGGTCGGCGACATAGAGCACGTAGCGGGCGTCGAGCAGGTCGGCCGCCGGGTGGCCGAGTCCGGCCAGCGAATCGCGGATCGCATGCGCGGCGTCGTTGTCGCCGATCACGACCACGGGGGCGGGTACGGCCGGGGCGGTGTCCCGCTCCCAGGGCTGCCAGTCGATGGTGTGGGCCACCGTGCGGGGATCGGCGGCCGGCGCGAGCGCGGCACTGGACTGCACCGACTTGAATCGCAGCCCGCGCAGTTCGGCGCAGCTCTGCCGGTCGGCGCCGTGGACGGAGACGTCGACGACGAGTTCGCCGTCCGCACCGGCGCGCCGCCGGACGTCGATGACGCCGCGGTGCTCGTCGGGGACCGTCGGGGAGACCGCCACGGCGTCCACTGCGACCGGCAGCATCAGCCCGTCCTCGGACGTCCCGGCCAGGCGGGAGAGGTCCATCGCCGCGTCCAGCAGTGCGGCGATCGCCGGAGCGGGCGAATCCTGCTGCAGCGCAATGTCGGTGCGCAGCCTGCCGGGCATCGCCTCGTGCGCGTCGACCGACCACTCGAAGGTCTGGCCCTCGATGCCCCAGGTGCTGTGGAACTGCTCGACAGCCGAAGGGTCGAGGGCGTGGTCCGCGCCGGAGTCGGGTTCGGCGGCCTCGCCGGCGGGCCGGCCCGCGACACGGGCGGTCGCGTTCCTGATCCAGTGCGGCTCGGACTCCGACGTCGCGGCCGAGGAGATGGTGATTGTCGCGCCGTCGGTGAACACCTGGACCAGGCGCGGCTGGTCGACGGTGACCGGACTGTCGAACCGGACGTCCTCGAGACCTCCGGCACCGGCTTCGGCCGCCGCGGCGACGAGCGTGCGGATCAGCACCGACGGCGGGACGATCTCGACTCCGGCGATGCGTCGTGAGCCGGGATACGGTTTGGCCTGCGGGAGCAGCTCCGCCTGCCACAGATGCCCGGCCATCGCCCCGGCCAGCGGAGTTCGCGCGCCGAGCAGGGTGCCGGAAGCCGGGGCCGACGCCCCGGTGCCGCGGCGAGGGGGCGGCGCGATCCAGTGCCTGGTGTGGTGCCACGGGGCGGTGGGAATCGGAACGTGAGGCTCGGGGCCGTGCGGGGTCACCGGCGGGCGGGCGGTGTGGGTGGCGTTGAGATTGGTGTGGAAGCTCAGCGTGTCGTCGGCGTCGCGCGCCAGCGTGCCCAGGGTGTGGTGGTGGGAGTCGGCCAGCGTGTCGTCGACGGCGTAGGTCACGACCGGGTTCGGGCTTACCTCGACGAACATGGTGTGCTCGGCGCCGGCGGCGGCGACGGCGTCGGCGAACATGACCGGGTTGCGCAGGTTGGCCACCCAGTGATCGGCGTCGAAGGCACCCACGCTCGAGTCGCTCCCCGAGTCGCCGGTCGTGACGAACACCGGGATGGCCGGCGGCTGGGGATCCAGACCGGCCAGCTCGGCCCGAAGGTCGGCAAGGATCGGGTCGACGATCGCGTGATGGGAGGCGACGTCCACCTCGACCCGGCGGGCCAGCAGGTCCCGGGCGGCCACCACCGCGATCACCGCGTCGACCTGGT
>NZ_JBJTJF010000104.1:0-12526 GCF_046095365.1 Mycobacterium sp.
CTGGTACGCCGCCAACGAGCTCGAGCGCCACCGCGCGATGATCACCGCCTCCTGCCAGCCGGGGGTGTCGGCGGGGCCGAGCGCGGTCTGCTCGCGTTCGGTCGCGCCGCCGGCGGCCGAGGGCTTGCCGACGTAGACCAGCCGGCCGCCGCCGGGCTGGTCACCGTCGGGCAGCAGCCCGGCCGACACCGCCAGCTGGTAGAGCCCGAGCTGCGCGTGGTTCTGGGCGTCGTCCTTGCTGACCGGGGTCTTGGCGGTCTTGACGTCGACGACCACCAGCCGGCCCTGGGCGTCGCGCTCCAGGCGGTCGATGCGCCCGCGCACCCGCACCCCGGGCAGTCCGCCGGCCGGCTCGGCGACCACCCCGTCGAGTTCCACCTCGGTGCCGACCTCGGTGAGCTCGCCGCGGGTGGCCGCCCGCCACGCCGCGAACGCGGCGATCATCGCGCGGTGGCGCTCGAGCTCGTTGGCGGCGTACCAGGGGGCGTCGAACGGCAGAGCGGCCCAGAGGTTTTCCAGTTCGGCGACGAGCTGTTCGGTGCTGCCGTTCCAGTCGGCGAGCAGGGCGTGCACCAGCGAACCCAGGGTGGAGCTCAGCGCGCGGGCGCCGGTGCCGCCGTGGCGTTCGGCCAGCCAGCGCAGCGGGCAGTCGGTCAGGGTCTGCAGCGTGGAGGGGCTCAGTGCGACGGTGTGCCCGGCGCCCTCCCAGAGCGGCTCGTCGGTGCTGACCCCGGCCAGGCCGTGCCACTGCGACGGGTCGGCGCCGGGCAGCCCGGCCGCGGCCAGGCGGGCCAATTGGGCTGCCGCGCAGGCCCGTTCGCCGTCGGTGACTTCGCCGTCGGGCGCGCATACCGCGGCCCGCAGCCGCCCGACCACCGCGGCGGGCGACAGCACCGGCGGGGCCGGCACCGGTTGCGGCGGGGTGTGGCCGGGGCCGCCGGCCAGAGCCGCCAGTTCGAGCAGGAACGGCGAGGGCAGGCTCACCTCGTCGCCGGTGTCGGCGTCGACGGCGGTGATCAGCAGCCGGCGCCGGGCCCGGCCCATCGCGGCGATCAGCAGCCGGCGCTCCTCGGCCAGCAGCGGCGCCCGGGCCGACACCTCGTCGCCCAGGCCGTCGATGGTGTCCAGCAGCCGCTGGGTGCCCAGCACCCCGCCGCGCGGAGTGGTGTTGGGCCACAGGCCGTCCTGCAGGCCGGCGATGACGACCATCTCCCAGTCCCGGCCCAGCGCGGCGTGCGGGCTGAGCACCGCCACCGTCTCGGCGGCCGCCGGCGCGTCGAGCACCGGCGGCAGCGCCAGGCCGGCGAGGTGGTCGAGCAGTCCGTCCAGCGACGCGCCGGTGGTGCGCGCGACGTAGGTGTCGGCGATGTCGAACAGCGCGGTGACGGCGGCGAGGTTCCGCTCGGCCAGCGCGCCGTCGGCCCCGCCCCGGTCCGCGGCGGCCAGCCAGCGCCGCTGCAGCCCGCTGCGCTCCCAGGCCTGCCAGAGCGTGTAGCGGGGGTCGTGGTGGCCGCGGTGCGCGCGGGCGGCGGCGGCCAGCACCGCGCGGACCCGCTTGACCGGCGCGGCCAGCGTGGCCGGCAGCTGCGGGGCGGGGCCGGTCAGCGCCGCGGCGAGCAGGTCGGCGGCGGGCTCGTCGACCCCGCGGCGCAGCGCCCGGCGAAGCTGGCGCAGCGACACCGGGTCGACCCGCCCGACCGGGCCGGTCAGCAGCGTCTCGGCCCGCTGCGGATCGAGGCCGACGGCGGTGGCCGCCAGCACCGTCAGCAGCGCCCGGGCCGCCGGGTGCTCGGCGATCGGCCCGCTCAGGGCCGGCTGGTCGACCGGGACGCCGCAGGCCGCCAGCGAGCGGCACAGCGCCGCGGCGGCCGACGCCGACCGGACGATCACCGCCAGCTGGGACCAGGCGATGCCGTCGACCAGGTGCGCCCGGCGCAGCGCGTCGGCGATCACCGCTGCCTCGGCGTGCCCGGAGTCGGCCACCCGGACGGTGACCGAGCCGTCGTCGCCGCCGGCGCCCTGAAGGGTCCGCCAGGCCGCGCCGGGCAGCCCCGCGGCGATGCCGCCGATCGCGCGGGCGACCGCCGGTGCGCAGCGGTGCGAGCGCGAGAGTTCCACCAGGCCGCCCGAATCGGGCTGCAGCAGTTGCGGATCGGCGCCGCGGAACCCGAACACCGCCTGGTTGGGATCACCGGCCAGCAGCGCCAGGTCCGCGCCGGCGGCCAGCACCCGCACCAGCAGGGCGGCCTGCGGGTCGAGGTGCTGGGCGTCGTCGACGAGCAGCAGCCGGATGCGGGCCCGCTCGGCGGCCAGCAGGTCGGGGTCGGCGGCGAGTGCCTCCAGCGCGGCACCGACCAGCTCGGCGGCCCCCAGCGTCGGCACGCTGGCCTGCGGGGCCGCGGTGCCGACCGAGGCGCGCAGCAGCATCACCTGTTCGTACTGTTCGGCGAACCGGCCGGCGGCCACCCACTCGGGCCGGCCGGACTCCCGGCCGAGGCGGCGCAGTGCGGCCGGGTCGACGCCGCGCTCGGCGCAGCGGGTCAGCAGGTCGCGCAGTTCGATCGCGAACCCGGCGGTGCTCAGCGCCGGCCGCAGCTCGCGCGGCCAGGCCCGGGCGCCGCCGGCCAGGTCGCCCTCGAGCAGTTCGCGGATGGCCGCGTCCTGTTCGGCCCCGGTGACCAGCCGCGGCGGCGGATCACCGGCGCGCTCGGCGGCCTTGCGCAGCACCGCGAAGGCGTAGCTGTGCAGCGAACGCACCAGCGGCTCGCGCACCACCGGCAGCGGCCCGGCGCCGGCCCCCAGCAGCCGCGCCGTCAGCGCGCCCCGGGCGGCCGCGGCCAGCCGGCCCGAGGTCAGCAGCAGCACCGACTCCGGATCGACACCCGCGCCGATGCGCGCGGCGGCCACCTCCACCAGCAGGCGGCTCTTTCCGGTTCCCGGCCCGCCGAGCACCCGCAGCGTGCCGCGAAGGTGCGGGCTGAGCAGATCGGCGGGTTCGGTCACGACACCGATGACACCACCACGGTCTGACACAATCGCCGATCGACGCCGCGCACCGCGCGGTAGCGTGCGGTCGCGAAAAGAAAGGTCCGCGATGCGAGGAACCGGTGCCGCCCGGCGAATCGGTGCCACCGCCCGCCGGGTCCTGGCCGTGATAGCGGCCGTGGTGCTGTGCGTGATCACCTCGGTGTACCTCTACGCGAACACCGGCAAGTCGAACATCGCCGAGCAGCCGGCACCGGTTTCCGACGGCGTCAACATCATCCTCGAGAGCGCCAGGTTCGACCCGTCGATGAACGAGCTGACGCTGCGCGTGGAACTGGCGCCCAGGGGCTCCTACCTCAACGACGCCCTCGACGAATTCGCCGTCCCGCTGCGCATGTCGACGAAGAACGTCGTCGAGGGACCCGTCGTGACCGACATTCCGGCCGGGACTCCGGTGGGCAAGGACTATCTGCTGGTGTACCCGCTGGAAGGCGACCCGCTGGGGTATCCGCTGGACCGTTACACCTACTCCTACCAGTACACCGACAACCGCCAGGAACCCGTCGCCGCACCACTGGTCAGGATCGAGAAGCTGACCGGCCGCGGCGAGGAGCCGGCGCCGGTCGGGCTGTGGTCCGCGCCGCGCGACGGCCTGGAGGGCTGGACCGAGTACTGGGATCTGACGGTGGACGGATCAACGCTCAAGACCACGCTGAAGATCGAACGGTCCGGCGGACTGAAGGTGTTCGTGGCCATCATCCTGATGCTGCTGGTCGTGATCGCCACCCTGGCCCTGCTGGTCGCCTGGTCGGCGTTCACCGCACGCAGACCGGTCGAGCCGCCTTTCGCCGGGTGGCTCGCGGTACTGCTCTTCGCCCTGGTGCCACTGCGCGTCAACCTCCCCGGCGCTCCCCCGATCGGCGCGTGGATCGACGCGCTGGCGTTCTTCTGGATCGAAGTGGTGGTGCTCGCCTCGATGGCCATCTTCATCGCGGCCTGGTTCCGCTACCGGGACGTGCCGAACTACACCGAGCTCCGCGAGGCACGGGCGAAGCGCCGATGACCCTCCATCTCAACCGGTACGGGCCGCCCGGCCCGGCGCGGGTCCTGATGATCCATGGGCTGACCGGACGCGGCGCACGCTGGCACGACCTGGCCGGCCGGCACCTGCCCGACATCGCCGTGCTGGCACCGGATCTGATCGGCCACGGCCACTCGACGTGGGCCGCGCCGTGGACCATCGACGCCAACGTCGCCGCGCTGGCCACCCTGATCGAGAAGGAGGCCGACGGCCCGGTACTGGTGGTCGGGCACTCCTTCGGCGGGGCGGTCGGGCTGCACCTGGCGGCGGCCTGCCCGGATCTGGTGTCCGGGCTGGTGCTGCTGGACCCGGCCGTCGCCCTGAACGGGCAGCGGATGCGCGAGGTCGCCGAGGCGACGATGGCCTCCCCGGACTACACCGACCCCGACGAGGCCCGCACCGAGAAGGCCACCGGCTCGTGGGCCGACGTGCCGCCGGCCGAACTGGACACCGAGATCGCCGAGCATCTGGTCGCCCTGCCCAACGGCCGCTGGGGCTGGCGGGTGTGCGGGCCGGCGATGATGTCCTACTGGAGTGAGCTCTCCCGCGATATCGTGTTGCCGCACAAGGGGACTGCGACGACGCTGGTGCGTGCGGCGTTCAGTGACCCACCGTATGTCTCCGAGGCGCTGATCGGCGCGCTGTCGGCCCAGTTGGGCGCTGACTTCACCCTCGAGGACTTCGGCTGTCAGCACATGGTGCCGCTGGCGAAGCCGGCCGAGACCGCCGCCGTCATCCGCGGGATGCTCGCCTGAGATGCCCGCCGTCACCGACGCGCAGGTGGAATCGGTGCGCGCGCTGGTGGCGTCCATCCCGCCCGGACGGGTGGCCACCTACGGCGACATCGCCTGCGCGGCAGGGCTTTCCAGCCCGCGAATCGTCGGCTGGATCATGCGCACCGACTCCTCGGATCTGCCCTGGCACCGGGTGATCACCGCGTCCGGCCGTCCCGCGCGGCACCTGGCGACGGCGCAGCTGGAACTGCTGCGGACCGAGGGCGTGCACGCCGAGGGCGGCCGGGTTCCGCTGGCCGCGGTGCGTTACGACTTTCCGGCTTAGAGCGTCATCCGCACCACGGCGGCGGTGCGCAGCAGACCGGCGAAGGCCTCCGGGGTCGAGCGCGGGTGCAGCGCATGCACCGAAAGCCGGAACATCAACGCACGCAACACCATCTGCGGCCACTCCGGAAGGTCGTCCCACCGCTCGATCAGTTCGTCGTCGGCCTCGCCCCAGGACAGCGCGTCGACGACGGCGACCCCGGCCGCCCAGGACGCCGGCCGCCAGTAGGGGGTGATGTCGGTGATCCCGGGCGCGGCGGTGCCGGCGAACAGCACGGTGCCGTACAGGTCGCCGTGCACCAGCTGGCTGGGGCTCTCGGTGGGTCTGCGCAGCCCGGCCAGCTGCCGCACCAGGTCGACGGACTGGACGCGGTCCTGGGTATCGGGGATCGGCGGGGCGCCCGGCGGCAGGTTCTGCAGCGGGCGGTCCTCCCAGGCGGCCCGGTCGGCGGTGGTGAACACGTCGACCTCGGTCCACGGCGGAACCGGCGCCTGGGTCAGGAACCGGGGACGTTCCAGACCGGCGGTGACCTCGTGCAGCCGCACCCCGGCCGAGACCACCTCGTCGTGGCGCGCCTCGGGGGCGCCGGCGACGTAGGTGTCCGCCCGCCAGCCCGACACCACGTAACGCCCGTCGGTGGAACGCACCGGGCGGGCCAGCCGCAGGCCCTCGACGAACATCGACTCGCGCACCTTCGCCGACCAGGCGGCGCGGGCGTGGTCGGCGATCAGCGACAGCACGATCTCACCGCAGCGCCAGCCGCTGTCCCAGCCGGAGTCGAGTTCCTCGGGAACCGCGCCCGTGAGGCCGAACGCCGCGAGCACATGCTCGGGCGGCGGCTCGTCGATCACATCGCCAGGGTAAGGCGTGCCAACGTCATTGAGCGTCAACCAGACCGTCAGTACATCGCCATGTCGGGATCGAAGTGCGCGGCCCACGCCACGATCCCGCCGCGCAGGTGCGTCGCCCCGCCGACACCGGCGTCGCGCAGTGCCGCCAGCGCCTGCGCCGAGCGCACCCCGGTCTTGCAGTACAGCACCGGGACCGCGCCGGGCGGCAGCAGGGCGGGCCCGTCCGCGGACTCCAGCACCGACTTGGGGATCAGCCGGGCGCCCTCGATGCGGTTGATCTCCCACTCGGCCGGCTCGCGCACGTCGATCAGCGCGACCGCCGCCCCGGAGTCCAGCAGCCGGCGCAACTCGGCCGGGGTCAGGCCGGCCTCGGCGGCGTCCGGCGCTGTGCCGCAGAGCAATTCGTAGTCGTCCAGAGCGGTGAGCGGCGGCCGGGCGGGGTCCCTGCGGACCTCGACGGTCCGGTAGGACATCGCCAGCGCGTCGTGGATCAGCAGCCGGCCCAGCAGCGGTTCGCCGGCGCCGGTGATGAGCTTGACGGCCTCGGTGGCCATCACCGCGGCGATCGACGCGCACAGCACGCCCAGCACACCGCCCTCGGCGCAGGACGGCACCGCACCGGGCGGCGGCGGCTCGGGGTGGATGTCGCGGTAGTTCAGGCCCCGGCCGTCGGGGGCGTCCTCCCAGGACACCGCGGCCTGTCCGGCGAACCGGTCGATCGAGCCCCACACGCAGGGCTTTCCGGCCAGCGCGGCGGCGTCGTTGACCAGGTAGCGGGTGGCGAAGTTGTCGGTGCCGTCGACGATCAGGTCGTACTCGCCGAACATCTGCACGGCGTTGCCGGCGCTCAGCGCGAACGGGTGCGGCCGGACGCGCACCAGCGGATTGACCTCGGCGATGGCGTCGCGGGCGCTGTCGACCTTGAGCCGGCCCACGTCGGAGCTGCCGTGGATGATCTGGCGCTGCAGGTTGGACTCCTCGACCACGTCGAAGTCGACGACGCCGAGGGTGCCCACCCCGGCGGCGGCCAGGTAGAGCAGCACCGGCGATCCCAGGCCGCCGGCGCCGACCACCAGCACCCGCGCGTTCTTCAGCCGCCGCTGCCCGGTCGCCCCGATCTCGGGCAGCAGCAGGTGCCGGCTGTAGCGGGCGATCTCGGCGGGAGTCAGCTCCGCGGCCGGCGGCACCAGCGGCGGCAGGGGCATCAGGCGATCGGGTACGGCCAGGGGTTGAACCGGCAGGTCTTGCCGTCCGGCCGGACCGATCCGGGGTCGAATCGGGCGGCGTCGTTGTCGGAGGTGGAGAAGGTCTGCTGCATCATGATCGGCGCCAGCGCCCCGGTGCGGTCGCACGGCTCGTGGCTGGTGTAGCCGATGGCGTGGCCCACCTCGTGGTTGATCAGGTACTGCCGGTAGGAGCCGATGTCGCCCTGGAACGGTACGGCGCCGCGTACCCAGCGGGCCAGGTTGATGAACACCCGCGGCTCGGCATCGGGCCCGTAAATCGGGTTGTAGCAAGATGTTTCGAGCTCGATCTCATACCCGCAGCCCTCGCGGATGGTGGCCGGGGAGGTCAGCGACACCCGGAAGTCGGGCTTGGCGTCGGGGGCGTCGAGGCGCTGGAAGGCGAACTGCGGGTTATGCGTCCAGCTCTTGGGGTTGCCCAGGGTCTCGGTGACCATCCGGGCGAAACCCTCGTCTCCGCCGAAGGAGGAGGTGTCGATGCCGTCCTCCACCTCGACGGTGTAGGTGAACGTCTTGGCGGTGCCCTCGCCCACCTTCGGGGTGGTGCCCGGCACGATGTGCCAGGCCTTCGCGCCGACCTCGGTGTACGGCCCGCCCGCAGGCACGATGCCGGTGGGCAGGTTGGCGTCGAATTCGGTCAGCCCGCGCGGCGGGGCGCCGACGATGGTGGTGCCCAGCGATCCGATCGTCGGCGGGCTCTTCACCGCCTCCTGGGTCACCGGGACCGACGTGCCGGTGAAGGTCTGGTAGAGCACCACCCCGGTGAGCACCACCAGTACCGGCAGCGCGTAGGCCCGCCAGCCGTAGGTCGACAGGAACCGGCCCAGCCAGCTCTGCATGCGGACCTGGCCGCGCTCCTCGCGGTTGGCCCGCGGCCGGCCGGACTCCTCGGCCAGCGGGTCGCGCAGCGCCCGCAGCGGCTCGCTGGGCTCGGCGCTGAGCACCGGCACCCGACCGCCCCCGCGGGGCCCCGGCTGATTGGTCACCGACCCAGGATGGCATAACGGCGCTCCGGCCGACTCCCGGGCACGCCGCCGCCGGAGAGTAATGTCGGGCCGATGCCCAACCCCACCGGCACCGCGCGCAAGCCGGCCCGCGGCGGGCGGCTGCCCCGCGGTGAGCGCCGGGACCAGCTGCTGGCGATGGCCAGCGAGGTCTTCGTCGACCGCGGCTACCACGCCGCCGGGATGGACGAGATCGCCGACCGGGCCGGGGTCAGCAAACCGGTCCTCTACCAGCACTTCTCCAGCAAGCTCGACCTGTATCTGGCGGTCCTGCAGCAGCACATCGACATCCTGGTGACCGGGGTGCGCCGGGCGTTGCGCACCACCACCGACAACCGCCAGCGGCTGCGCGCGGCGGTCGGGGCGTTCTTCGACTTCATCGAGCACGACAGCCAGGGCTACCGGTTGATCTTTCAGAACGACAACGTCACCGAGCCGCAGGTGGCCGCGCAGGTCAAGGTGGCCACCGACGCCTGCACGGATGCGGTGTTCGACCTGATCAGCCGGGATTCCGGGCTGGAGGCGCACCGGGCGCGGATGATCGCCGTCGGCCTGGTGGGCATCAGCGTGGACTGCGCGCGCTACTGGCTGGACGCCGATCGGCCGATCTCCAGGGAGGACGCCGTCGAGGGCACCGTGCAGTTCGCCTGGGGCGGGCTGTCGCACGTGCCGCTCACCCGCGGCTGACAGGGCCGGTCAGGCGACCGGTCCGGTCAGGACGGCGAGGCGACGCCGAAGCCGACCCGGCGCGCGTCGGCGGCGCCGATCTCCACGTAGGCGATCTTGGCGGTCTGCACCAGCAGTCGCTTGCCCTTGTCGTCGGTGAGGCTCAGGATCGCGTTCTCACCCTCGGCGATGGCCGCCCGGATGTGGTGCTCGACCTGCTCGGGGGTATCGGGGCTGTTGAAGACAAGCTCCCGCGGGCTGTCCGAGACACCGATCTTGACCTCCACAGGTGGCCCCTTTCCTCTCACTCGCGTCTGGAAGCAGGCTAGTGGACGCCGACCGCGGTCGCCGCGCCGTACCGGGCTTGGCGCAAACAAGGTGATCAAGCTGCGGTAACAGCATGACAACGGGTGCGTGCGCCGTCTGCGCGGCGCCGCGCGGCAGTCCCTAACCTGACCGGGTGGACGACTACAGACGGCCGCGCTGGCCGCGGATCGCGGGCACGGTGCTGGGCCTGGCGGCCGCCGGCGCGGCCACCATGAGCGTCATCACGGCCGGCGGCGGCGCCACCGCGACCGACCACGCCGGAACCCGCACGGTCATCGCGACGCCCGGCGCGGACACCCCGCACGCCGCCCCGCAGGCCGTCACCGTCACCGTCGCCCCGGGGGCGCTGCCGGAGGTGCCGGTCCGCATCGACGCCGGGGCGCCCGGCTCCCGGCCCCGGGTCGATCTGCGCCAGATCGTCTACACCATCGCCGGGAACCAGCGGCCCGACGATCCGGTCACCGTGGTCTACGCCGACGAGACCGGCGCGCTGCGCACGGTGCAGAACGTGACGCTGCCCTGGACCATGACGCTCATCCCCGACCTGCCGGTGAACTACGTGACCGCCAACAGCCGGGGAAGTCAGCTCAACTGCTGGATCACCGACGCCGGCGGCGGGACGGTGGTGTCGCAGACGACGTTCTCCCCCAGCACGACCTGCAACCACTGACCTGCCACCACTGACCTACAGGTCCGGCACCTCAGGCCAGACCGAGCTGAGCCATCCGATCGGAGTGGGTGCGCTGCAGCCGGTCGTAGAGGTCGGTCAGCTGACCCAGCCCGCCGCCGGCGAGCACCAGGTCGACCAGTTCGTCGTGATCGGCCAGGACGTACTGCGCCTGGGTGATGGCCTCGCCCAGCAGCCGGCGCGACCACAGCGCCAGCCGGTTGCGCTGACGCCCGCTGGCCGAGCGGACCTCGGCCACCACGAACTGCGACTGTGCGGTCTCGGCCAGCACGGCGCGCACCACCTCGGCGATGTCGGGCGGCAGCGACCCCGCGATCGCCAGGTACAGGTCGGCCGCCATCGCGTCGCCGACGTAGGTCTTGACCAGCGCCTCCAGCCAGGTGCTGGGCATGGTGAGCCGGTGGTACTTCTCCAGCGCCGGGGCATAGCCGGTGATGGCGGGCAGCACGTCCACCCCCCGGCTCTCCAACGTCGCGCTGAGCAGTTCGTAGTGGCCCATCTCGGATGCGGCCATCCGCGCCATGTTGATCTTGCCGCGCAGGTCCGGCGCCATCCGCGCCTCTTCGGTGAGCCGGTAGAAGGCGGCCACCTCGCCGTAGGCCAGCAACGCGAACAGCTCGTTGATGCCGGGATGGTCGGCCGGGATGGTGGCCGGCGAAACCCCGTGCGTCGCTTCCATGCGGCCACTGTAGTCGGCGCGGTACCTGCCGATCGGGCCAAGCAGGTATGATGGACGGCGGTAATGTGCGTGCACGCAGTGGGCCCGCCTCTCCGTCGTCGATCCTCACCGAGGTGGCGCGAGGCCCACGTTTTTCCGGAAGTCACTCGTGCGCGCGTGAAAGCAAACACGAGGAACGACTGACGGAAGAACGGCACATGACACATCTGCATACCCACGCCCCGACCAGCTTCACGTCCCTGGGGGTGCGCGAGGAGATCGTTCGCGCGCTGGCCGAACAGGGCATCGAACACGCCTTCGCGATCCAGGAGCTAACCCTGCCGCTGGCGCTGGCCGGCGACGACCTGATCGGCCAGGCCCGCACCGGCATGGGCAAGACGTTCGCCTTCGGCGTCCCGCTGCTGCACCGGATCACCGCACCCGGCGCGGCGGAGCTCAACGGCGCCCCGCGCGCACTGGTGGTGGTGCCCACCCGCGAGCTGTGCCTGCAGGTCTACGACGACCTGGCCGGCGCCGCCAAGTACCTCACCGCCGAGGGCGGCCGCCCGCTGTCGGTGGTCGCCATCTACGGCGGGCGCCCCTACGAGCCGCAGATCGAGGCCCTGCGGGCCGGCGCCGACGTGGTGGTCGGCACGCCGGGCCGGCTGCTGGACCTGGCCCAGCAGGGCCACCTGCAGCTGGGCGGGCTGTCGGTGCTGGTGCTCGACGAGGCCGACGAGATGCTCGACCTGGGCTTCCTGCCCGACATCGAACGCATCCTCAGCCGGATCCCCGACCAGCGTCAGGCCATGCTCTTCTCGGCCACCATGCCCGACCCGATCATCACGCTGGCCCGCACCTTCATGAACCAGCCGACGCACATCCGCGCGGAGTCCCCGCAGTCCTCGGCCACCCACGACACCACCGAGCAGTTCGCCTACCGGGCCCACGCGCTGGACAAGGTGGAGATGGTCGCCCGCATCCTGCAGGCCGAGGGCCGCGGCGCCACAATGATTTTCACCCGCACCAAGCGCACCGCCCAGAAGGTGTGCGACGAGCTCGCCGAGCGCGGTTTCAAGGTCGGGGCGGTGCACGGCGACCTGGGCCAGATCGCCCGGGAGAAGGCGCTCAAGGCATTTCGCGAGGGAGAGGTCGACGTACTGGTCGCCACGGATGTCGCCGCCCGCGGCATCGACATCGACGACATCACCCACGTGATCAACTACCAGATCCCCGAGGACGAGCAGGCCTACGTGCACCGCATCGGTCGCACCGGGCGGGCGGGCAAGACCGGTATCGCGATCACGCTGGTCGACTGGGACGAGATGACCCGCTGGGCGATGATCGACAAGGCGCTGCAGCTGGACTGCCCGGAGCCGAGCGAGACCTACTCCACCTCCCCGCACTTCTACGAGGAGCTGGGCATCCCCGCCGGGGCCGGCGGTTCGATCGGGGCGGGGCGGAAGCGCCCCGAACCCAAGGGCTCCAGCCGGGTCAGCTCCACCGACACCAAGACCGACCGTCCCGCCCGCAACCGTTCGCGCCAGCGCACCCGGGGCGGCCAGGCCGGCACCGGACACGTCGAGAAGACTTCCGCGCCAACGGATTCCGCTGACGCGCCGGCCGCCGGCGAGGCAGGCTCCGGTGCCCGGCGCCGTCGCCGCCGCCGCGGCCCGCGCAAGGCCGCCGAGGCCGGGGCCGCACCGAACTGACCCATGATCCGACCGGAGCGCCGCACCAGGGGTGACCTCATCGCCGCGGCGGCGATAGCCGCTGTGGTGGCGCTGCTGATCGGCGCCTTCTGGTGGCGCAGTTCTGCGCGCGCCACGATCAGCCGCCCGGCTGCCGAACCGGCGCCGAGCGTGGCCGGCGCGTCAGCGGAATCCGTTGGCGCGGAAGTCTTCTCGACGTGTCCGGTGCCGGCCTGGCCGCCCCGGGTGCGCTGGCGCGAACGGTTGCGGGC